>NZ_JADPZX010000001.1:6153125-6463750 GCF_015712165.1 Streptomyces spinoverrucosus | reverse complement strand
GGCCGACTCGGCCATGCGCCCGTCGTGTCCTGCTCAGAAGTCGAACACTCCCTTGTGACAGACCGCGCCCGACCATTCGAGGTCGGCGGTCTCGGTGTCGATTTCGCCCTCGTACGGGCTGCACGGGACGGAGTCGTCGGACCCGTCCCGGTGGTTGTCGAGGGCGGTGGCTGTGGCGGTGCCGGTGACAGTCAGGGCGGCGGCCAGGACGGTCGCGGCCAGGGCAGATCGGATGCGCATGGGGCTCCTCTCGCGATGCTGAGTGGTCACGCCCATCGGTCCCCGTTCGGCACGGAACACACACACTGTTCCACCCGTACGGACGCTCACCGCGCCGCACTTCGGGCCCCCGCAGGTCAGCGCTCCAGCAGCACCCGGCCCCCGATCTCCACCCACCCCTCGGGCTGAGGAGCCGTGAGGATCTGTGAACCGGCGCCCTGCGCGATGTTCAGGGCCCGGTTCAGCTGGGCCGTGAGCTGGAGTGCGGCGGCGCCCGTCGCCTCGTCCTCCTCGATGCCGTCGCCCCGGCCGGGGAAGCCGCGGGCACGCACCCGCCCCGCCGCCTCCTCCTCCCACGCCCAGGCATACACCCACTCCCCCTGCGGCGGTACGGGCAGGTCGTCGACTTCGGCGGGGCTCGGGTACCGGCGCAGGGTGCGCGGCTCCGGCCACTCCGGCCGCGCCTCGATCCAGCTGAACTCGCCGTCCTGCCGGGCCCCCACCACCCCGGCGGGCGTGACCAGTTCGGGCACGTCGAGCAGCCAGGCCGCGCCGACGCAGGGGTACCCGGCGAACGGCAGACGCGTGCTCGGCGTGTAGATGTCGATGACGCCGCGCTCGGGGTCGTCCACGAACACGGTCTCGCTGAAGCCGAGCTTCGCCGCGAGCGCCTGCCGTTCGCTCCGCCCGGGCACGACCGAACCGTCGCGGACGACGCCCAGTTCGTTCCCGTATCCGCCGTTCGCCGCGCAGAACACGCGCAGCACGTCGTAGTCAGTCACCCGGGCATTGAAACATCACGAGGTGGCCGGGTCGTCCCCCGCTTCGGTTGACCCGACGACAGCCGGCCAGAAAGGTAAGGCTACCCTTAGCTGTAGCTGGGGTTCCGGGACAACGGGGGTGCCGCATGACGGCGTTGGAGGAGAAGGCCACCGAGAAGGCCACCGACGAGGCCGCCGAACCGACCGCCCCGCCGGACACCCCGCCCGGCAGACGCCGACGCCCCGCCTGGCTGCTGACCATCGGCCTGGTCGCCACCCTCCTCGTTCTCGTCCCGCTCGCCGCCGGCATCGGCGCCTACCCCGTCCCCGTCGGCGACGTGCTCACCTCCGTGCAGCACAAGGCGGGGCTGGGTGGCACGGAGTTGGACCGGGTCGCCGAGTCCGTGCTCTGGAACGTCCGCTTCCCGCGGATCGTCCTCGCCCTGCTCGTCGGCGCCTCGCTGGGCTGTGCGGGTGCGCTGATGCAGGGCGTGTTCGGCAATCCGCTCGCCGAACCGGGCACCATCGGCGTCTCCTTGGGCGCGGCGGTCGGCGCGGTCGCCGCGATCGCGCTCGGGCTGGACTTCCTCGGCAACTGGACGCTCCCGGCGATGGCGTTCGTCGCCGGTCTCGGCACCGTCCTGCTGGTCTACGCGATGTCCCGCGCGGGCGGCCGTACGGAGGTCGTGACGCTGATCCTCACCGGCATCGCGGTCAACGCGTTCTGCGGGGCGCTCGTCGGTCTGTTCATCTTCCTCGCCGACACCGCCGCCGTGAACCAGATCACCTTCTGGCAGCTCGGCTCCCTCTCCCAGGCCACCTGGCCCAAGGTGCTGGCCGTGCTGCCGTGCGCGGCGGCCGGACTGCTGCTGGCGCCCCTCTCCTCGCGCCGCCTCGACCTGCTCGCCCTCGGCGACCGGCCCGCCCGGCATCTGGGCGTGGACGTGGAGCGGCTGCGGATCATGCTGATCCTGGTGGTCGCGCTGCTGACGGCGGCCGCGGTGAGCGTCTCCGGCGTCATCGGCTTCGTCGGTCTCGTCGTACCGCATCTGCTGCGCATGGCCGCCGGACCCGGGCACCGGTTCCTCGTCCCGGGCAGCGCCCTCGGCGGCGCGGCGGTGCTGCTCGGCGCCGACCTCGCGGCGCGGACCCTCGCCGCGCCCGCCGAACTGCCGCTCGGTGTCCTGACCGCCCTGGTGGGCAGCCCGTTCTTCTTCTGGCTGCTGCGCCGCACCCGACGCAAGCAAGGAGGCTGGGCATGATGCCGCTGCTCCGCACCCGGCGCCCCACTCCCCCACCGGCCCCGGCCGCCGGGGACGTCCTCGCCGAGGCCGAGGGCCTGCACGTCCGCCTCGGCGCGCGTGCGGTCCTCGCCGGCGTCGACGTCACCGTCCGCGCGGGCGAGGTGCTGGCGCTGGTCGGCCCCAACGGGCGGGCAAGTCCACCCTGTTGAGCGCCCTCGCCGCAGATCTCCCGGCCGCCGAGGGGGTCGTACGCGTCCACGGCCGTCCGGCGTCGGAGTGGTCGGCGCCCGAACTCGCCCTGCGCCGGGCGGTGTTGCCGCAGTCGGCCGCGCTGTCGTTCCCGTTCACCGTCGAGGAGGTGGTCCGGATGGGGCGGGCGCCCTGGGCCGGGACGCCGCTGGAGGAGCAGGACGACACGGCGGTGGCGGCGGCCATGGCGGCGACCCAGGTGACCGCCTTCGCCGTACGGCCGTTCTCCGCGCTCAGCGGCGGCGAACGCGCCCGCGTCGCGCTCGCCCGGGTCCTCGCCCAGCGGGCCCCGCTGCTGCTGCTCGACGAACCGACCGCCGCCCTCGACCTCAAACACCAGGAACTGGTGCTGCGGCTGTGCCGGGAGCGGGCGCGCGCCGGGGACGCCGTCGTGGTCGTCCTGCACGACCTGGGCCTCGCCGCCGCCTACGCGCACCGCGTCGCCGTGCTGCGCGCGGGCCGGATCGCGGCCGACGGGCCACCGGCGGAGGTGTTCGACGAGCGGCTCCTGTCCGAGGTGTACGACCAGCCCGTCGAGGTGTTCCCGCATCCCCGTACCGGAGCGGTTCTGGTGGCGCCCCGGCGTGACCTGTGAAGTACAGGTCACGTTGTGGCCGCTGTACCCGGTCCGGCCGTCCGCACCTCGGGGTGCACCGGTAGGGTTCGCCTCCGGGAAGGGGAAGGTGAAAGGACCCGATGAGCAGGGATCGCGGCCCTCGAAGGCTTCGCAGGCTGGACCGGAGTGTGCTCATGGCCGCTTCGGTGACCGCTTTGTCGTTGACGGCGAGCGGGTGCGTGGTGGTGCACGGGGAGCGGGAGGTGCTGCCGGGCGCGACCGAGGACGAGGCGGCCAAGGCGCTTCAGGAGTTCACGAGCGCGTACAACCGGGCGGACAAGTCGTACGACAGTTCGCTCGACGCCGACCATGTCACCGGGCCCCTGGCCGATATCGACGAGGCGCGGCTGAAGGCGGGCAACGTCAACAACCCGGGCGGCAACCCGAACCACTCGCCGCTGGAGTTCAGCGACGTCGAGTACACGATCCCGAAGAAGGCGGGCTGGCCGCGCTGGTTCCTCGCGAACGCGAAGGCCAACCGGGGCGGTGACGCGCGCTGGCTGCTGGTGTTCACCCGGGACGGGCTCGCCGAACAGTGGGAGGTGTCGTATCTCACCCTCGTGGCGCCCGAGAAAATGCCGGAGTTCAGGAAGGACAAGGACGGCTGGGCGGAGGCCCTCCCCGTCGATTCCGGCGAGTTCGCCATGAACCCGGCCGAGTTGGGCGAGAATTACGTCACCTACCTGCAGAAGGGCGGGGACGGTTTCGAGTCCGGCACGCACACCAGCGTGTGGCGCGAGCAGCGGGAGAAGGACAAGGAGCGGCCGGGTCTGGTCACCCAGTACATCGACGAGCCGCTGGTCGACGGCGACTACGCGCCGGTCGCGCTGCGCACCGCGGACGGTGGGGCGCTGGTGTTCTTCACCACGCACCACTACGAGAAGCAGACCGCCGCGGCGGGCACGTCGGTGCCGACGCCGAGCGAGGACGTGGAGGCGCTGACGACCGGCGAGATCAAGCAGTCGCTGACGATGGAGTTCGTCTCCAACCAGGTGGCGCTGGACCCGAAGAAGGGGTCCGGCACGGACCAGGTGACCGTGCTGGGCCGGATCCAGGGGCTGACGTCGGCGAAGGGTGAGTAGCGCCTGGGCTTGAGGTTCGGTGCCGTGGCGTCGGGGCCGTGGCGTTCTGCGCTGTGGCGTTCTGCGCTGTGGCGGTCGGGGCCGTGCCGGTCGGGGCCGTGGCGATCGGTGCCTTGGTGTTCAGTGGCGCAGGGGCCAGGCCGCGCGTGTGTGGTCGGGGTCCGTGCCCGCGTGTCGGGCGCAGGCGTCCGTGAGTGCCTCCAGCAGGGTCAGCGGGTCGGGCAGCGGATGCTCGGGGCCGCGCAGCCAGCGCACGGTCTGGTCGTCGCCGGGGAGCCGGGCCGGGGGGACGAGGACGTAGGAGCCGCGGCAGTGCCAGCGCAGGCCGGGATGCTCGTCCATCGTCTCGGGGTGGCAGTCCAGTTCGCACGGCCACCACTCGTCCTCTTCCTCGGGGGTGCCGCGGGTGAGGGTGAAGAACAGCATGCGGCCGTCGTCGCTGGCGGCGACCGGGCCGACCTCGACACCGGAGGCGAGCAGCCGGTCCAGGGCTTCGCGGCCGGCGTCCAGCGGTACGTCGAGGACGTCGTGCGTCATGCCGGTCGCGGTGATGAAGTTGGCCTGCGGCTGGTGGCGGGCCCAGCGCTCGATCTGCGCGCGGTCGGTGGTGGACTGCGTCTGCCAGGCGAACGACACCGGGTGCCGGGCGGGGTGGGACAGCCGACGCGGTCACAGGAGCAGCGGTAGCCGGGTGCCGGGTGCGCGGCGGGCGCCAGGGGCAGTCCCGCGGCGGCGGTGGCCAGCAGCAGGTCCTCCCGGCCGCCGTCGCCGGCGGCCTCCTTCGGGCGGCGTCCGCGCAGCCACTGGGAGAGTTTGCCCTGCCGGCCGGAGCGGCCGCCGAACTCCGCGCTCATCTATCCCCTCGCCTCGCCTGTTGAACGGTCAGCATGACCCATCGTCCCACCATCCTGCGCCTCGGGGGGCCGCAGACCCCAACCGGGGCAGGGGGTACGAGACATACTCCACACGGCAGATCACGGACAGCCACGGCGAGTGACGTGCGGTCAGCGGGGTGCGAGGCCGTGCAGGGCGTAGTCGACGAGGGTGTCGGTGTACTCGTAGGAGATGGGCGCCGTGCGCTGCAACCAGCGCTGGGCCAGCGGGGAAACGAAGAGTTCCAGGCCGATACGCGGGTCGATGTCGGGGCGGACCTGGCCGGCGTCCTGGGCTGAACGCAGGCGCTGGACGTAGAGCTGGAGCTGGGGTTCGAGGAGCTTGGTGACGAACTCGCGCCCGACCTGCTCGTTGACGAGACCCTCGGCGGCCAAGGCGCGGGACGGGGCCTCGAACTTGGGATCGAGGAGTTCGTCGACGGTGGCGCGCAGGACGTACTTGAGGTCGGCGGCCAGGTCGCCGGTGTCCGGGATGGCGTACTCGGCGCCGGGCGGCGCCCCCTGTTCGGCCGCCTGCTCGGCGGCCTGCTCGCTGAGGTCGAGGAAGGCCTCCAGGAGCACGTCCGCCTTCGACGACCACCACCGGTAGATCGTCTGCTTGCCCACGCCGGCGCGGGCGGCGATCCCCTCGATGGTGGTCTTCGCGTAGCCGACCTCTCCGACGAGCGTGAGGGCGGCGTCGTAGATCGCGCGGCGGGACTTCTCGCTGCGGCGGGTGGAGTCGGGGGTGGGCTTCTTGACCATGCGACGAATTTACCAGGTTGACAAGACGGTGCGTCTCGCCGCACGCTGATGAACGTCACTAGCGAGACGATGCGTCTCGCGAGACCGATGACGGTCGACCGTCGACGATCACGAGGGAGACACACGATGACCCGAGGTGGAGCCGGAAACATGCTGGGAGTCGGCGGCACGCGCCAGAACCTCGGCCGCAAGGCCCTGCGGGGCGGCGGCCGTGGTGGCCGCACGGGCGGCCTGGACGCGCAGGCGCAGAAGCGGGAACTGCTGCGCAAGCTGCAGGAGAAGAACGCGGAACGGCGGGGGCGGGCGCAGGATCGAGCGGAGGAGGATGCGCGGGAAGGGGCGCGGGAGGGGGCGTTGCCCCGGAACGGCCCGTCGGGGGTGAGCGGCGGGGCGGAGGGAAGGCGGTAGCCGCGCGGTAGCCGTCGCTCAGGCTCGACCGCTGGCCCCTCCGGCGGCCTCATGGTGGCCAGGGGTCGCCCCAGTCGGCGTCGCGGGCGGCCTTGTAGAGGTCGCCGTGGCGTTTGGTGACGGTGGCGCGGCGCAGGGCGGGCTCGGTTTCGCAGAGGTCGAGGAGGACCTGGCCCTTGCGGATCTGGGGCTTGCGTACGACGCGGGAGGGGGCCGGGGTGGGGCGGAAGCGGGTCGCGGCGACGTAGCTGAACTTCTCGTCCTCGTAGGCGAGGGAGCCGCCCTTGACCTGGCGGTGCAGCGAGGAACGGCTGACCCGCGCCGAGAAGTGGCACCAGTCCGTGCCGGGGGCGATGGGGCAGGCGGCGCTGTGCGGGCAGGGGGCGGCGATGTGGAAACCGGCGCCGATGAGGCGGTCGCGGGCCTCGATGACGCGGGCGTAGCCGTCGGGGGTGCCGGGTTCGACGATCACGACGGCCTGGGCGGCGGTGGCGGCGGCGTCGACGAGGGCGGCGCGGTCGGGTGCGGTGAGCTCGTTGAGGACGTAGGAGACGGTGACGAGATCAGTGCTCTCGATGGTGAGCGCCGCTCCGATACGAGAGCGCTGCCAGCGGGTTTCCCGCAGGGCCGGGTTGGCCGCGGCGATCTCGCGGCCCAGCGCGAGCGCCGGCTCGGCCCAGTCGAGCACGGTGACCGGGCGGGCCCCGTCCCAGGTGGCGGCGACGGCCCAGGTCGCGGCACCGGTACCGCCCCCGACGTCCACATGCCCACCGGGCACCCATTCCGGCACGGCGTCCGCGAACGCGCCCAGCGCCGCCGAGACCGCCTCGAAGGTGGCCGGCATCCGGTACGCGGCGTAGGCGACCACGTCCGCCCGGTCCCGCAGAATCGGCGCGTCGGTCGGCGTGGCCCCCCGGTAACTCGCGATCAGCCGCTCCACGGCCTGCGCGGCCTGCCTGGGCGGAAGCCCGTCGAGGAGACCGGCGAGGGCGGCGCGGAGGGTGTCGGCGGGGGGTAGGGGGGCGTGCACCGTGCGATTCTCTCAGGTGGCTCACTCAGGTCTCTCAGGTGGCTCACTCAGGTGGCTGTCTCAGGCGGCTCTCTCAGGCGGCTCTCTCAGGCGGCTCTCTCAGATGGCCGACGGAGTCACACCCCCCGCACCGCCCAAGCCACCCGCGACCCCGCCCGCGCGCGTGGCCTGCTGTCCGGGGTTCGGCGTCGGGGGTGGACCGTGTTCGCCAGCAGCACCAGGAACGTGTCCGTCGCCCGGTCCACGACCAGGGACGTTCCCGTGAAGCCCGTGTGCCCCGCCGCTCCCCTCCCCGCCAGCTCCCCCATGAACCACCGCTGGTCCAGCGCGAAGCCCAGCCCGGGCGGCGTCAGCATCAGGTCCACGAAGTCCGGGCCCAGGATGCGCGCCGGGCCGTACGAGCCGCCCGCCAGCAGGGCGCGGCAGAACACCGCCAGGTCCCGGGCCGTCGAGAACAGGCCGGCGTGACCGGCCACCCCGCCCAGCGCCCACGCGTTCTCGTCGTGGACCTCGCCCCGCAGCATCCCCCGGTCCGCCTTCGCCCACGGCCGGCGCTGGTCCTCCGTCGCCGCCGCGTCGGGGCACGGGCCGAAGCGGGTCGACGTCATGCCCAGGGGCCGGGTGATGCCGTCGTGGATCAGGACGTCCAGGGGGCGGCCGGTGACGCGTTCGAGGACGTGCTGGAGGAGGAGCAGGTTGAGGTCGGAGTAGCGGTAGTCGCCCGGTCGGCCGGTCGGGGCCTCCGCGCGGAGCAGGGCCAGGCGGTCGGCGTCCGTGGCGCAGTCGTACAGCGGCAGCTCCGGGCGTAGGCCCGACGTGTGCGTGAGGAGGGCGCGGACCGTGACGCCGTGGCGGGCGGCGGCCCGGAACTCGGGGACGTACGCGCCGACCTGCCCGTCGATGCCCAGCGTGCCGCGCTCGATCTGCTGCACCGCGGCGACGGCCGTGAAGAGCTTGGTGAGCGAGGCCAGGTCGAAGGGGGTGTCGACGGTCACCGTCACCCGTTCGGGCTCCGGCAGTTCCACGCCCGCGTCCGCCTCCGCGTCGTAGGCCGCGTACCGCACCGCGTACCCGGCCGCCTCGTGCACCGCGAGTACCGGCCCCCGCCCGGCGGCCACGACGACGCCGGGTGCCCAGGGGTGTTCCCCGGTCGTCAGCTGCTGGACCTCGCGGACCAGGTGACGCAGCTCGCCGGGGTCGAGGCCGGCCCGTTCCGGGGCCCCGGTGCGCAGTCTGGGTGCGCTCAGCTCTCCGCTCCCTCCGTGCTCGCACGGGTGTTCCAGGGACGGCACATTCCCACGAAGCAGGCGGTCGCGACCAGCGCGGCGGCCAGTTGGACGACGGCCATCGGGACGGCGGTGTGCTCACCTGCGATACCGACGAGCGGGGAGGCGATCGCGCCGATGAGGAAGGAGGACGTACCGAGGAGGGCGGACGCGGAACCGGCCGAGTGCCGTACCCGCATCAGGGCCAGCGCCTGGGTGTTGGGCAGCGTGATGCCCATCGCGCTCATCAGCACGAACAGCGCGGCAGCCACCGGCGCGAGCCCGACCTCGCCGAACGCCCCCAGCGACATCAGCAGCAGCGCGGTCGCGGCCAGCACGACGATGCCCAGGCCGACGGCCAGCACCCGGTCCAGGCTGACCCGCCCGACCAGCACCTTGCCGTTGATCTGCCCGGCGACGACGAGGCCGATCGAGTTCAGCCCGAACAGCAGGCTGAACGTCTGCGGGGAGGCGCCGTAGATCTCCTGGACGACGAACGGCGAGGCCGAGATGTAGGCGAACAGCGCGGCGAAGGCGAAGCCGCCGGTGAGCATGTAGCCGGTGAAGGGCAGGTCGGCGAGGAGGCGGCGCATCGAGCTCAGGGCCTCGCCGACGCCGCCGCTGTGCCGCTCCTTCGCCGGCAGGGTCTCCGGCAGGCGGAACCACACGACCCCGGCGAGCAGTACGCCGAGCACGGTGAGGACGACGAACACGCCCCGCCAGTCCGTCACCCGCAGGATCTGCCCACCGATCAGCGGCGCCACGATCGGCGCGACGCCGGAGATCAGCATCAGGGTGGAGAAGAAGCGGGCCATCGCCATGCCGTCGTACAGATCGCGGACGACCGCCCGGGCGATCACGATCCCGGCCGCACCCGCGAGTCCCTGCGCCAGCCGGAAGGCGACCAGCGTCTCGACGGTGGGCGCCAGCGCGCACAGCGCGGTGGCTACGACGTACACGGCGAGGCCGACGAGCAGCGGGCGGCGGCGGCCCCAGCGGTCGCTCATCGGGCCGACCACCAGCTGGCCGAGCGCCATGCCGGCCAGGCAGGCGGTGAGCGTGAGTTGCACGGTCGCGGCGGGCGCGTGCAGCGACCGGGTGACCTCCGGCAGCGCCGGGAGGTACATGTCCATGGCCAGCGGCGGGGTGGCGGTCAGTCCGCCGAGGACGAGCGTGACGAGCAGTCCGGCGCGGCGCTGCGCACGAACGGGCGGCCGCGCATCCGCCGCGGCCGCCTGTGACAGGTCCGGTATCGGTGCCCCTTCGGGCATGTGCCCCTCCCTCTCCGAGCAGTCCGGTCCCTATGCTCTCAGTTCGAACACGGTGCCTGGTGACATCGAACGAGAACGCACGAGATCGAACGAGGACGAGGGCGGGCGGGAATGGGCGGGGCGGGAATGGGCGGGGCGGGAATGGGCGCGGACAGCGTGCGGTGGGGGATCCTGGCGACGGGCGGGATCGCGGCGGCGTTCACGGCGGATCTGGTCGATCTGCCGGACGCCGAGGTGGTGGCGGTGGCCTCGCGGAGGGCGGACTCGGCGAAGGCGTTCGCGGAAAGGTTCGGGATTCCCCGGGCGTACGGCGACTGGGACGCGCTCGCGCACGACGAGGACGTGGATGTGGTGTACGTCGCCACTCCGCACTCGGCGCACCGGACGGCCGCCGGTCTGTGTCTGGCGGCGGGGCGGAACGTGCTGCTGGAGAAGCCGTTCACGCTGAACGTGCGCGAGGCGGAGGAGCTGGTCGCGCTGGCGCGCGAGCGGGGGCGCTTCCTGATGGAGGCGATGTGGATGTACTGCAGTCCGCTGATGCGGAGGCTGAAGGCACTGGTCGACGATGGTGCGGTCGGTGAAGTGCGCAGCATTCAGGCGGACTTCGGGTTGTCCGGGCCCTTCCCGCCCTCGCATCGGCTGCGGGATCCGCGGCAGGGTGGGGGTGCGCTGCTGGATCTGGGCGTGTATCCGGTGTCGTTCGCGCAGTTGCTGCTCGGGGAGCCGTCGGACATCGCGGCGAGAGCGGTGCTCTCGAACGAGGGCGTCGATCTCCAGACGGGAGCGCTGCTCTCCTGGGAGAGCGGCGCTCTCGCTTCGGTGCACTGCTCCATCGTGGGTGGTACGCCCGTGGCGGCCTCCGTCACCGGCAGCCACGGCCGGATCGACATCCCGTACGGCTTCTTCCACCCGGAGCGTTTCGTCCTGCGCCGCGACGGCCGCGAGCCCGAGGAGTTCGCCCACGACCCGGCCGCCGGCGCCGCGCACAACAGCCTCAAGCACGAGGCCCGCGAGGTGATGCGCGCCCTGCGCGCCGGCGAGACCGAGTCCCCGCTGGTCCCGCTCGACGGCACCCTCGCCGTGATGCGGACGCTCGACACGATCCGGGACCGCATCGGCGTCCGCTACCCGGGCGAGGCCCCCGAGACGGACCCCACGGCGGAACTCACACCTGCCTGAGCCCCTGCTCCCCCACCTGGGTCACGAAGGACGCGGCCGTCGTGACCGGCGCCCCGGGCGTGGTCACGTACGGCACCGTCCGGAAGTCGGCCCGGGCCTGCTCCCGGCCCAGCGCCACCGTCACATAGCCGCGCCGCCCGTTGTAGAACTTCATGTGCGGGTTGGCGGTCATGTACGTGTTCCAGTTGGCGGGCTTGTCCGAGCCGTCCCGGCCGCTGGCGATCGACGTGGCGACGATCTCGGTACCGAGCGTCCGCGACGCCGGGTCGTCGAAGTCGTCCTTGATGTCGAAGGCGTAGCCGACGTGCACGTCACCGGTGAGCACCATCAGGTTCTCGACGCCTGCCGCCTTCGCGCCGTCCAGGACGCGGCGGCGCGAGGCGCGGTAGCCGTCCCAGGCGTCCATGGACACCCGTGCGGGCTCGGTCAGGTCGAACTTCCGCTGGGAGAAGGTGACCTGCTGCGGTACGACGTTCCACAGCGCCTTGGACCGTCGCCAGCCGTCGAGCAGCCAGCGCTCCTGCGTCTCGCCGGTCATGGTGCGCGTCGGGTCGTCGACCTCGGGGCCGGGCACGTCGGAGCCGTCGCCGTAGGCCTGGTCGGAGCGGTACTGCCGGGTGTCGAGCACGTCGAACTGGGCGAGCCGGCCCCAGTACAGCCGCCGGTAGAGCTGCATGTCCGGGCCCTCGGGGCGCTGGGGGCGGCGCAGCGGCTGGTTCTCCCAGTAGGCGCGGTAGGCGGAGGCGCGGCGCAGCAGGAACTCCTCCGGCGGGACGGAGTTCTCGGGGATGTCGTCGGCGTAGTTGTTCTCGGTCTCGTGGTCGTCCCAGGTGACGACGAAGGGGTGCGCGGCGTGCGCGGCGCGCAGGTCGGGGTCGGACTTGTAGAGGGCGTACCGCAGCCGGTAGTCCTCCAGCGTCATGGTCTCCCGGTTGAAGAGGTCGGGCAGGGTCCGGTCGGTGTACTTGCGCTGGCCGCCGACCGCGTTGACGGCGTACTCGTACAGGTAGTCCCCGAGGTGGAAGACCACGTCGACGTCGTCCTGGGCGAGATGGCCGTACGCCGTGAAGTAGCCGTCGTGGTACGCCTGGCAGGAGACGGCGGCCAGGGTGAACCCGGAGACCCGGTCGAAGGGGGCGGGCGCGGTGCGGGTGCGGCCGGCCGGGCTGACCCAGCGGCCGACGCGGAAGCGGTAGAAGTAGACGCGGCCGGGCTCCAGGTGGCCCACCTCGACGTGCACGGTGTGGTGGAACTCGGGGTGCGCGGTGGTGGTGCCGCGCCGGACGGGACGGCGGAAGTTCTCGTCGCGGGCCAGCTCCCAGTGCACCGTGACGCGCTCGGCGGGCAGGCCGCTGTCGGGCTGGTAGGGCGCGGGGGCGAGGCGGGTCCACAGCAGGACCGAGGTGGGCTGCGGGTCACCGGAGGCGACGCCGAGGGTGAAGGGGTCGTCGGTGATCTGCGCGGCGTCGAGTTCGGCGGCGCCGGCGACGCCCGCGGTGGGCAGGTTGACCGCGAAGGCGAGCGCGGCGGCCGCACCGGTGGCGGTGAGGAAGCGGCGACGGCCGATGTGGCGGGCGGCGGCGCGGAGTTCGGGGGCGTGCTGGGGCTGACGGGCTGCGGGTGTCATCCGGTTCTCCCCTGGCGATCCTGTCGATCGACGGTTGTGAAGCAGTTGGTCGCAGGTGGCATTCGAATCGCCGGGGACGACACACGCTTGGCGCGTACACAACACCCGAATGGCGGACTGATGAGTTCTGGATGGCGGACCGTCTCCTACGCTGCGGGGCTATGAATGCCGAGCAAACTGCCGAACGGCAGTCGAGGATCGCGGTCGTGACGGGCGCCGGCTCCGGTATCGGCCGCGCGGTCGCGGTGGAGCTGCTGCGCGCGGGCTGGTCGGTGGCGCTGGCGGGCCGCCGGGTGGAGACGCTGGAGGAGACGGGGGCCCTGGTGCCGGAGGGCGCCTGGTTGGCCGTACGCACGGACGTGTCGCGGGAGCAGGACGTGAGCGCGCTGTTCGCGGCGACCGTCGAGCGGTTCGGGCGGGTCGACCTGCTGTTCAACAACGCGGGGACGTTCGGGCCGGGCGGGGTGCCGGTGGAGGAACTGGCGTACGACGCCTGGCGGCATGTGGTGGACACCAACCTCAACGGGGCTTTCCTGTGCGCGCGGGCGGCGTACCGGCAGATGAAGGAGCAGGACCCGCAGGGCGGCCGGATCATCAACAACGGCTCGATCTCGGCCCACACCCCCCGCCCCCGCTCCGTCGCCTACACCGCCACCAAGCACGCGGTGACCGGCCTGACCAAGTCGCTGTCGCTGGACGGCCGGCCGTACCGGATCGCGGTCGGGCAGATCGACATCGGCAACGCGGCGACGGACATGACGCACGCGATGCAGACCGGCGCGTTGCAGGCGAACGGCGAGATGGCGCCGGAGCCGGTGATGGACGTCGCCGACGTGGCGCGCACCGTGCGGCACATGGCGGAGCTGCCGTTGGAGGCGAACGTGCAGTTCGCGACCGTGCTGGCGACGGCGATGCCGTACGTCGGGCGTGGCTGAACGGTCAACCTCTACAAGCGGAATACAGAGGTCCGCCACATCGCCGCCGGTGGGGCGCTTATGCTCGGATCTCCTCCACAGAAGCTTCACACTTGGAGCGCCCAGCTCCCGTCGGCTGCATTCCAGGGGGAGGGCGGCAGCCGTTCCACGGCGACCGGAGGGGGGACCTCGCGCGGGACCGCGAGGTACGGACCGGTCGCCCGTGGAACGGCTGCCGCGTTCACAGCGGCCCCGGGCCCCTGCCGCCGCTCACCGCCCCAGAATGTCGTCGATCTCGGCCATCTGCCCGGCGGTGAGCGGGCCCTTGGCGAGCGCGCCCGCGTTCTCCTCGGCCTGGGCGACCGTACGGAAGCCGGGGATCGGGACCGTGTGCGGGCTGCGTGCCCAGATCCAGGCGAGGGCGCCCTGCGCGAGCGTCCGGCCGTCGCTGGTCAGGACGTCCCGCAGCGCGTCGACCCGCCGCGTCCACTGCGGGTCGGCGCCCGTGCCCGGGGCGAATCCCGGCAGCCAGGCGGGCGGCGTGCTGCGGATGTCGCCCGCGTCGAGCGGCTGCCCGGCGGCCCGCTTGCCGGTCAGCAGGCCCATCGCCAGCGGGCTGCGGTTGATGCCGGCGAGCCCCGAACGGGCGCACAGGGCGAGCATCTCGGGTGCGTCCTGGAGGACGTTGAGGCGGTGTTGTACGGCGGCACAGTGGGCGCCCTCGGCGAAGACGGCGGCGCGGGCGGGGTCGTCGGTGCTCCAGCCGTACGCCCGGATCAGCCCTTCCCGTACGAACTCCTCGCAGGTGTCCCGGAGTTCGGCCGCGCGGTCCGGGTCCGCGTCGGACAGGTGCAGCTGGTACAGGTCGATGTGGTCGGTGTCGAGTCGGCGCAGGGAGGCGGTCAGCGCGCGGCGGGCGTACGCCGGGGAGTCGTCGGCGCCGGTGAGGGTGCGGGTGTCCTCGTCGAAGACGTTGCCCCACTTGGTGGCGACGACGACATCGGCGCGGCGCTTGCCGAGGGCGCGGCCGAGGACGCGTTCGCTGTGGCCGGCGCCGTAGGTGTCGGCGGTGTCGAAGAAGGTGACGCCGAGGTCGAGGGCGCGCCGGATCGCCCGTACGGACTCCTCGTCGTCGACCTTGCCCCAGCCCAGCGGCTGTCCCTCGGCGTCCTGCCACTCACCGCCGACGGCCCAGCAGCCGAAGCCGAGAGCACTGATCCCGATGCCGTCGCGCCCAAGTGTTCTGGTGGTCTCCATGCCCGGTGAGGCTAGGAGTTGAAGCGCACTTCAGCGCAAGGCATGAGGCGCGACGACTCTCACGCCTGCCCGGTCTCGAAGCGGGTGATCCTGCCGTCGTCGTCGACGGTGAAGCTCCACCGCGTGCGCATCTCGCCCCAGGTGTCGTTGCTGTAGCGGGCGATGAGCGAGCGGCCGCCCTTGGACTCGTTGTCGACCTCCATGTGGCCGTGGGAGGAGAAGATCTCCCGGTCGATCCAGTCGGCGAGGTCGCGGTCGGTTCCGTCGTCGGCCATGGTCGCGCCGGGCGCGAGGAGGGTCATGAAGCCCTCCCTGTCGTGGGAGTTGACAGCGGTGACGAAGGCGCGCACCGCCGGGTCACTCAGCTTGGCTGTCTGAATCGTCATGCCAGCCACACTCACACCGCGTCCGGCACCCCGCCACCCGAACGGCTGCCCGGGAGGGCCGGGTGGGTGGCGGGCTGCGACGGTGGGGTGGAGTCCATTTCTGCACCGGGAGACAACGTGACGTGCTACGACCGACGTGATCTGGGTCTGCTGCTGCTCCGGCTGGGCACCGGCGGGGTACTGGCCGCGCACGGCGCGCAGAAGCTGTTCGGGTGGTTCGGCGGAGCCGGGATCGAGGGCACCGGTCAGTTCATGGAGTCCGTCGGGTACCGCCCCGGCACGCTGAGCGCCACGGCGTCGGGGCTGGCGGAATGGGGCGGCGGGACCCTGCTGGCGCTGGG
The DNA here is from genome assembly GCF_015712165.1 of Streptomyces spinoverrucosus. Lineage (NCBI taxonomy): Bacteria > Bacillati > Actinomycetota > Actinomycetes > Kitasatosporales > Streptomycetaceae > Streptomyces > Streptomyces spinoverrucosus. The sequence goes on along the minus strand of NZ_JADPZX010000001.1, from coordinate 6,448,264 downwards.
GCTGGCCACTCCGGCGGCGGGTGCGGCGGCGGCCGGCGGGATGGCGGGCGCGGCCGCGGTGCACGCCCCGAGCGGCTTCTTCAACCAGGAGGGCGGCCTCGAGCACCCCGCGACCCTCGGCCTGACCGCGGCGGCCCTCGCCGTCATCGGCCCCGGCCGCCTCTCCCTCGACCACCTCCTTAGGGACCGCCTGAACCGCGGCTGGATGGTCCCGGCGGCCCTCGGCGCGGCGGCGGCCGGCACGGCGGTGGTCGTGGGGCTGCGGAACAAGCGGGTGCGGCAGGCGGCGGAGATGAGCGGCCAGGAGGCGCTGTTCGAGGAGTAGCGGGCGCCTCGACGACACGCGGAAAGCCCTTGTGGGGCAAGGCCAGCGGTGGCGGGCCCGGTAGGGGCGAGGCACCCTGGAGAAGAGGCATGAGCGTGGCGGCGGGCCTCCTGTGCTCGGGCCCCTGCGCGCCCGGAGGAGGCGGGTTGGACATGACGGAGACGACCGGTGCGACGGTACGCACCACGGAATCCGGCGCCGGCGCGCGCGGAGGCGCGACCGCACCCGGCACCCGGGGCAGGACCACCATCGCGGACGACGTCGTGGCGAAGATCGCCGGGATGGCCGCGCGTGAGGTGCCCGGCATCCACGCCCTGGGTGGTGGCCTCGCCCGCACCATGGGTGCGGTGCGCGAACGGGTCCCCGGCCGGCGGCCCAGCGTCACCAGCGGCGTCAAGGTGGAGGTCGGCGAGCGGCAGAGCGCCGTCGATCTCGATGTCGTCGTGGAGTACGGGCTGTCCATCACCGAGGTCGCCGGCGACGTACGGGAGAACGTCATCGCGTCGATCGAGCGGATGACCGGCCTGGAGGTGGTCGAGGTCAACATCGCGGTCAACGACGTCCACCTCCCGGACGAGGAGGAGGGCGAGGAGCCCACGGTGGGGCGGGTGCAGTAGCCGCCTCGCGTCCGGGAGCCGGCTCAGATGAGCCGGCCCCGCAGACCGCAGACCCAGGCCAGGGCGCCGTACACGCCCTGGAAGTACTCACGGTTGCCCGCCGGGTTGGTGGGGTCCTCCAGTCGTACGACGGTGGCGTCCACCTCGGCCGTCAGCAGCTGCAGATCCGGAACGTCGCCACCGCCCACGCCGGTGACCGGCGCGCGGGCGGTACGCCCCAGCGCCCACTGCAGGGCCACCGCCTCCCCCGCCGAGAACTGCGGGCTGCCCACATGCCGAGCCACCAGACCACTCAGCGCCGAGTCGACCTCCCCGTACGTCCGGATGCCGATCCGCCGCTCCGGCCGCGTTCTCCCGGTCACCCGCTCCATGGCATCCTCCTCGCCGCTCGTCGCCGCCCGCCGCCCGCCGCCCGCCGCCCGCCGCCCGCCGCCCGCCGCCCGTCGCCCGTCGGACAAAGGTGCGTCCCTCTTCGTTGCGGTGCGTCCTTCTCTTTGCGTCTTCCTTTCTTGCGCCTTCCCGAACTCCCACCCGTCGAACAGGTTGTCCTTGCGCGGCCGCCGGTCAGCCGGCCGCGTGCTCGACCCGCAGCCGCACCTGCTCCTCCAGCCGCCGCAGGCTGGAGTCCAGGGCGTCGCGTACGGCCTCCTCGCCGGGGTCGTGGCCGGCGTCGAAGAACGACAGGTGCACCGTCACCTCACTGGCTCCGGCACCGATACCGGCGACCTGGAGCCAGCCGGCGTAGCTGCCCTGTTCGCGGGTGCCCCATTCGAGCCGCATCTGGTCGCGCTGGGCGCGCAGCAGGGCGGCGGTGTCCTCGTCCGTACGGTCTTCGTGCACGGTGATGGCGGGAAGATCCACGGACTCCACGTGCAGAGCCTCCGGCATCCAGGACTCCAGCCGTCCGACGTTGGCGGCCTCGTCGAAGACCTGCTCGGGCTGGGCGGGCATCGTGCGTGAGCGTTCGTACTCGGTCATGGCCGCCGGGTACCCAGCGGCTCGGCCGGTGAATCGGTCCCACAAGGTCACCGAAGGCGGGTTCACCCGTTAGTCCGTTTACACGACGGCGTCCGGCTTTTGCGTGATGACGGCGTCCAGCTTTTGCCTGACGCTTCGAGGAACCCACTGGGAGGGACCACCATGGACAGCAGTGCCTGGGAGAAGACCGCCGAACTGGCCGCATTCCTCGACAGGGCGGCAGCTCACATCCCCCCTGACCAGCGCTCGGCCCTGCAGGTGCTGAAGATCGGCGAGGAGTTCGGCGAGGCCGCCCAGGCCCTCATCGGGGTCTCCGGCACGAGCCCCCGCAAGGGCGTGAGCCACACCTGGGAGGACGTGACGGCGGAGGTGTGCGACGTGATCGTGACGTCGATGGTCACCCTGCACCGCCTCGGCGTCCCGAACCCCGAGGCCCGCTTCGCCGAGCACCTCGAACAGGCCGCCGCCCGGACCCTCACCTCGCGGGAGTCCTGAGTGGCCGACTGGCTCCCCCGCGAGGAATGGATCAGAACCCAGCCGCAGGCACTCATCGCTTCGTGCGTGCTGCTCTTCGACCGCCGGGGCCGGATCCTTCTCCTGCGCTATGCCCCCGGCCAGCCGTTGGCGGGCGTCTGGTGGCTGCCCGGCGGCATGCTCGACCACGGAGAGGACCCGCTGACGGCCGCGCGCCGCGAAACGCACGAGGAAACCGGCATCGGCCTCCCCGCGCCCCCCGTCCTGATCGGCATCGACCACCGGGTGAACGTCGGCGGCACGGGCCCGGTCCTCGACTGCTACTTCCACGCAGGCACCCTCCCCGACGGGGCACGCATCACCCTGAGCCCCGAACACGACGAGCACACCTTCGCCGCCCCGAACGACCTGAGCGACACCCTGCACCCCGCGCACCTACGGACCCTGAACGCGCTGCGGGCGGCCGCCGTGTCCGGGAGGGTCGTCTGCCTACGGGAGGGGGAGCCGGCGGCCATGGCCGAGGAATAGCCCGGCCGCCTGTCAGGAGGCCGGGCAGGCACTCCCAACCCCCACCTGGGGCTCGGCGCCGGGTCGCATTACTGTCTGGGGGCGCGCGGCCGGCCGGCCTCGACGGTCATCAGCGGCTTCAAGAACCTGCGGCTGCGACTCACCCCTGCCTGCACCGGCTGCCGTACGGCCTGAACACCGGAGCTCGTACGAACAGATGGGCGGAACAGTGACGCGACAACCGGTGACGGACGACCGGCCCGAGCAGGCCGATCGCCCCACGGTGTGGCACAGCGGGAACTTCCTGCTGCTGTGGGGCGGACAGACCGTCGCCGAGTTGGGCTCACGGATATCCAGCGTCGCGGTCCCGCTGCTCGCCGCCGAGACGCTCGACGCGAGCGTCTTCCAGATCTCGCTCCTGACCACCCTGGCCTGGCTGCCGTACCTGCTCATCTCGCTGCCGGCCGGACTGCTCGCCGACCGGGTCGACCAGCGCAAGCTGATGATCGCCTGCGACCTGGGTCGCATGGCGCTGATGCTGTCGCTGCCCGTCGCCTCGATCGCCGGGGCGCTGAGTCTGGGGTACCTGTACGCCGTCGTCGGGATCTCCGGCGTACTGACGGTCCTGTTCAACGTGGCCTACCGGGCGAAGCTGCCGCGCCTGCTGAGACCGGGTGCCCCCTCGGACGCCCTGAGGTCCGTTCGGTTCACCGCGGCTGCGGGATCAGCCGTCGACGGCCCCGAACTCCACGTGCGCACCGAGGACATGGAGCCGGTCGCCGCCGACGCCACCCGGCAAATTCGGACGAGCCTGGCAAACACCGGGGCCCTGCCTCAAACAGAGCCGAACCCTTTGTCGAGTGCACGGATCGTCAATTGACAAGCCAGTGGCGCGACTTAGCAAAGCCCGTGGGTGAAGTCAAGCCTGGTGGCCTTGAGAAAATTCCAGTTACAGTGACTGAGCTGTAAACGAGTGCGGGAGAGCGACCACTCTCCCCATTTCGGGGGCTTCCGGGGGAACGTCAAGAGGGAACTCACCTGCCCGGACCTCTGTCGTGCGTACCTGTAACGACTAGAGCGAAGCGAGACGATGGAGCCAGACTTCGAGCAGCGCCTGATCACTGCGATCCAGCCGATCAGGGGCTTCTTTCTAGCGCAATGCCTTGAGTTCGCCATGACCAGCGGCCTTCTGAGCAAACTCGGTGAAGCCTCACCGACGGATGTGGAGCAGCTCGCCAAGGACCTGGCCCTCGACCCCGAGCGGCTGGCCGGATTGTTGCGCTACCTGGAAGGCGAAGGGGTGGTCACCGACTCGGAAGGGTCGCCGGCCATCACCGCCAAGGGCCGTGAGTTCCTGGAGTTCCGCCCCTGGTACGAGCTTCTGATCGGCGGGTACGGCGCCACCCTGCGGGAACTGCCCGAGGTCATGGCCGACCGCACCCGCTTCGCCTCACGCAACGGCACCATGGTCGGCCTCGGCAGCTGCGGGATGAGCCGCTACGACGCCATTCCGCTGGTCAAGCGCCTCATCGACCGCCTGCCCGAGCCCCCGAGCGCCGTGGTGGACCTGGGATGCGGCGACGGCACGTTCCTGCTCGACCTGTGCGAGGGCGGCCGCCCCGGTATCGGCGTGGACCCGCACCCGGGCAGCATCGACAACGCCCGCCGCGCGGCCGCCGCGCGCGGCCTGTCCGAGCAGGTCGGCTTCGTGAACGCGACGGCCGAGGACTACATGGCGCAGGTCAGGCCCGAGGCCGGGCCCACCCCGTGCTTCGTCACGGCCTTCTCCTTGCAGGAGGTCCTGGAGCAGAAGGGGCGGGACGCCACCGTCGAGGTGGTCCGCACCGCGCTCACGCACACGCCCGGCGCCCACCTCGCCGTCGTCGAGGTCGACCACCGGCCCCTGGACCCCGCGGTACTGCGGCACGGCCTGGGCAACGCGTACTACAACCCGTACTACTTCCTGCACCAGATCACCGAACAGCGGCTGGAGACGCGCGCTTTCTGGGACGAGCTCATCGCGGAAGCGGGCGGGCGCATCGTCGAATGCCTGACGACGGCCCCGGAAGTCGACTCGACAGGGCTCGAATTGGGTTACCTGGTACGCGGCCAGTAGCACGTAAAATTAGGGACAGATACCTTCATGTCATCCGGTCTTTGGCGGCACCGGGACTTCAGGAACCTCTGGCTCGGCCAGACATCGTCGATGTTTGCGGCGAATATGGTGGCGGTTATTTTTCCGCTCCTCGCCGCGGTTTCCCTGAATGCTTCCGTATTCGAAATGGGTCTGCTTTCGGCGGCGGGCCACGTGCCATATCTCTTTGTGAGTCTCTTCGCCGGTGTCTGGCTCGACAGAAAACCGAAGCGGGCCATTATCGTGCTGTGCGACACGGCTCGCGCGCTCCTTCTGCTCGGCCTTCCTGCCGCCTCGTGGCTCGACATTCTGAGCGTTCCTGTCCTGTTGGTCATCGCGTTGCTCGTCGGTTGCTTCAGCGTGGTCGCGGACGTCGGAAGTTCCGCGATTCTGCCGTCCCTCGTCAAGCGCGACGAGCTCATCGACGGCAACAGCAAGCTGGAGATGAGTGCCTCTTCGGCCAGCGTGGCCGGAAGTGCGCTGGGCGGCGCGGTGTTCCAACTCCTCGCCGGCGCCGCCTCGATGCTCATCAACACGGTGCTTTTCGGCCTCTCCGCCTTCTTCACCGCGCTGATCCGCGGCGAGCGGAAGCCCACCGGCGGCGAGGAGTCGGGGGACGAGGCGGACCAGGAGCAGAGCCAGTCGATACGGCAGGACATCGCCGACGGCATCAAGTTCGTCACCGGTCACGTCACGGTGCGCACCCTGATCCTGGCCACCCTCGTCATCAACTTCTTCATGGCGATCGCGGAGCCCGTCTCCCTCGTCTTCATCACCCGCACCCTCGACATCCCGCCGTTCTCGGTCGGCCTCGTGCTCGCCGCCTCGGGCGTCGGCGCGCTGCTCGGCGCCGTCATCGCGGCCCCGATGAGCCGGGCCCTCCCGCTGGGCAGGCTGATCGTGCTGACCGCCTCGCTCACCGGTCTCGCCTCGCTGCTGACACCGCTGGCCACGCTGGTGCCGGTGCCCGCCGCCGTGACGCTGCTGATCGCCATGTACGTGCTGGACGCCGCCATGATCATCGTCTACAGCATCAACGTACGCAGCTACCGCTCGGCCATCACCCCCGACGCCCTGCAGGGCCGGATGAACGCGACCAACCGCATGGTCGTCATGGGCGTCATGCCGGTCGGAGCCGTACTCGGCGGTCTGCTGGGCACCGTGGTGGGCACCCTGCCCGCGCTCGTCCTGGCCTCGCTGGGCATGCTCATCGCCCCCGTGATCCTGGCCTGCTCGCACGTGCGCACCGTCAAGAGCGTCCCCGGGCTCGAAGAGGCTCCCCGACCCGAAGAGGAACCGCAGGTGGAGGAGGGGCGGACATGAGCGGACAGCTGAGCGGCAGGGTCACCGAGGATCCCAGCGACCTCGTACGGGAGTTGGTGCTCGACCCGCAGTTCCGCTACGAGACACGCACCCTGCTGCCCTCGTACGTGGCGATCGAGAAGGCCATCGTCGCCGAGTACCTGAGGATGGGCCTGATCGACGCCGAGCAGGCCCGCACCCTCGGCGGCCTCCTGGACGACGTGACACCCGAACGCATCGAGGACGCCCGGCAGCAGAACCTGTCCGACATCGCCCTCGCCCTGGAACGCACCGTCACCGAGGGCCTCGCGGCACCCGTGCCCGTCTGGCACGTGGACCGCAGCCGCAACGACCTCCAGGCCTGCGCACAGGTGATGTACGCCAAGCACCGCCTGCGGGAGACCGCAGGTCATCTGCACGCCCTCGCCGACGCGGCCCGCGGCCTCGCCGAGCGGTCCGTCGACGTCCTGATGCCGGGTTACACACACTTCCAGTCGGCCCAGGTCATCAGCGCGGGCTTCTACTTCGCCGCGCTCGACGAGAGGCTGCTGCGCCGCTCGCGCCGCCTGCTGGCCACCCACGACGCGATCGACGCCTGCCCGCTGGGCGCGGGCGCCCTGTCGGGGCAGGAGCTGGCCTGGGACCGGGAGCGCCTCGCCCGCCTGCTGGGCTTCGAACGCCCCGAACCGCTCGCGCTCAGCGCCGTCGCCTCCCGCGAATGGGCCCTGGAGGTCACCGCCGAGCTGGGGCTGCTCGGCGCCACGTTGAGCCGGTTCTGCACCGACCTGCTGATGTGGGCCGGCAGTGAACACGGCTTCCTCGACCTGCCCGACGCGCTGTCGGGGATCTCCGCTTCCATGCCGCAGAAGAAGAACTTCCCCCTGCTCGAACGCATCCGCGGCAAGACCGCCCACCTGGCCGCCTTCCACGTGGACGCCCTGCTGGGCCAGCGCAACACCCCGTACACCAACCTCGTGGAGGTCTCCAAGGAGGCGGGCGCGCACGTGGCGCGGGCCTTCGACACCGGCCGCGACCTGCTGCGGCTGTTCACGGCCGTCCTGGAGGGGCTGCGGCTGCGCGAGGACAGGCTGCTCGCGGCCTGCGAGAAGGAGTTCTTCGGCGGGTTCACGCTCGCCAACCAGCTGACGCTGCGGCACGGCATCCCCTGGCGCACCGCCCAGGTGATCGCCGGAGGCTACGTGCTGGCCGCGGTGCGCGCCGGACACACCCCCGAGGAACACGCCCCGGACGTGCTGGGCGAGATCGCGGCCGGGCACGGGCACACCGTCGACGCCGCCGACGCCGAGGCGCTCCTGAAGGACGCCTTCGACGTGCGGCGCGCGCTGCGGCGGATGAGCTCGGCCGGCTCCGCCCACCCCGACCGGGTCGGCGAGGCCCTGGCCGCGCAGCAGCAGGACGCGAAGGTTCTGGCCGATGCCTGGGCGGTACGTGCCGACGCGGTGCGCACCGCCCGGGCGACGACGGACCGGGCCCTCGGTCTCGTCACCGATACGGAGTGAGCGGATGCGGGGGGACACGATAGACGAGGGGACGGCACACGCGCCGCCGGCCGCGACCCGCGCCGCGCAGGCGGCCTTACCGGTCGGCAGCGGGTCGGCGGTGGGCACCTTCGGCGAACTGCTCCAAGGGGTCCTGCCGGATCACCGGCACTTCCTCGTGACGCTGCCGATCACCGCCGGCAGCACCGCGCGGTTCCGTTACGCCGACGACGCCGACGGCATCACGGTCGACGCACCACACAAACAGAAGTCGGCGCACGCGGCCGCGCTCGCGCTCAAGGAGCTCGGCCGGCCCGGCGGCGGACGGCTGCTGCTGAGCAGCGCACTGCCCGAGGGCAAGGGGCTCGCCAGCTCGTCGGCGGACCTCGTCGCCTCCGTACGCGCCGTCGCCGACGCCTTCGGCGTGACCTTCCCCGCCGCGACGATCGAATCGCTGCTGCGCGAGGTGGAGCCGTCCGACGGGGTCATGCACGACGAGATCGTGGCCTTCCTGCACCGCGAGGTGCGCCTGCACCGGCGCCTCGGCCACCTGCCCCGCCTCGTGGTCGTCGGCTACGACGAGGGCGGCCAGGTCGACACCGTCACCTACAACCGGCACGACACCCCCGTGTACGCCCGAGCGCGGGCCGAGTACGGGCAGCTGCTCGACACCCTGACCGCCGCCGTCGCCGCCCACGACCTGCGCACCGTGGGCCGCGTGGCCACCCGCAGCGCCGAACTGCACGTACGCACCCGACCGCGGGCCGCGTTCGCGCCGCTGCGGCGGGCCTGCGAGGAAGCCGACGGGCTCGGCGTCGTCATCGCGCACAGCGGCACCATGCTCGGTGTCCTCCTCGCCGGCGACGACCCGGAACTGGAGCGCAAGACCGCCCACCTGCGCGGCCACTGCTCCCGCCTGGGCGGCACCAGCGCCCTCTACCACTACGCGCCCGGCACGACCGCGCGGCACCCCGCGACCGAGGAGAACGGCGATGTTCTTTGACGCCATGCACGACGCCATCGGTTCGACGCCGCTGGTGCGACTGAAACTGGACGCCGCCCCCGGTGTGGAGGTGTGCGCCAAGCTGGAGATGCACAACCCGTTCGCCATGAAGGACCGGGTCGCCCGCAGCATGCTGCTGGAGGCCCGACGCCTCGGCGTGCTGCGGCCGGGCGCCCCCGTGATCGAGAGCTCGTCGGGGACGATGGCCCTGGGCATCGCCCTGGTCGGACGCTCCCTGGGGCACCCGGTGCACATCGTCACCGACCCGCGGATCGACACCATCACCCTCGCCAAGCTGCGGGCGCTGGGCTGCGAGGTCCACGTCGTGGAGCGCATGTCCAGCCACGGCTGGCAGAGCGCCCGCATCGAGCGCCTCGAACAGCTCCGAGCGGACCTGCCCGGCGCGTTCTGGCCGCAGCAGTACAGCAACCCCGACAACCCCGGCGCCTACCGTGAACTCGCCCAGGAACTCGTCACGGACCTCGGCACCGTCGACGTACTCGTCGGCTCCGTCGGCAGCGGCGGCTCGCTGTGCGGCACGGCCCGCGCGCTGCGCCGCCACAACCCCGACCTGTACGTCGTCGGCGTGGACTGCGTCGGCAGCGCCCTGTTCGGCCAGCCCGACCGGCCCGGAAGACTGCAGAGCGGCCTCGGCAACAGCCTGCAGCCCGCCAACCTCGACGCGTCCCTGCTGGACGAGGTGCACTGGCTCAACGACCACGAGGCGTTCGCCGCGACCCATGAACTCGCCCGCGACCAGCAGATCTTCGCCGGGAACACCTCCGGGTCGGTGTACCAGGTGCTGCGGTACCTGGCCCGCACCAGCGCGCCGGGCCGCCGCGTCGTCGGCATCTTCCCCGACCGCGGTGACCGCTACGCCGAGACCGTCTACAGCGACGGCCACTGGCAGCAGCACCAGCTCACCGGTCTCGAACGCGCCGAGCAGCCCACGCAGGTCACGTACGGCACCGAGGTGCACGCCTGGTCGCGGGCCCTGCTCGCGGACGCCCGGCCCACCCCGCGCACCCTCCTCTTCGTCGAGTCGAACACCACCGGCACGGGCATGGCCGCCCTGGGCCTGGCCCGCGAGATGGGTTACACCCCGGTGTTCCTCACCAACGACCCCGAGCGGTACACGGGACTGGCCGACACCGGCAGCGAGGTCGTCGTGTGCGACACGAACACGCTGCCCGCGCTGCGCGAGACGGTGCAGGCCCGCTTCCGGCGCGACGAGATCGCCGGGGTGACGACCACCAGCGACTTCTACGTGCCCGCCGTCGCCGAACTCGCCACCTGGCTGGGCGCTCCCGGCAATCCGCCCGAGGCCGTGCGGATCTGCCGGGACAAGGCGCGGCTGCGCGAGACGTTGGACCGGGCGGGGGTGCGCCAGCCCCGGTTCGTGGCGGTGCGCGACGCGGCCGCCACCGCGACGGCCGTGGCCGACGTGGGCCTGCCGTGCGTGGTCAAACCCGCCGACGACTCCGGCTCCACGGACGTGCTGCGTTGCACGACCGTCGAGCAGGCCACCGCACACGTCGCGCACATCCTGAAGCGGACGGTGAACGCGCGCGGGCTGCCCATGGCCGGTACGGCCCTGGTCGAAGAGCTCGCCGACGGGCCGGAGTTCAGCGTCGAGATGTTCAGCACCGAGGGACACCATCACTGTGTCGGGGTCACCGCCAAGACGGTCACCGGTACCCCGCACTTCGTCGAACAGCAGCACCTCTTCCCGGCGCCGGTCGCCGAGACGGTCGCCGCCGACCTGGAGCGCACCGTGCGGGCCGCGCTCACCGCGGCGGGCATCCGGTTCGGGCCCACGCACACCGAGGTGCGGCTGCTGCCGGACGGGCCGGTGATCATCGAGATCAACCCGCGGCTCGCCGGCGGGATGATCCCGGAGATGATCCGACTCGCCACCGGCACCTCGCTGCTGGAACAGCAGTTGCGCGCGGCGACCGGCCAACAGCCGTCCCTGGAACCCGAGTTCGTCCGGCAGGGCGGCATCCGGTTCCTGCTGGCGGACCAGGCCGTACGGCTCGCCGCCGTCGAGGGCGTCGAGCGGGCCGCCGCGATCGCCGGGGTGGAGCGGGTGACGGTGACGGTACGGCCGGGCGCCGAGGTGCGGCCCGCGACGGACGCCTACGGACGGCTCGGCCACATCATCGCGACGGCCGAGCGCCCCGACGAGATCGAGAAGATCCTCGACGCCGCCGAGGGCGAGATCCGCTTCCGGTGAGGGCGGGCGCGAAGCCCGCTTCCCGCAAGGGGCGTCGAGACCCGCCGGCGAACCCGTCGGTGTCCGCCTCGGCGCACCCCGTCGGCGCGCGCCGACGACCGCCACGACCGCCGACGAACTCAGGCCGATGGAAAGGGGCTGGGTGTGCAGCAGACAGACGAGCCGCAGGAGCACTTCCACGTCGTCGTCAACGACGAGGAGCAATACTCGATCTGGCAGGAGGGCAGGCCGCTGCCCGCCGGCTGGAACGCCACCGGGCACAGTGGCACCCGGGACGAGTGCCTCGGCAAGGTCGCCGAGATGTGGACCGACATGCGGCCGCGCAGCCTGCGCGAGCGGCACGGGGAGGCGAGGTGACCCCGCAGCTCTCGGCGCTGCAACGGCGCCTGAACATCGCCGAGTCACGGCCCGGCGAGGACTGGCTCGTGCTGGTCGAGAACGTGCCCGAGTGGCCGCGCACGGCGTCCCCGCAGGCCACGACGACCCACGCGGACCACCCCGGCGCGCCCTTCGGCTACGCCCCCTCCCAGGGCCACCCGCGGCTGACGGAGGCGCTGGTCAAGCGGGAGCACGAGGTGTCCGCGAGCCGCCTGGCCGACGAGGCCAACGTACTCGTCACCGCGGGCGGTATGCACGCCGTGGGCCTGGTCCTGCGCGACCTGGCCGCGCGCGGTTTCCGCAAGGCGGTGCACACCACCCCGGTCTTCTGCGGGGTGCACGACAGCATGCGGGCGGCCGGAATGCGGGCGAAGCCGCTCTTGCTGACCGGCACGGCACAGGATCTCGCCGTTCTGGAGGCCGAGTTCACCGAGCCGACCGTCGTCTACGTCAACCTGCCGCACAATCCGACGGGCGAGGTGCTGCGCCACGAGTACGTCGACGTGCTGCGGGCCCTGGCCGCCCGGCCCGACGTGCACGTGGTGTACGACGCCGTGTACGACTCCTTCGACTTCGGGCCCGACCGCTGTCCGACCCCGGTCGACCTCGCCGTCGAGGAAACCGGCCTGACGATCGTCAACTCCGTCTCCAAGAACTACGGGCGCCCCGGTGACCGGGTGGGCTGGATCGTGGCCGCCCGGGAGAACATCGCACGGCTCGTGCCGCGCCTCGAATGGGAGGCGGTGTCCATCAACGGGCGGGCCCAGCTGGACGCGGTGGCCGCGATCGACCGCGGCAACGCCGAGCTGGTCGAAGGGGTACGGGCGGGGCGGGCCGCCGCCCTCGACCACGCCCGGCAGACGGGCGGGGTCGGGCCGTTGCCGCCGGGCGGCACCCAGCTCTGGCTCGACCTGCGCGTCGCCGACATCGAGCGGTTCGCCGACTTCGCCCTGGAGCGGCACCACCTGGTGCTCACCACCTCGGCGAACTACGTCCCCGTGGTGCGCGGGCACATCCGGTTCCCCACCGGCATCCCCGCCGAGCGGATGCGGCGGGCCCTCACCGCGCTGCACGAGGCGCTCGACGACTGGCGCACCCATCACGCGGAAGGAACGGTCGCACATGTCGGTAGCCGTTGACGGGCGCGAGGCGGCGAAGCGGTACTGGCAGGACGCCTTCACCGGACTCGCCACCCGCGAACGCGCCTTCCCGGCGGCCCGCCGTGCCGACGGCGCGCAGGACGCCGGGGCGCCAGTTGCGTACGCCGAGTACTCCCTGACGCTCGACCCGCGGCAGGCCGCCCGCCTCACGGCCGCCGCCGAACGCTGGGGCGTCGCCTTCGACACGCTGGCCGACGGCGTCTGGGCCGTGGCTCTCGCCCTGCGGTCGGGCCGTGACGACGTGGTGTTCGGCCACGTCGACGCGGGCGGGGAGGCGGTGCCGCTTCGGGTGCGGCTCCCCGCCGGGCGCCCGGTGTCCGCGTGGCTGCGGGAGCTGAGCGCCCAGCTGCGCCAGGCGCGGCGCCACCTCGGCGTGGCGCCCGAGGACATCCGGCGCTGGGCCGTCGGCGGCGACGGCGAACTCTTCGACAGCATCGTCTCGTCGGAGCCCGCGGACGGGCCGGCCACACCGGTGGCGCTGCGCGTGCGAGGGGGCGCCGCACCGCGGTTCGTCGTCGACGCGGTGACCGAGGCTCTGTCCGCCACGGCCGCCGCCGAACTCCTCGACGTACTCGACCGGGCGACGCAGCGGCTCGCCGCCGACCCGGAGCCGCTGCTCGGCGACCTGATCGCGGCGGCGAGCGGAGTGCTGCCGTTGGCCGCGACGGGCGGCGTCCGCCCCGGCGCCGGGGCGGACGCCCTGATGTCGGCGGACACCCGCGAGGCGCTGCTCGCCACGGTGTGCCGCGCCGATGACGAGGGCGACACGTTCGTGCCGGTGCAGGAGATGTTCGCGGCAGCGGTCCGGCAGTGGCCGGACGCGATCGCGGTCGAAGCTCCCGACGGCGAGCTGACCTTCGCCGACCTGGACGTACGGGCCCGCCGTCTCGCGGCCCGCCTGCGGTCCCGGGGCGCCGGTGCCGAGACCGTCGTGGCCGTCCTGACCGAGCGCACCGGGGAGCTGGTGGCCGCCGTGCTGGGGATCTGGGCGGCGGGCGCGGCCTTCCTGCTGGTCGACCCCGGCGAGCCGGAGCGTCGTACGCGGCACAAGCTCGCGCAGGCCGGCGTACGGCTGGTCGTCGCCGACGCCGCCCACCAGGAGGCGGCGGCACGCCTCGGCCCGCCGGTCGTCGCGGTGACCGACGACACCGAGCCCGGGGAGGTGCCCGCGTACGCGCGGCCGCTGCCCCGGCAGCTGGCCTACGCCGTGTTCACCTCGGGCTCCACCGGAAACCCCAAGGGTGTCCTCATCGACCACCTGGGCCTGGCCGAGCACGTGCACACCCAACTCGCGCCCGTGTACCGGCGCGTGAGCCCGGACGGGAGCGGGCTGCGCGTCGGCGGGGCCGCCCCCGTCACCTTCGACTCGTTCATCGACCAGATGCTGCCCATGATCACCCTCGGGCACCGTCTCGTGCTCTTCGACGAGATGCAGCGGCGCGACCCCGGCAGCTTCCTGACCCGCGCGCCCGGCACCGAACTCGACGTCGTCGACTGCGCCCCCTCGCAGCTGGTGCTGCTCGTCGAATTCGGTCTGCTGCAGACCCCGTTGAAGCTGCTCGTCTTCGGCGGTGAGAAACCCGGCGCGCAGCTGTGGGACACGTTGCGGCAGGCGCGGGCGCACGCGGTCAGCGTCTACGGCGCCACCGAGTGCTCCATCGGCTCGGTCGAGGCGGACGTGCACCGCGACCCACGGGTGTGCCTGGGCCGCCCGGCCGGCTCCGGCACCGTCTACGTCCTGTCGCCGGAGCAGAAGCTGCTGCCGCCGGGACTGGTCGGCGAGATCTACCTGGGCGGCCCCGGCGTCGGGCGCGGATACGCGGGCGACCCGGCGCACACCGCCCGCGCCTTCCTGCCCGACCCGTTCTCGAACCGGCCCGGCGCACGCATGTACCGCACCGGCGACCTCGGCCGGGTGGCGCCGGACGGACGTCTGGTCTTTCTCGGACGGGTCGACGACCAGCTCAAGATCAGCGGCTACCGCATCGAGCCGGCCGAGATCGAGGCCGCCCTGGACGCGGTGACGGGTGTGCGCCGCTCGGCCGTCCTGCCGGTGCGGTCGGCGAGCGCCGACCGGCTCGTCGGGTTCGTCGAGTGCGCCGAGGACTTCGACGCCGAGCGGGCCATGGCCGAACTCGCCGCCCGGCTCCCGTCGTACATGGTGCCCAAGCGCCTGATCCCCGTGGACACGCTGCCGTTGACGCCCAACGGCAAGGTCGACCGCAAACAGCTCGCCCGAGGGGTGGAACCGCATGAGTGACCGCACATCGCCACCGGTGACCCGGCTCAGCGCCGCCGACAGCCCGGTCGTCCTCGGTGACGCCCGGCTCTCCGCGGCCGAGCTGCACACCCGCATCACCCGCCTGCGCACCGTCCCGCTGACCTTCGAGGGGCCCCGCGGCGACACCACGCTCGACATCGCCCTCGACCCCGACCGCACCGCCGTGGACGAGGCCGACTTCACGGCCGGTACCGGGCGGCTGCACCTGGAGGGCGAGCTGACGCTCGACGAGACACTCCTGCGCTGCACGGCCGACGTCGACCTGGCCACGCGCCGGGGGACCGGACGGTTGCAGGTTTCACGACGTTCGACTCGGGAGACGGTGTGAGCAGCATGACCGCCGACGCCGTACAGGCACGGCTGACGGACCTGTTCCGCGAGGTGCTCGGCGTGCCCGGGCTCGGCCCCGACGACAGCTTCTTCGACCACGGTGACTCGCTGCTCGCCGCCCGCCTCATCATGCGGGTGCGCGGCGAGTTCGGGCAGAACGTGCCGCTGCCGTGGCTGTTCGAGGGCCGCACCGCCGCCGCCCTGGCCGAGCGCATCACCCGCACGCCCGAGCAGTCGGCCGCGCCCGAGCCGATCGAGCGCGTCGACAGTCGGCGCCCCGTTCCGCTGTCGCACGCCCAGGAGCGGCTGTGGTTCCTGCATCTCCTCGACCCCTCGGACCCCGCCTACAACGAGCCGCTCTCCTACCGGGTGCGCGGAGCACTGGACACGGCGGCGCTGCGGGCGGCGCTCCAGCAGGTGATGGACCGGCACGAGCCGCTGCGCACCCAGGTCGCGCTGGGCGACGACGGTGAGACGCCCGTCCTGCTGGTGCGTGAGGACGTGGTCTGCGCCCTCGACGTACAGGACCTGCGCGTCGCGTACGCCGAGGGCGGCGAGCCGTGGCTGCGCGAGACGCTCCGCGCCCGGATCCGCCACCCCTTCGATCTGACCAAGGCGCCGCTGGTGCGCGGCCACGCCTTCCGGATCGGCGACGACGAGTGGGCGTTGCTGTTCACGCTCCACCACATCGTCACCGACGGCTGGTCCAACACCGTCTTCCTCGAAGAGCTGAGCGCCGGCTACCGGCAGGCCCGTGAGGGCCGCCCCACCGACGACCTCGGCGCGCTGCCCGTCCGGTTCTCCGACTACGCCGCCTGGGAGCGGCGCATGGTGGGCGAGGGCCTGGAGCGCGGGCTGCGCTTCTGGGAGGAGGAACTGCGCGAGGCACCCAACGCCCCGGCGCTGCGCACCGACCTGCCGCGCGGCGACGCCCTGTCCACGCGCGGCGACGCCGTGCTGCACGATCTGGACGCCGCCACCTCCGCGCGGATCGCCGACGTGGCCCGGCGGTGCGGGGTGTCGACGTACTCGCTGACGCTGGCCGTGTTCACGCTGCTGATGCACCGCTGGACCGGCGAGGCGGACGTCGTAGTCGGCACGCCCGTCGCGGGCCGCCACCACCCCGACCTGGAGCGGCTGATCGGATTCTTCGTCAACACCCTGCCGGTCAGGTCGGGGTACGACGGGCGGGACACGTTCGCCGCCCACGCCGCCCGCATCGAGGCGACGGTGCGGCGCGCGTCCGCGTACGACCACATCCCTTTCGACCGCATCGTCAACCGGGTCAGCGGCGGCCACAGCGGCTACCAGCCGCTGCCCCAGGTGGTCTTCGCCTACCAGAACGACTTCGACCGCAGGCTCGCCCTCGACGGCCTGGACGTCGAGCTGTCGCACGTGCCGAACGGCTCCGCGCGGTTCGAGATGACGTTGTTCATGGCCGTCGCGCCGGGTGGCGCCCTGGAGTGCGAACTGGAGTACAACACCGACCTGTTCACGCGGGACACCGCGCAGCGCTTCCTCGACGTCTACCGGCACCTGCTGGCCGGCGTCCTCGAGGACCCGTACCGGCCGCTGTCCCGGTACCCGCTGGTCCCGCCCGCCGAACACCGGCGGCTGGCCGCCTGGAACGACACCGGCATGCCGTTCCCCGACCGGACGTGTCTGCATCATCTGGTCGCGGAGCAGGCGGCACGGACCCCCGACGCCGTCGCCGTCGTCCACGGCCACACCCACCTGACCTACGGTGCGCTGGACGCCCGGGCCAACCGGCTGGCCCGCCACCTGCGGGCCCTGGGCGCGGGCGCCGACGCGGTCGTCGGCATCTGCATGGACCGCTCCGTGGAGATGGTCGTGGGGCTGCTGGGCATCCTCAAGGCGGGCGCCGCCTATCTGCCGCTGGACCCCACCTCGCCGCGCCACCGCCTGGAGACGATCAGCGAGGACGCCCGCTCCCGCTGGTGTCTGAGCCTGGAACGGCACCGCGACGGCGTCCCGGACGTCCCCCACCGGGTGTTCCTGGACACCGACCGGGAGGCGACCGACGCCCACGACCCGACACCGCCCGACGCACCCGTGTACCCGGACGACCTGGTGTCCGTGTACTACACGTCCGGCTCCACCGGCCGCCCCAAGGGCGTGGCCAACACCCATCGGGGCTGGGTCAACCGCATGGCGTTCCTCCAGCGCCGGCACCGGCTGCACCCGGGCGAGACCGTCCTGCACAAGACCACGTTGAGCTTCGACGACGCGGCCCTGGAGATCTTCTGGCCGCTGCTGCACGGCGGCCGTGTCGCCCTGATCGACCCCGAACTGCACCGCGACCCGCGCGAGATCGTCGACGCCGCGATCCGCAGCCGCACCATCCATCTGCAGCTCGTGCCCAGCATGCTCGCGATGGTCGTCGACACCGTCGACGCCCTGGACCCGGACACCCGCGCCCTGCTGAGCGCCCTGCGCACCACCGTCTCCAGCGGCGAGGCGCTCTCCGGCGAACTGGTGCGCCGCCACGGGGAGTCGCTGCCCGGCACCCTGCACAACACCTGGGGCGCCACCGAGGTCTCCATCGACTCCACCACGCACGCCTGCACCGCCGCCGACGTCGACACGGCCGGCGCGGTCAGCGTGGGCCTGCCGTTCGACAACAACCAGATCCATGTGCTCGACGCCCACCACCAGGAAGTACCGGTGGGCGTCGTCGGGGACCTGTACATCGGCGGCATCGGCCTGGCCCGCGGCTACCTCGGCGACCCGGCCAGGACGGCGGCGGCGTTCGTGCCCAGCCCGTACGCGCCCGGCGAGCGCCTGTACCGCACGGGCGACCGCGGTTACCGGCGCCCCGACGGCACCCTCATGTTCGTCGGCCGCACCGACCACCAGGTCAAGATCCGGGGCATGCGGGTCGAACTCGGCGAGATCGACGCCGTCCTCACCCGGCACCCGGACGTCAGGGAGTCCCTCACCGTCGTCCAGGAGTCGACGTCCGGGGTCAAACGGCTCGTCGCCTATGTCGTGGCGGCCGGCGCGGCGCAGGCGCCGACTCCGACGGCGCTGCGCCGGCACGTCGGCGACCTGCTGCCGGACTACATGGTCCCCTCGTTCGTGCTGGTCCTCGACGCCTTCCCGCTCACCCCGAACGGCAAGGTGGACCGCAGGGCGCTGCCCGAGCCGGACCGGCTGCGCGACCACTCGGACCTGGAGTTCGTGGCGCCCCAGGGCCCGGTGCAGGAGAACATCGCCCGGATCTGGGGCGACCTGCTGGGCGTCGACAAGGTCGGCGCGCTCGACAACTTCTTCGCGTTGGGCGGCCATTCGCTGGTGGCGACCCGGCTCGTCTCCCGCGTCCACCAGTGTTTCGGCGTCGAACTGCCGCTCAAGGACGTCTTCGGCAGCCCGACCGTCGAGGCCCTGGCGCAGGACGTGGAACGGCTCCTGGCCGAGCGGGTCGAGGCCATGACGGAGGCCGAAGTCAGGGAGCTGTTCGAGCGGTTGGGCGGCTGACCGGCCTACCCGTCGCCCGAGCCGTCCTGTCCCGCCCTGTCCTGTCCTGTCCCTCACCGAGCGGAGACCACAGCATCATGGCCAACCCATTCGACGACACCGACGGCACGTTCCTCGTCCTGGTCAACGACGAAGGACAGCACTCCCTGTGGCCGGCCTTCGCCGCCGTCCCCGACGGCTGGCAGCGCGTCTTCGGTGAGGCGAGCCGTCAGGAGTGCCTGGACCACGTCGAGCGGGCGTGGACCGACCTGCGGCCGCGCTCGCTCGTCGAGGCACCGCAGAGCACCCCCAGCTGAGCGCTCGCCCACCCCACCGACACCCACGGAGCCCGGACCATGACCACCGTTGTTCTGGACGCCCACGACATCTCCCGCATCATCGGCACCGTCGGCCGCGACGCGGTGATGGACCGCGTCATCGACGCCCTGGCCACGGCGTTCACCGCGCTCGCCCACGGCGAGGGCGGCAGCACGCCCGCCCGCGGCGGGTTCACCAGGCAGGCCCACGGCGAGGGCTGCCTGGAGTGGATGCCGCACCATGAGCCCGGCAGAAGCGTCACCATCAAGACCGTCGCCTACTCGCCGGGCAACCCCGCGCACTGCGCGCTGCCCACCATCCTCGGCACCGTCGCCCGCTTCGACGACATCACCGGCCGGCTGACGGCGCTCGCCGACGGCGTGGTGCTCACCGCCATCCGCACCGGCGCGGCCTCCGCCGTGGCCAGCCGGCTGCTCGCCCGGCCCGACAGCGGCGTCGTCGGGCTGATCGGCGCCGGCGCCCAGGCGGTGACCCAACTGCACGCCCTCAGCCGGGTGTTCGACATCCGCGAGGTCCTGGTGCATGACGTGAACCCGCGGCATCTGGCCTCGTTCGCGCAGCGCGTGGAGTTCCTCGGCCTCGACGTACGGGCCGCCGCCGCGGCCGACGTGGTGGCCGCCGCCGACATCCTGTGCACCGCCACCTCCGTCGAGGTCGGCGCGGGCCCCGTCTTCCACGACGCCGACCTGCGCGAGCACCTGCACGTCAACGCCATCGGCGCGGACCTGCCCGGCAAGACCGAGCTGCCCCGCTCGCTGCTGACGCGGGCGTTCGTGTGCACCGACCACGTCGAGCAGGCCCTGCGCGAGGGTGAGTGTCAGCAGCTCGGTGCGGACGGCATCGGCGCCCATCTGCCGCAGCTGTGCGCCGACCCGGCCACCGCCCACGCCCAGCGTGCGCGCACCACCGTCTTCGACTCCACCGGGTTCGCCCTGGAGGACCACGTCGCCCTCGACGTCCTGCTCGAACTGGCCACCGAACTCGGCCTCGGCACCGGCCTCGACATCGAGTACCACCCGGTGGACGCGCTGGAGGTCTACCCACCGCTGGCGGCCGGCGACCGGCTCGCCCCGGCCACCGCGGGCTAGGGCCGGTCCGTCGAAAGTCCCGCACGTGAAAGGATGGGGTCAACTCCGTTGAGTACGAGCCAGTTTGATGATGTGGCCGCGGACGTGCCGGACGGCGGCAGCGGTGAGGACTGCTACGTCTTCCCCGCCTCGCGGGCCCAGCAGCGCATGTACTTCCTGCAGGAACTGGCGGGCGACGCCTCCACCTACCACGTGCCGCTGTTCTTCGCACTCACCGGCGAGGTCGACGAGCGGGCCCTGCGCGAGGCCGCACAGGGCCTGCTCGACCGGCACGAGGCGCTGCGCACCCGGTTCGCGGTGCGGGACGGCGAGCTTCTCCAACTCATCAGCGAGAAGGCCGAGTTGGCGTGGCGTGTGGACGAGGCCGCCGCGGCGGACGACGACGAGGAAGTGGCCCGGTGGCTGCGCCGTGAGAGCGCGCGCCCCTTCGACCTGCGCACCGGGCCGCTGTTCCGCGTCGCGCTGCTGCGCAGGTCGAGGCAGGCGTCGGTGCTGCTGCTCGACATGCACCACATCGTCACCGACGGCTGGTCCTCGGGCATCCTCCTCCGGGAGCTGTCCCACGGCTACGCACGCCGCATCGCGGGCGCCGAGGACGACCAGCAGCCGCCCGAGGTGCAGTACGCGGACTACTCCACGTGGCAGGACGAGTGGCTGGAGTGCGCGGCGGCCCTCCGCCAGGAGGAGTACTGGCGCGGACGGCTCTCCGGTGAGCTGCCCACCCTGAAGCTGCCCACGCCCCGGCCGCGCCGCCAGGACGTACCCGACGGCGCCGGAAGTCATGTCTTTGCGCTGTCCGACCGGGCGGCGCAGGGGCTGACCGAACTGTGCGCGCGGTCCGGCGCCACCCCGTTCATGGGACTGCTCGCCGCCTTCAACGTGCTGCTGAGCCGCTACACCGGGGACGAGGACATCCTGGTCGGCACGCCCATCGCGGGCCGCAACCGCGACGAGTTCGCCCGGACCGTCGGCCTGTTCGTGAACACCACGGTGCTGCGCACCGACCTGTCCGGCGATCCGACCTTCAGGGAGCTGCTCGACCGGGTCCGTGACCGGGTGCTGGAGGCGCACGACCATCAGGATCTGCCCTTCGAGCGGCTGGTGGAGCTCGCGGGGGCCGGGCGGGGTCCGCAGTCCTCACCGCTGTTCCAGGTGATGTTCGGGATGAACCGGTCGGGCGATCTGGAGTGCACGCTGCCCGGCGTGGATGTCGAGTGGCTGCCGGTGACGCTCTCCGAGGCCAAGTTCGACCTGATGCTGGACGCGACCGAGTCCCCGGCCGGTATCGAGTGCGCCTTCGAGTACCGCGCCGACCTGTTCGGGGCCGAGACGATCGCGCTCCTCGCCGAGCAGTACGGGGTGCTCCTGGAGTCCGTCGTCGCCGACCCGGACGGTCCCGTGTCGGCGCTGCGGGTGCTCACCGACACCGAACTGGCCCGGCAGGCGTACCCGTCGACGGCTTCGACGGGTACGGCGCCGCGGCTGTGTCACGAGCGGTTCGCCGACTGGGCGGCCCGCACCCCCGACGCGATCGCCGTGGCCGACGGCGACGCGCACCTCACGTACGCCGAACTGGAGGCGTACGCCAACCAGTTGGCGCACCACCTGCGCGCGGCGGGCGTCGGCCCCGGCACCCTGGTGGGGCTGAGCATGCGCCGCACCGCCGACCTCCTCGTCGCGCTCCTGGCCGTCGTGAAGGCGGGCGGCGCCTACGTGCCTTTCGACCCGGCCTACCCCACCGACCGGCTGCGCTTCATGGCCGACGACAGCGGGGTGCGCACCCTGGTCGTCGGCGACGGGGTCCCGCGCTGGTGGGACGGGCTCTCCCTGCACGTCGTCGACCCGGCCCGCGAGGCCGCCGCCGTCGCCGCGCGGCCGCGCACCGCCCCGGACAGCGGCGTCACCGCCGACGATCTCGCGTACGTCATCTACACCTCCGGCTCCACCGGCCGCCCCAAGGGCACCCTGATCCCGCACCGCAACATCGCCCGGCTGTTCTCCGCGACCGAGCCCTGGTTCGGCTTCGGGCCGACGGACGTGTGGACGCTGTTCCACTCCTACGCCTTCGACTTCTCGGTGTGGGAGATCTGGGGCGCCCTCACCCACGGCGGGCGGCTCGTGGTGGTGCCCTACGAGACCAGCCGCGACCCCGAGGAGTTCCACCGGCTGCTGAGCGCGCAGCGGGTGACCGTGCTCAACCAGACACCGTCGGCGTTCTACCAGCTGATGCGGGCCGACCGGGACACCCCGCGCCCGCTCGCGCTGCGCCTGGTCGTCTTCGGCGGCGAGGCCCTGGACCTGCCCGCCCTGCGCGACTGGTTCGAGCGGCACGGCGACAGCTCGCCACGCCTGGTCAACATGTACGGGATCACCGAGACGACCGTGCATGTGACCTACCGTCCGATCACCCTGCGCGACCTGGACGAGGGCCGCGGCAGCGTCATCGGCAGGCCCATCCCGGACCTGCGTCTGTACGTCCTGGACCGGCACGGCCGCCCCGTGCCCACGGGTGTGCCCGGCGAGCTGTACGTGGGCGGCGCGGGCCTGGCCGACGGCTATCTGAACCAACCCGAGCTGACCGCGCGGCGGTTCGTGCCCGCACCGCCCGGCAGCGGCGCGACCGGGCCGCTGTACCGCACCGGCGACCTGGTGCGCCCGCTGCCCGACGGCGACCTGGAGTACTGCGGCCGCATCGACCGGCAGGTCAAACTGCGCGGCTTCCGCATCGAACTCGGCGACATCGAGGCCGCGTTGAGCAGCCACGACGCCGTCGTCGACTCGGCCGTGCTGCTGCGCACCGACGACGCGGGCCATCCCTACCTCGCCGCCTACGCCGCCGCGCCGGGCGCCGACGCCCCGGATGCGCGGGCGCTGCGTGACCACCTGGCCGCGCTGCTGCCCGACTACATGGTCCCGGCCTCCTGCACCGTACTGCCCGCCCTCCCGCTGACCGCCAACGGAAAGGTCGACCGCGACGCGCTGCCCGCACCCCGGGCGGCCCGGGAGCCGGCCGCCCGGTACGTCGCCCCGCGCACTGAGGTCGAACGCGCCCTCGTCGAGGTGTGGCAGGAGGTGCTCGGCTGCCGCGTCGGCATCGACGACGGCTACTTCGCCCTGGGCGGCGACTCCATCCGCAGCATTCAGCTGCTGGCCCGCGCCCGCGAGGCAGGGCTCGACTTCAAGCTCACCGACCTGATGGACAAGAAGACCGTCCGCAACCTGGCCGGCACCGTCACCGTGCGCGTTCCGCGCGGACAAGGCAGCCGCCCCGGGGCGTTCGACCTGCTGTCCGCCGCCGACCGGGCCCTGCTGCCGCCCGGCCTCGACGACGCCTACCCGATGACCCGCACCCAGCTCGGCATGGTCTTCCACAGCGGCCTGTCGCGCGGCGGCACCGGCGTCTACCACAACACCACCTCCTACCGGCTGCGCGCCCGCTTCGACGAGGCGGCCTGGCGCACCGCCCTCGACGCCACTATCGGCCGCCACGACATCCTGCGGACCTCCTTCGACCTGCACACCTGCTCCGTGCCCGTACAGGTGGTGCACCACCGGGTGAGCGCTCCCGTCACCTTCGAGGACCTCACCCACCTGACCGACGCCCGGCAACAGGCGGCGGTCGACCGGCGTGCCGCCCAGGAACAGGCCGAGCCGTTCGACGGGCAGCGCGCCCCGCTGATCCGCTTCCACGTCCAGCGCCTGTCCGACGACACCCAGCAGCTGTTCATCACCGAGCACCACGCGATCCTCGACGGCTGGAGCGAACGCTCCCTGTTCACGGAGCTCCTCACCCGCTACGCCGCCGCTCTCACCGGCGCCCTCGCCCCCGGCGTCGCCCCGCCCGCCGCCCGCTTCCGCGACTACGTCGCCCTGGAGGCCGCCGCGCTCGCCGACGAGGACAGCGCCGCGTACTGGCGAAGGGAGCTGGCGGACGCCGCCTCGACCCGGCTGCCCCGCCCGGTACGGGCCATCGGCCAGGACCGCGACAGCGACATGCGCTTCGCCGAGGCCCCCGTCGCCCCCGAGGTGACCGCCGCCCTCACGGCGCTCGCGGCCCGCCTCGACGTACCGCTGCGCACCGTCCTGCTCGCCGCCCACCTGCGCGTGATGGGCCTGCTCGGCGGCAGCGACGACGTGGTCACCGGCGTCGTCCACAACGGCCGCGGCGAGGACCGCGACGCCGAACTGACCCTGGGCGTCTTCCTCAACACCCTGCCGTTCCGCTCCCGTTCGACCGGCGGCAGCTGGATCGATCTGATCGAGCGCACCGCACGGCAGGACATCGACATCCAGCCGCACCGCCGTTTCCCGCTCCAGGAGATCATGCGGCTGCACGACGGCGCGGAACTCTTCGAGCACTTCTTCAACTTCACGCACTTCCACGTGGAGAACACCGGAACGTACGACGGTGCTGTCGACGTCCTGGACGCCCAGGGCGAGGCGCCGACGAACTTCCCCTTCGGCGCCGAGTTCGCCCTCGCGAGTGGCGACGGCGACCTCACGCTCGGACTGCGCTATGACGCCGCCCGGTTCGACGACGACCAGATCACCGCTTTCCACGGCCACTACGCCGCCGCCCTCGCCGCCATGGCCCACTCGCCGCACAGCCCGTACCTGGACGCGGATCTGCTCTCGCCCGCCGAACACGCGCTGATCGCCTCCTGGAACGCCACCGAGCGGGACTACAGCGACCGCCCCCACCTGCTGCACTCGCTGGTCGCCGAACAGGTGCGGCTGCGCCCCGAGGAGATCGCGGTGCGCCACGACGGGGCCGAGCTGAGCTACCGCGCCCTGGACGAGCGGGCGGCGCGCCTGGCGGCCGCGCTGCGCGAGCACGGCGTGGCCCGGGGCACGTTCGTCGGCGTCCTGCTGGAGCGCTCGCTCGATCTGTCCGTGGCCCTGCTCGCCGTCCTCAAGGCCGGTGCCGCGTATGTGCCGTTGGACGTCGAGCACCCGGACCGGCGCATCCGCCAGGTCGTGGACGCCGCGGGCCTGACCGTGGTCGTCACGGACGCGGCCGGTGCGGACCGGTTCGCCGCCGTTCCCGGCCCGACAGTGGTGGCCCCGGACGCCGTACCGGCGGACACCGTCCGGGAGGAGACCGGGCGCACTCCCGACGACCCCGCCTACATGATCTTCACGTCGGGTTCCACCGGCACCCCCAAGGGCGTCGTCGTGTCCCACCGGGCCATCTGCAACCGGCTGCTGTGGATGCAGCAGGAGTACCGGCTCGTGGCCGGGGAGCGGGTGCTGCACAAGACGCCGTACACGTTCGACGTGTCGGTGTGGGAACTGTTCTGGCCGCTGCTCGCGGGCGCCACCGTGGTGCACGCCCGGCCCGGCGGCCACCGTGACCCGGCCCATCTCGCCGAGCTGATCGTCGCCGAGCACATCACGACCGTGCACTTCGTGCCGTCCATGCTCCAGGCGTTCGTCGAGGAACCCGCGGCCCGCCGGTGCACCGGCCTGACCCGGGTCGTGTGCAGCGGAGAGGCACTGCCGCACGATCTGCAGACCCGGTTCTTCGCCGTCCTGGACGCCGAACTGCACAACCTGTACGGCCCCACCGAGGCCGCCGTCGACGTCACCGCCTGGCACTGCCGCGACGACGGCCGCGCCGTGGTGCCGATCGGCCGCCCCATCGCCAACATGCGGACCCACGTCCTGGACCCGCGCGGCCGCACCGTGCCCGTCGGCGTCACCGGTGAACTCCACCTCAGCGGCGTCGGCCTCGCCGACGGCTACCACGGCAGGCCCGACCTGACCGAGCGGGCCTTCGTCACACACACCGACCGCACGGGCGTCCGGCGGCGCATGTACCGCACCGGCGACCTGGCGCGCCTGCTGCCCGACGGCACTCTCGAGTACCGGGGCCGCACCGACTCCCAGATCAAACTGCGCGGAGTCCGCATCGAACTGCAGGAGATCGAGGCCGTGCTGGCCGCCCACCCGGCCGTCGCCGAGTGCGCGGTCGCCTTGCGCGGGCAGCGGCTCGTCGGCTACGTCGTACCCGCCGCCGGCGCCGACCTCGACCCCGCCGACGACGCGGCCGCCCACCTCGCCCAGCGGCTGCCCGCCCCCATGGTGCCGACCGCGTGGGTGCGCCTGGACGCCATGCCGCTCACCGGCAGCGGCAAGCTCGACCGCGCGGCGCTGCCGCAGCCGCCCGCGACGGAACGCCCCCAAGGGCACCGCGTCGCCCCTCGCGACCCGCACGAGGAGCGCCTGGTGCGGCTGTGGCAGCGGCTGCTCGACACCCAGGACGTGGGGGTGCACGACGACTTCTTCGCCCTGGGCGGGCACTCGCTCACCGCTGTCCGCCTCGTCGCCCTGGTCAACGCCGAGTTCGGCGCCGCCCTGCGCGTCTCCGCGGTCCTCGAACACCCCACGATCGCCCGGCAGGCCGCGCTGCTGCGACGGCACCGGGACCCGGCGGGCGGCGCGGCCGCGCCCGTGGTGACGCTGCGCGGCCACGGCCGTCGCACGCCCCTGTTCCTGGTCCATCCCGTCGGCGGGGGAGTCACCTGCTACCGCGACCTGGCCGCCGCCCTCGACGACGAACAGCCGGTGTACGCCCTGCCCGCGCCCGGCCTGGACGACGCCGATGCCCTGCCCGCCTCCGTCGCCGAACTCGCCGAGCGCTGCCTGCGGGCCGTGCTCGCCGTGCGTCCCGACGGTCCCTACGCGCTGGCCGGATGGTCCTTCGGCGGCCTGGTCGCCCAGGAGATGGCCTGCCGCCTGCACGAGCACGGCACGCCCGCCACGGTTCTCGCCCTCATCGACACCGGCTTCCCGACGGCCGCCCCGCCGGAGCCCGACCTGCTGCGGGACTTCGCCGTGGACGTGCTGAGCTCGGCGGGCCGCGCCGCCGACGCCGCGCTGCTCGCACAGCTGGCGGCGCACGCGGCGGCGGCCCGCACCGACGCGGCCGTCGAGACGCTCGCCCGGCACCTCGACACCCCGCGGCCCGACGACGGACCCGGCGGCCTGACAGCGCCCCAACTCGCCCGCCGCTACGCCGTGTTCCGCAACAACCGGCTGCTGGCCGCCGCCCACCGGCCGCGCCCCTACCCCGGCGCCGTCCGCTTCTACCAGGGCACCGACGCGGCGGCCGGACACGAGGCCACCCGCTGGGCCCCGTCCTGGCAGGGCCCGGCCGTCGTCCGCGAACTGCACGCCGGCCACTACGACATCGTGCGCCCCCCGCACGTCAAAGCGGTCGCCGACGACCTCGGCACCGCCCTCACGACTCGGCAACAGGAGACACCCGCATGATCGAGCTGCGCAGCGACACCTTCACCCTGCCGACCCCCGCCATGCTCACCGCGATGGGCCGGGCCAGGCTGGGCGACGACGTGTACGGCGAGGACCCGACCGTCCGCGAACTGGAGGAGAAGGCCGCCCAGTTGCTCGGCAAGGAGGCGGGCTGTCTGATGCCGAGCGGCACCATGGCGAACCTGGCCTCGATCATGACGCACGCGCCACGCGGCTCGAAGGTCCTGGTCGGCACCGAGAGCGACATCTACGTCTACGAGGCGGGCGGCGCCTCCGTGTGCGGCGGCATCGTCTACGAGCCGGTCGTCAACCGGCCCGACGGCACGCTGCCCCTGGCCGAGCTGCGGGCCGGCTTCCCCGACGACCCGGAGGACCCGCAGTTCGCCCTCCCGTCGCTGATCTGCCTGGAGAACACCCAGAACCGCTGCGGCGGCGTCCTGCTGAGCCTGGAGTACCAGCGCGAGGTACGGGAGTTGGCGGACCGGCACGGCATCGGCGTCCACCTGGACGGGGCGCGGATCTTCAACGCGGCGGTGGCGCTCGGCCGTCCGCCCGCCGACCTGGTCCAGTACGCCGACTCCGTGCAGTTCTGCCTGTCCAAGGGGCTGTCCGCGCCGATCGGATCGATGGTGGTGGGCTCCACCGACTTCGTGCGCGGCGTCCGTCGCGTCCGCAAGATGCTCGGCGGCGGCATGCGCCAGGCCGGCCTGCTGGCCGCCGCGGGGCTGGTCGCGCTCGACGACTACGAGCGCCTCGCCGAGGACCACGAGAACGCGCTGCGCCTGGCCAAGGGCCTCGCCGACATCGACGGCATCGCCGTCGACCCCGACGCCGTACAGACCAACATCGTCATGTTCCGCGTGACGGCCCCCGGCTTCACCTGGCAGATCTTCGCCGACGCCGCCGCCCGCCAGGGCCTGGCCATCGCCGAACTGGGCCACGGCCGGCTGCGCGCCGTCACCCACCGTGGCGTCGACGCCGCCGGCATCGACGCGGCCCTCGCCATCGTGCGGCGCGTCATCGCGCAGGGAGCGGAGGCCTGACATGACGGCACACGAGAAAGAGCCCTCCACCGCCGCGCTGCGCGCCGCGCTGCTGCAGAAGCTGCGCGGCGGCGCGGGCGACACCCCTCCGGCCGAGACGGCCACGGCCGCCGCGGCCCGCGTGACCGCCGTCCCGAGGACCGGCCCGCTGCCCGCCTCCAGCGCACAGGAACGCCTGTGGTTCCTGGACCAGTTGCACGGCGAGAACGCCGCCTACAACGTGGTGTTCGCCCTCCGCCTCGACGGCCCGCTCCGTATCGACGTGCTGCGCGCCTGCCTCGCCCGCCTCGTCGACCGGCACGAGGTGCTGCGCACCCGCTACGTCAAGGAGGGCGAGGACCTCTTCCAGGACATCGCGCGCACCCTCACCCTCGACATCCCCTGCGACGACCTGACCCGGCTGCCCGAGAACGAGCGGGAGGCGGAGGCACACCGCCGCCTCGCCGCCCACAGCCGCATCCCCTTCTCCCTGCTGTCCGCGCAGCCCCTCGTACGGTTCCGCGTGCTGCGCTCGTCACCGACCCGCCACCACCTCTTCGCCAACTTCCATCACAGCGTCACCGACGGCTGGTCGGAGGACATCTTCTTCGGCGAGCTGTGGCAGCTGTACGGGGACGTCGTGGCGGGCCATGAGAGCCGCCTGCCCGAGGTGCCCGTGCAGTACGCGGACTACGCGGTGTGGGAGCGCGGCCCGGCCGCCACCGCCCGCGTCGAAGAGCAAGTGACGTACTGGAAGCAGCAGTTGAGCGGCGAGCCAGCCGCCGTCGAGCTGCCCGCCGACCGGCCGCGGCCCACCGCACCCAGCTTCCGCGGCGCCGGTGTCACCGTCGACGTGCCGCCCGAGGTGGCCCGGGCCATCGACGAGACGGGCCGCCGCGAACACGTCACCCCCTTCACGGTCCTGCTGACGGCGCTCACCGCCCTGCTGCACCGCTACACCGGCGGCGAGGACATCGTCGTCGGCACGCCCGTCGCGGCCCGTACCCGCCCGGAACTGGAACGGACCGTCGGGTTCTTCGTGAACACCGTCGCGCTGCGCACCGACCTGTCGGGCGAGCCCACCTTCGCCGAACTGCTGCGGCGCGCCCGCGAGGTGACCGTGCAGGCCCAGGCCCACCAGGAGGCCCCGTTCGCCCGGGTCGTGCAGGAGGTCGCGCCGGACCGCGACCCGGCCCTCAACCCGCTCTTCCAGGTGCTGTGCAACTACCTGGAGACACAGGAGAGCTGGCACGTCGGCGAGGTGACCGCGCAGATCGTCGACATCGCCGAGCAGAGCACCCGCTTCGACCTGGAACTGCACGCCGAGAAGCTCGCGTCGGGCGGCTACCGATGCCGCTTCGTGTACGCCACCGACCTCTTCGACGAGGCCCGGGTACGACGCCTGGCCGAGCACTACCTCACGGTGCTGGCCGCCGCCGTCCAGGCACCGCACACCCGCGTCGCCGACTGCGCCCTGCTGTCCGGCAGCGAACGCGAGCTGGTCGTCGAGACGTGGAACGCCACCGAGCGCCCGCTGCCCGATCGGACGGTGGTGGAACTCTTCGGGCGAGCGGCCGCCGCCACCCCCGACGCCACCGCGCTGCTGCACGAGGACGCCGCCCTGACCTACCGGGAACTCGACGAGCGCTCGGACCGGCTGGCCCGGCTGCTGGCCGCCCGCGGCGCCGGCCCCGAGCGGGTCGTGGCCCTGACGCTGCCGCGCTGCCCGGACCTCGTCGTCGCCATGATGGCCGTCCTCAAGACCGGCGCCGCCTATCTGCCCGTCGAACCCGACTACCCCGACGACCGCGTCGCCTACATGCTCGGCCAGGCCCGCCCCGCGCTCGCGGTGACCTACCGCTCCCGCCTCGACGGGCTGCCCGCGGGCGTCGAGGCGCTGGTCCTCGACGCCCCGCAGACGGCCGACCGGCTCGCCGCGCAGCCCACGGGGCCGCTCGACGCACGCGAGTGGCACGGGCCGCCCCCGCGTGACGACCACCCCGCCTACCTGATCTACACCTCCGGCTCCACCGGCCGGCCCAAGGGTGTCGTCATGCCGCACCGCGGCCTGCGCAACATGCTCGCCGCCCACCGCGCCGCCTTCCCCGCCGGCGGCCCCGGCACCCGCGTCGCCCAGTTCTGCTCCGTCGGCTTCGACTTCTCCGTCGAGGAGATCCTCGCGACGCTGCTGCACGGCAAGACGCTCGTGATCCCGCCCGACGAGGTGCGCCGCAGCGCCGAACAGCTCGCCCGCTGGATCGCACGCCACCGCGTCAACGAACTGTTCGCGCCCACCGCCGTCATCGAGGCCCTGTACGAGGCCGCCCGCGAACAGGGCATCCCGCTCGACACGCTCACCGACGTCATCCAGGGCGGCGAGGCCCTCACCCTGGGCGAACGCACCCGCGCCGGACACCGGCCCGGCTCCGGACGCCGCCTGCACAACGTGTACGGACCCGCCGAGACCCACGGCGTGACCATGTACACGCTCCCCGAGGACAGCGCCGGCTGGCCCGCGTCCGCCCCGCTCGGCGCCCCCATCGCCAACACCCGCGCCTACGTCCTCGACACCCGCCTGCGCCCGGTGCCCGTGGGCGTCACCGGCGAGCTGTACCTGGCCGGCGACTGCCTCGCCCGCGGCTACGCCCACCAGCCCCGGCTCACCGCCGAACGCTTCGTCGCCTGCCCCTTCGGCGCCCCGGGCGAGCGCATGTACCGCACCGGCGACCTCGCCCAGTGGCAGCCCGACGGCACTCTGCAGATGTTCGGCCGCTCCGACGAGCAGGTGAAGATCAGGGGATTCCGGGTGGAGCCCGGCGAGGTGGAGGCGGCCCTCACCGAACTGCCCGACGTCGCCCACGCGGCCGTGACCGTGTGCGAGGACCGGCCCGGCGACAAGTACCTCGCCGCCTACGTCACCCCCGCCGACGGCACCCCGCTCGACATCACCGCGCTGCGCGCCCGGCTCGCCCGGTCGCTGCCGTCGTTCATGGTCCCCGCGGTCTTCGTCCCGCTGGACGCGCTGCCGCTCAGCCCCAACGGCAAACTCGACCGCAAGGCACTGCCCGCCCCCGACCACGGGGCGCGCGAGGCCGGACGCGGGCCGCGCACCGAGGCCGAACACCTGCTGTGCGGACTGTTCACCGAGGTCCTCGGACACCCCTGGGAGGATGTCGAGGCGAGCTTCTTCGCCCACGGCGGCCACTCACTGCTCGCGACCCGTCTGATCACCCGCATCCGCGGCGAATGCGGTGTCGAACTCCCGCTGCGCGCCGTGTTCGAAACCCCCACCGTCGCCGAACTCGCCACCCGCCTGGGCGTACGGGGAGCGAGCCGCCCGGCCCTCGAACGCGCACCGCGCCCCGAGACCGTACCGCTGTCGTACGCGCAGCGCCGGCTGTGGTTCCTCAACCGGTTCGAGGACCAGCGCGCCGTCTACAACATGCCGTGGGCGCTCACCCTCACCGGCCCGCTCGACGTCGCCGCGCTCGAAGCGGCGCTCGGCGACCTGGTGGGCCGCCACGAGAGCCTGCGCACGGTGTTCCCCGCGACCGAAGGCGAACCCCACCAGTACCTGCTGAGCCCCGAACAGGCGCGCCCCCGGCTGCGGTTGCACGACACGGCCACCGCGCAGGGCCCCGGCGACCTGAGCGAGCCGGTCGCCGCCGCGGCGGCGGCGGGATTCGACGTCACGGTGGACCCGCCGCTGCGCGCCCATCTGTTCACCGCGGGACCCGACACCCACGTCCTGCTCGTCGTGGTGCACCACATCGCCTGCGACGGCTGGTCCATCGGACCGCTGTGGCGGGACCTGTCGGCCGCCTACACGGCCCGCCGCGCGGGCCGGGCGCCGCAGTGGGAGCCGCTGCCCGTCCAGTACGCCGACTACACCCTGTGGCAGCGCAGGCTGCTCGGCGCGCCCGACGACCCCGACAGCGTGCTCGCACGCCAGACCGCGTACTGGGCAGAAGCACTGGCCGGACTGCCCGACGAACTGAACCTGCCCACCGGCCGACCGCGCAGGCCCGACAGCGGGCACCGCGGTGGCGCCGTCCCCTTCGCCGTACCGGCCGCCCTGCACCGGCGTCTGACCGACCTCGCGCAGCGCACCGGCACCAGCACCTTCATGGTGGTGCAGACGGCGCTCGCCGCGCTGCTCACCCGGGCCGGGGCGGGCACCGACATCCCGCTGGGCACACCCCTCGCGGGCCGCGCCGACGAAGCCCTCGACGACCTCGTCGGCTTCTTCGTCAACACCCTCGTGCTGCGCACCGATACCTCCGGCGACCCGACGTTCGCCGAACTCCTCGCCCGTATCCGCTCCCACAGCCTGGCCGCGTACGCGCACCAGGACCTGCCCTTCGACCGGCTGGTGGAGTCGCTGAACCCGGCCCGCTCGGTCGGCCGCCACCCGCTGTTCCAGGTGATGCTCGCCTTCCAGAACAACGCGGGCGGCGAACTCGACCTGCCCGGACTCCAGGTCCGTGACTTCCCCTTCGAGCTGCGGCACTCCATGTTCGACCTGCTGTTCAACATCACCGAGCAGCGCGACACGCGGGGCGAGCCCGCGGGCCTGGGCGGCTACGTCACCTACCGGCTCGACCTGTTCGAGCGCGGCACGGCCGAATGGCTCGTGACCGGCCTGACCCGGATGCTGACGGCCCTGGCCGCCGACCCCGACCGGCGCCCCGCCGACGTGGATCTCCTCGACGCCGCGCAGCGCCACCTCCTGCTGAGCGAGCGCAACGACACCGACCGCACCCTGCCGCGGACCTCACTCGCCGCCCTCTTCGAACACCAAGCGGCCCGCACCCCCGACGCCCCCGCCCTCAGCCATGGTGAACTGACGCTGACCTACCGGGAGTTGAACGAGCGGGCCAACCGCCTGTCCCGTCTGCTCGTGGGACGCGGGGTGGGTGCGGAGGACATCG
This sequence comes from Streptomyces spinoverrucosus, assembly GCF_015712165.1. NCBI lineage: Bacteria > Bacillati > Actinomycetota > Actinomycetes > Kitasatosporales > Streptomycetaceae > Streptomyces > Streptomyces spinoverrucosus. Next base: position 6,414,908 of record NZ_JADPZX010000001.1, on the reverse strand, counting down.
TCGCGCTCCTGCTGCCCCGCTCGGCGGAGCAGGTGATCGCCCTGCTCGCGGTGGTCAAGGCGGGCGCCGCCTACCTCCCCCTGGACCCGAGCCAGCCCGCGGACCGCGTCGCCTACATGCTCCGTGACGCGTCCCCCGCCCTGACACTCACCACCACCGCCGTCGACGCGACCCTCCACGGCCGGCCACCGGCCCGGACGATCCACCTCGACACCGCGGACCACACCGCCGCCCTCGGCCGGCAGTCGACCGACGACCTGCGCGACGAGGAGCGAGTGCGCCCCACCCACCCCCTCCACCCGGCCTACCTCGTCTACACCTCGGGATCCACCGGCCGCCCCAAGGGCGTACTGATGCCCGGCCGCACCCTGATCAACCTGCTGACCTGGCAGGCCGATGCAGGACCCGGCCACGGCCCCGGCCGCACCGCGCAGTTCACCACGCCCAGCTTCGACGTCAGCACCCAGGAGATCCTCGCCACCCTTGTCGACGGCGACGAACTCGTCGTCCCCGACCTGGACGTCCGCGAGGACTTCGCTGGGTTCGTACGCTGGCTCGACCGTGAACGGATCACCACCCTGTACGCCCCCAACGTCGTCATCGAGACCCTGGCCCGGATCGCCGACGAGGAGAGTCTGGGCCTGGCCGCGCTGCGCCAAGTCGCCCAGGCGGGCGAGGCGTTGGTGCTCGGCGACCGCATGCGTCGCTTCTTCGCCGAGCGGCCGCACTGCCGGCTGCTCAACCACTACGGCCCGGCCGAGACCCACGTCACGACCAGCTACGCGCTGCCCGCCGAGCGCGCCATGTGGCCCTACGCTCCCCCCGTCGGCCGTCCCGTGGACAACACACGCTGCTACGTCCTGGACGACCGACTGCGCCCGGTGCCGCCGGGTGTCCCCGGCGAGCTGTACCTCGCGGGCGCGGCACTCGCCCGAGGCTACGCGGGCCGACCCGCCCTGACCGCGGAGCGCTTCGTCGCCTGCCCGTTCGGCGCACCTGGCGAACGGATGTACCGCACCGGCGACATCGTGGTCTGGAACGCGGAAGGCCAACTGGAGTACCGCGGCCGCGCCGACGACCAGGTCAAGGTACGCGGCTTCCGCGTCGAACTCGGCGAGGTCGAACAAGCCCTGGCCGGGCACCCGGAGGTGACCCAGGTCAAGGTGCTCGCCGAGGACCACCCCAGCCGCGGCAGGCAACTCGCCGCCTACGTCGTGACCGCGGCGGACGCCGAGCCGACCGCCCGGGACCTGCGCGAGCACGCCGCCCGCTGGCTGCCCGACCACATGATCCCCGCCCGCTTCTGCACCGTGGCCGCCTTCCCCGCCTCGCCCAACGGCAAGGTGGACGCGACCCGCCTGGCGGCACTCGCCACGGAACTGCCCGCCGAGGACACGTACGAGCCCCCGACCTCACCCACACAGCACACCATCGCGGCGGTGTGGCAGAAGCTGCTCGACACCGACCGCGTCGGCGTGCACGACAACTTCTTCACCCTGGGCGGCCATTCACTGCTGGCCACCCAGGCGGTGTCGAAACTCCGCACGGCCCTGGGGATGCCCCTGACCATGCGGGACTTCTTCACCCACCCCACCGTCGCCGCCCTCGCAACCCTGGCCGAGAGCCGGGACACACAGGAGACACCCGAGGAACCGGAGGTACCGGTGGTACGCCGGGCCCGACGCCGCACGACACTCTGACGGGCGCGGGGGGCCGGAGGGAGCCCGGCACCGGTCCCCCCAGCTGGGCGAGAGTTCGCGGCGGGGTGGCCGGAGCGATGCGCGGGGCGCTGGCTGAGGAGAGGAGGGATGCGGGGAGGTTCGGCGGGGAGGGCTAAGCGAAAGGTCGTGATCCATCCAGGAACTGAGCGATCAGATTCGCCGCTTCCGCGCCTGCGGACAAGCGCGAGATCACCTCGGCCTCGCGGTCGAGGTGGGTCTCCAAACCATCGGCCCACGAGGAACGCACCAGGTGTCGGGCTTCACCGAGCGCACGAGTGGGCCTTGATGCCAAACGCACAGCCAGGCGATGCGCGCTCTCCCCGACGAGCTCGTCGTCGCACACCTGGGACACAATGCCCAGTTCCCTCGCACGCTCAGCATCAACCGGGGCTGACATCATGATGAGTTCGAGGGCCCGCTGCTGCCCGATCGCTCGTGGAAGAAGCCACGACAGTCCGCTGTCAGGCGACAGGCCGATCGAAGTGTAGGCGGTGACGAACCTCGCCGAGCCGCCCGCCACGACGGCATCGGCTCCCAGCGCGAGCGCGAACCCGGCTCCGGCTGCCGCGCCTTGGACCGCCGCTACAACCGGCTTCGGCATCGCATCCATGACCTTCACTGCTTCATGCGCGGCCCGCACAAGGGACGTGAGGAACGCCGGCCGGTCCGCGGCGGCTGCCATGGCCGCGACATCGCCGCCGGCGCAGAAGTTCTTTCCCGCCCCCATGAGCAGCACGGCGTCAACATCGGTGTCCTCCCCGGCACTTCTCATCGCCACTTTCAGCTGTCGCGCAAGCGGGATGTCAATGGCGTTGGACACCTCCGGCCGGTTGAGCGTCACATGTGCTACGCGGTCGTGTACCCCGTAGAGCACGGCCTGTGACCCGTCGGCCGCGGAGTGGGTGCGCAATGGACCTCCTCAGTCGATCCATGATAGAAGGAAGATTGTATATGATATTTGAATTGGGGGTCCGATGCGCGTCCTTAACGGAATCGACGAGCTGCGCGCGGCCGTCGGTGAGCACCTCGGGTACAGCGACTACCGAACGGTCTCGCAGGCCGACATCAACACCTTCGCCGATCTGACGGGTGACCATCAGTGGATCCACGTGGACCCGGACCGGGCCAAGGACGGCCCCTTCGGCGGCACCATCGCGCACGGGCTGCTCACCCTGTCGCTGGGGCCTCGGATGGTCAACGACATCTTCCGCATCGAAGGGATGCGGATGGGCGTGAACTACGGCTACGACCGCATCCGATTCCCCGCCCCCGTCCCCGTGGACTCCAAGGTGCGGGTGGGCGCGGCACTCGAAGCGGTCGAGGAGGTGCCGGGCGGCGTCCAGGTGCGGATGGCGTTCACGTGGGAGATCGAGGGCGGGAACAAGCCGGCGTGCGTGGCGGCCATGCTGCTGCGATACAGCGCCTGAAGCGGGAGGGCGAAGTCGTATGCGAGAAGCGGTTGTCTGCGAGCCGTTGCGTACGCCCGTCGGCCGGTACGGGGGTGCGCTGCGCGATGTGCCCGCCGTCGGCCTGGCGGCCACCGTGCTGCGGGCCCTGGTCGAGCGCACCGGTCTGTCCTCGGCCGACATCGACGAGGTGCAGCTCGGTCAGTGCTATCCGACCTCGGAGGCGCCGGCGATCGGCAGGGTCGCGGCCCTCGACGCCGGTCTGGACGAGACCGTCACGGGGTTGCAGATCGACCGGCGATGCGGTTCCGGGCTGCAGGCCGTCCTGAACGCAGCGATGCAAGTGCGCATGGGGGTCAGCGACCTGGTGGTCGCGGGCGGCGCGGAGAGCATGAGCTCCGCCGCGTTCTACACGACCGAGGCCCGCTGGGGTGCCAAGGGCGGGGCGCTCACCCTCCACGATGCACTGGCGCGTGGGCGTACCACCGCGGGCGGTCAGCTCCATCCCGTGGCTGGCGGGATGCTGGAGACCGCGGAGAACCTGCGGCGCGAGTACGGCATTTCCCGTCTGGAGCAGGACGAGCTCGCGCTCGGCTCGCATCTGCGCGCCGTGGACGCCCAACGCAAGGGTCGGTTCGCCGACGAGCTCGTGCCGGTGGAGGTGGCCGGCCGCAAGGGTGTGACCGTGGTCGACGCCGACGAGCACCCGCGGCCCGAGGTGTCCCTGGAGTCGCTCGGCCGACTGCGTCCGGTCCTGGCCGCTCAGGACCACGAGGCGACGGTCACGGCGGGCAACGCCAGCGGCCAGAACGACGGCGCCGCGGTCTGCGTCGTCACCCATCCGGACAACGCCCAGCGACTGGGGCTGCGCCCCATGGCCCGGGTCGTCTCCTGGGCCGTCGCCGGCGTACCACCGCGCACTATGGGCATCGGCCCGGTTCCCGCCACCCGGATCGCCCTGGAACGCGCGGGACTGAAGCTCACCGACATCGATCTGATCGAGATCAACGAGGCCTTCGCCGCCCAGGTCCTCGCCTGCACGCGGGAGTGGGGCTTCGGGGCCGCGGACTGGGAGCGCACGAACGTCAACGGGTCAGGGATCTCACTCGGCCACCCCGTCGGTGCCACCGGCTGCCGGATCCTCGCGACACTGCTGCGCGAGCTCGACCGCCGGCAGGGGCGCTACGGCCTGGAAACCATGTGCATCGGAGGCGGCCAGGGCCTGACCGCGGTCTTCGAGCGCATCGCTGCGTAGAGGCCGGCAGATCACCGCGTAGGCACCACCACGTGAAGGAGCTTCGATGAAACTTCTTGAGGGGCAGAGCGTGATCATCACCGGCGCCGGTCAGGGCATCGGTCTCGCCATCGCCAGGGTCTTCGCCGCCCAGGGAGCGCGGCTGATCGTCGCCGACATCGACCTCGACGCGGCCGAGGCGGCCGCCAAGTCGCTGTGCGACACCGGGGCTCAGGCCTCAGCCGTACGCTGCGACGTCACCGTCGAGGACCAGGTGGAGGCCTTGGCCGGGGCCGCGGTCGAGCGGTACGGCGCGCTGGACGTCCTGGTCAACAACGCGGGCATCACCCGTGATGCCACGCTTCGCAGGATGACCGTTCAGCAGTTCCGCGAGGTCATGGACGTCCATCTCGTCGGCACCTGGCTCGGCCTGAAGTACGCCGCAGCGCGCATGCGCGAACAGGGCGGCGGGGCCGTCGTCAACATCTCGTCCATCTCCGGCAAGGTGGGGCTGCCAGGTCAGACCAACTACAGCGCGGCGAAGGCCGGTGTGGTCGGCATGACGAAGGCAGCGGCCAAGGAACTGGCGCACCTGGGAATCCGGGTGAACGCCATCCAGCCGGGTCTGGTCCGCACCGCGATGACCGAGGCCCTGCGGCCGGACATCTGGGAGGAGAAGCTCGCCGGAGTTCCGATGGGGCGGGCCGCGGAGCCCGAGGAGATCGGCAAGGTGGCGCTGTTCCTGGCCAGTGAGCTGTCGAGCTATATGACCGGTGCGGTGCTCGAAGTGACCGGTGGTCGGCACATGTGACCGTGCGGGTGGCCGTCCCTGGTGACGGTCACCCGCGCGGTGCTGTGCGCTCACCCCGGGCGGACGATCCTCTCCGTCACCTGCCAGCCCTCGTCGGTGCGGCGGAACGTGTCCCGGTACGTACCCATCGAAGCCAGCACCGGGCGCCCACCGGTCCCGACATAGAACTGCCAGCAGGACTCGGCGACGGCCTCGTCTCCATGGACAGTGACCGCGGTGGTGCTGATCAGGTGTCTCGTACGGGTTCCCGGCCCGGCGATGGCGGATGCCCTCCGCTCGGCGCCGGCGAGGCAGATCTCCGTACGCCCCTTGCGCACGACCTGGCCGGGCATCTCCCAGCGCGCGTCCTCGGTGAAGCACGCGCCGTACTCCTCCAGCGTGCCTTCGTCCGAGCTGTGCGCGATCCGTGCCAGCACGTTCCTGATCTCGAACTGCGCTTGTCCGTATGAACGCTCGCGCTCGGACGTCGTGTCCATCTGCTTCTCCCCCACAGCCGGAGGCCTACCGAAGCCCGGCCGCGCGGGTGCCGAAGAGATCTGTCGCGATCGAGGCGCCCAGGGCCGTCGCGTCCCAGCGCTTCTCGCCGCTGCAGATGCTGCGTGCCTCGTGCCAGCCGCCCATGAGGTGAATCTTGTCGTGGATCGCGCGGATCACCTGGCCCGTCACATGCTGGGCCTCATCGCTCGCGAGCCACGCGACGAGTGGGGAACTGCCCGCCGGATCCATGGGGTGGTACTCGTCCTCGGCCAGTTGGTCGGGCTCGAACGGCACCAGGTCCGCGCCCATCGTCGCGGTCAGCCGCGTCATGCCGCCGGGGCCGACGGCGTTGACCGTCACACCGAGCTTGTACAGCTCAAGGCTCGTGGTGAGAGTGAGGCCTACGATCGCCGCCTTGGCCGTCGCGTAGTTGGACTGGCCCATGTTGCCGCTCAGGCCCGCCCCGGACGTCGTGTTGATGATCCGTCCGCGGACCTGCTCGCCGCCCTTCACTCGCTCCCTGAAGTGCCGGGCCGCGTGGTGCGTGGTCAGCCAGGAACCGCGGACGTGGACGCGCATCACTGTGTCGAAGTCGTCCGGCGACATGTTCCAGATCATCCTGTCGCGCGCTATGCCCGCGTTGTTGACCACGACGTCCACGCGGCCGAACTCGGCGACGGTGCGCTCGAAGAGGGCTTCGACGCGATCGGCGTCGGAGATGTCCGAGTAGTCGGCCACGGCTGTCCCGCCGCGCCCGGTGATGAGGTCGACCACCTCGTCGGCGTCCTTCCCTTCTCCCTCACCGCGTACGGACGCGCCGACGTCGTTCACCACGACGCGTGCGCCGTGTCGGGCCAGTTCCAGAGCATGGCCGCGGCCGATCCCATGGGCTGCGCCCGTGACGATCGCGACCTTGTCCTCCAGAAGACGGGGCATACGGACCTCCCGAGAGCGATTGCAGACTATATATATTATCAATCTCTTGGGAGGAGATGCAGCATGGCCACAACAGACAGGCCAACCACAGATCCCCGAGCCGACCTGCGCTGGGGAACGACCAGCGCGCTCCTGAGCGATGCGGCCGCCCGCCTGGGTTCCGCCGAGGCCGTGGCCGAGGGCGCGGACCGCTGGACGTACGCCGAACTCGACGCCCGAGTGACGCGGCTGGCCCGGTCGTTCCTCGCCGCAGGCCTCGTCAAGGGCGACCGGGTGGCCGTCTGGGGCCCGAACAGCGGCAAGTGGATCGTCACCGCGCTGGCGCTGCAACGGGCCGGCGGGGTGCTGGTGCCGCTCAACACGCGCTTCAAGCCGGCCGAGGCCGCGTACATCCTGGCCCGCAGTGGGGCACGCATGCTCGTCGTCACCGGGGAGTTCCTTGGACGTGATTACGCGGCCGGGCTTGCCGAGGAGACCGGACCCGCGGCCGGCGGGCTTCCCTTCAGCGGTCTGCCGCTGCTGGAGACCGTGGTGCTGATGGACGGCGACGCGACGGGACCACTGCTCGCCTGGCGGCAATTCGAGAACCTCGGCCAGACGGTGGACGAGGCGGACGTGATCCGCCGGGCGGCCGTGATCGGACCCAACGACCTGTCCGACATGCTCTTCACCTCGGGAACCACCGGACATCCCAAGGGCGCGATGTGCACACACGGCCAGACACTGCGGGCGTACGCGGTCTGGGCCCAGGTCGTCGGGTTGCGCGAAGGCGACCGGTACCTGGTCGTGAATCCGTTCTTCCACGGGTTCGGCTACAAGGCCGGCTGGCTCGCGTCGTTGATCGTCGGGGCCACGGTGCTGCCCGAGCGCACGCTCGACGTGCCGCATGTGCTCGAGGTCGTACGACAGGAACGCGTCACCGTCCTTCCCGGTACGCCGACGCTCTATCAGACCATGTTGGAGCACCCCGACTTCAGCGCCGAGGGCGTCGCGCATCTGAGACTGGCGGTGACGGGTGCGGCCAGTGTGCCGCCGAGGCTGCTGACCCGTATCAAGGAGGAGATCGGCTTCGACCACGTCGTCACGGGCTACGGACTCACCGAGTCGTGCGCGATCGTCTCCATGTGCCGCTACGACGATCCACCCGAGGCGGTCGCCACCACCTGCGGCCATCCTCTGCCCGGCATCGAGGTCGCCGTGCTGGACGGTTCGGGCTCCGCTGTACCGCCCGGCGAGGAGGGCGAGATCGTCGTCCGCGGATACACCGTCATGAAGGGGTACTTCGGAGAGGAGTCCGAGACCGCGGCCACCATCGACGAGGACGGCTGGCTGCACACCGGCGACATCGGACTGCTCGACCCGGACGGCAGGCTCCGGATCACCGACCGCATGAAGGACATGTACATAGTCGGCGGTTTCAACGCGTATCCGGCGGAGATCGAGCGGATCCTGGACGGCCATCCCGGTATCGCCCGCTCGGCCGTGGTCGGCGTCCCGGACGCTCGCATGGGCGAGGTGGGAGCCGCCTTCGTCGTGCCGCGCCGTGACACGACCCTCGTCCCCGAGGACGTCATCACCTGGGCCAGGGCGAACATGGCCAACTACAAGGTGCCCCGGCAGGTCCACGTGGTCGCGGACCTGCCGGTCAACGCCTCCGGGAAGGTACTGAAAGGCGAGTTGCGCGAACGCCTCGCCACGCCCTCCCAGAGCTGATCAGGCCGTACCCAGGACTCCGGCCGTCCGCAGCGCTTCGATCCGGGCGTCGTCGTAGCCGAGGAGGTCGCGCAGGATCTCCTCGGCGTGCTCGCCGGGCGCCGGCGCCTTGGCGTTGGCCGCGGGCGGCTGCTCCCCCACCACGCGTACAGGGAAGGGGAGTTGATCCGCGCCGAGGCGCTCCGCGCACTGCCACGGCATCCGCTCGCCGAACTGCGGGTCCGCCGCGATCGTCGCCGGCGTGTTCACCGGCCCGATCGGTACGTCATGGGCGAGCCCCAGCTCGATCCACGCCGCCGTCGTGCGCTGCCGGAAGACGTCGGCCAGTTCGCGGCGCAGCCACAGGTCGCCGCGCGCGTGGTCGGCGAGGTGGGCTCCCGGGCGGGCCTCGTAGAGGTCGTCGCGGCCCACGGCCGAGCAGAAGTTCTTCCAGAACTTCTGCTCGGAGGCCATGAACAGGACGTGGCCGTCCGCCGATGCGTAGAACTGGTAGCGGACGCCGTCCGCCATACCGGCCGTGCCCGGCGGCCGCCGCTCCAGACCGTCGGAGGGATTTCCGGTGACCTCGTCGGCGGGACGCTCATGGGCGCGGTGGCCTTCGCTGCGCAACCAGTCGAAGGCCGCTGCCGCATCGGACTGGGCGACTTCCAGATGGCAGCCGGCGCCTGTCTCGCGAGCGCGCAGTACTGCGGCCAGGATCGCCGCGGTGCCGTACAGCGGACCCGCGGTGATGCCGATCGAGGTGTGGTCCGGGATCGACGGAAGACCTTCGGGACCGGGCACCGGGGCCACGGTCCCGGCCCACGCGTCGTACGCGATCCCGTGGCTGGGCAGATCGCGATACGGGCCGGTCATGCCGTATCCGGTGATGGTGAACAGCACGACACGCGGGTTGACTTCCGTCAGCCGTCCGAAGCCCAGGCCTCTGCGGTCGAGCCCGCCGGGCCGCATGGCCTCGATCACCACGTCGGCACCGGCCACAAGCTCCAGGAAGATCTCCCTGCCCGCCTGAGTGCGAAGGTCGAGCACGATGCTGTTCTTGCCACGGCTGATGTGCAGGTGCAGGAGCGAGTCCCCCTGCACGATGGGCCAGCTCATCTCGCGTATGTAGTCGCCTCCCGGCGGCTCCACCTTGATCACGTCCGCGCCCAGGTCGGCGAGCGGTGTGGAGACCGCCCCCGGACCGAGCATCGAGCACTCCACGACCCTGAGCCCGGCCAGCAGCCGGGATCCCACTGGCGCGTCGTCGGTCACTTGCGACTCCCTCCGTCCGAGCAGTACGGTCAACTATATATAATATTCAGGAGGTGGGCGTGGGTTCGATCTACTCGTCGGCACAGGGCCTGGACCTACACGTCGACGACGCTGTCCTGAGAATCACCTTGGACAACCCCGAGCGGCGCAACGCGCTGAACGACGTGTCGATGGCGGCCTTCATCGCCGCACTCGAACGGGCCGCGACCGACGAGCAGTTGCGGGCCGTGCTGCTCTCGGGAACCGGCGGAACATTCTGCAGCGGCTTCGACATCGTCGGCCGCAACGCCGCGCGGAACACCGGCCCCAAGCCGCGAACCGGCAGCATCCAGCGCAGACTTCCCACCCAGGCGAACCGGCTCGTCCCCCTGCTCCTCGAGATCCAGCTCCCGGTGATCTGTGCCGTCCGGGGTTCGGCCGTCGGGATCGGAGCGCAGCTCGCGCTCGCCGCCGATTTCACGGTGACCGCGGCCGATGCCCGCTTCTGGTATCCCTTCCTGCGTCGGGGATTCACTCCGGACTCGGGCAGTACGTGGCTCCTTCCCCGCGCCGTCGGGCCCCAGCGGGCACGCCAACTTCTCATGCTCGGGCGGGAGTTCTCGGGGACCGAGGCGGAGGCCTGGGGAATCGCCCACGCCGCGGTCCCGGACGACGAGGTCATGTCCGCCGCCGAGCAGCTCGCGGCGGAGCTGGCGACCGGCCCCACCGTGGCGCTCGGCCTGACCAAGGCACTGCTCAACGCGAGCGCCGACCACGATCTGCGCAGACACCTCGCCGATGAGGCGTACGCCATGGAGCTCAGCAGCCGCAGTCCGGACTTCCGCGAGGGGCTCAAGGCGTTCGCCGAGCGCCGCGATCCCGGCTTTCAAGGCCGGTGACGCCCGGGTCAACGGGTCAGTGGCGGCGGAACCAGGCGACCGCGTCTCGCACCGTGTCCTCGATGGGGCGCGGCTCCCACCCGAGTTCGACGCGCGCCCGCGCGTTGTCGTACGGGCCGAACGTGGAGGCCAGTTCGATCGCGTCCGGCCGCAGGTCGATGTGGTACCCGCCGATCGCGGCGGCACGCGCGACGATCTGCGCGGCCAGCTTGGCCCGGCGCACGGAGACGGTGCGCGGCGGGCGGTTGCCCTGCACACCTGCCGCCAGGGCGAACAGGCGCTCGTGCGAGACCTGATCGGCGACGACGATGTAGCGCCGACCGGTCTGCCCGATCTCGGCCGCCCGGACCATCGCCTCAGCGGCGTCACGGATGTCGACGCACGGCATGGTGGCCCGGAGCGCGTACCGCAGTCGACCCGTGGCCGCTCGTCGCAGCAGGGCGCCCTGCGGTGTGGGCTGGACGTCGCCGGGGCCGAACGTGGTGCCGACACACATCGAGACCCCGCCCAGCCCGCCCTCCCGGCAGTACGAGAGCAGGCGCCGCTCCCCCATGACACGCGAGGTGACGTACGCCGGGGCGTCCTCCCAGTCGAACGGGTCCTCCTCCGTGGCCGGGCGACTGCGGGGGCGTCCGACCGTCGCGACGCTGCTCGCCAGGACGAACCGCCGCGCATTCGCCCACAGCGCCGAGTCCAGGGCATTCGACAGACCGCGGACGTTGCAGTCGAACAGCGGCTTGGAGTCGCACAGCAAGGCCCGGGTGTCCACCGCGCAGTGGAAGACGGTGTCGCAGCCGGCCATCGCCGCGTCGAGCGAATCGGGGTCCAGCAGATCGCCGTGGCGCAGATCGACGTCGAGGTCCCGCAGACCGGACAGGTCGCTGGTGGTGCGGACCAGCGCCCGCGGCCGGTACCCCCGGCTGTGCAGCAGTCGGACCACGTTGGATCCGAGAAAGCCACTGGCGCCCATCACGAGCACGGTCTGCATGGGCCGTCAGTCTTCCTTCCACCTCGGTTCACGCTTGGCGGCGAACGCCGCGGGTCCCTCGGTCTGGTCCGGGTGTCCCCACAGACCGACCAGCTCGGCGGCCCCCGCCTTGCACGCGTCTGTGAGCCCTTGCTCGAGCGCACCCCAGAGCGCGCGCTTCGTGGCGCGCAGCGCCGCGGGCGAGTTCCTGGCGATCTTCTCGGCCAACTGCTGTGCCGCTGCGTGCAGTTGATCGGGCGGTTCGACCACTTCGCTCACCATGCCGAGCTCCCAGGCCCGCGTGGCGGGCATGCGCTCGTGCCGCCCCACTAGTGCCATACGGAACACGGCCTCGGCCGGCATCTTGCGGATCAGGGCGATCGTCTCGACGGCACTGACCTGGCCGACCGAGACATGCGGGTCGGTGAACGCGGCGTCGGATGCGGCGAGCACGATGTCGGCGTCCGCGACGAAGTGCAGCCCGCCACCCGCGCAGACGCCGTTGACGGCGGCGATCACCGGCTTGTCGATGCCGAGGTGCCACGCGGTGAAGCCCAGATCGAAGGCCTCCATGGATGCGCGATAGCGCTCCATGCCCTGCCCGTCGGTGGCGAGCTCGACGACATCCGCGCCGGTCTGGAAGTCGCGGCCGCGTCCCGCGTTGACGATCACCCGTACGCCCGGATCCCCGGCGAGCTCGGTCCAGGCCGCTCGCAGCTCGTCGCGCATCGCGTTGTTCATGGCATTGCGGCGGTCGGGCCTGTTGAACACCAGCCAGCCGACCGGGCCTCGGCGGAACACGTCCAGGGTGGCGTAGCTCATGCGGGGTCCGTCCCTTCGGAGTCCGCTGCGGCAAGGCGCGCGACCAGCTCGCGTTTCAAGACCTTTCCGATCTCTGTTCTGGGGAAGTCGTCGACGAAATGCACCGCGACCGGCACCTTGTATCCGGCGAGACGGCCGCGGGCGAAGGCCCTGAGCTCCTCTGACGCGGGTGTGCGGCCCGACGCCGGCCGTACCCACGCCACCGGCACCTCGCCGAGGCGTTCGTCGGGCATACCGGCCACGGACGCGTCCGCCACGTCGGGGTGGTCGCGCAGCACCTCTTCGACCTCGTACGGGACCACCTTCAGACCGCCCCGGTTGATCATGTCCGAGACCCTGCCCTCGATCCACAGGAACCCCTCGGGGTCCAGGCGCCCGAGATCACCGGTGCGCAGATAGCCGTCCACCACACGGTCCGCGGGCAGTTCCCCCTCGGAGGAGGCGAACGGCGATTTGATCCAGATCTCCCCGACCGCACCCGGCTCGACCTCGGCTCCCGCGTCGTTCAGGATCCGGATCCGGACGCCGGCGTGCGGCCTGCCGACCGCGCCGAGCTTGGTGGACCCGTACGCGCGAAGATCCGCCGCGGTCCATCCGACGACCTCTCCCCCGAGCTCGGTCTGGCCGTACGAGTTCATGACGCCCACGCCGAAGCGAGTGTGGAAGCGGCGCGCCTGGGCTGGGGAGAGCGGCGCGGTGACGGACCGTACGTAGCGCAGGGGCCGCAGATCCGTGACGCGGGGATCGTCGCAGAGCATGGTCATCATGGGGGGCGCGAGGATCGTGGAGCGGATCTCGAAGCGCTTGACCATGGCCGCGTACTCGGCGGGATCGAAGGGGTCGAGGAGCACCACTTCCGCGCCGAGGCGCACGGCGAACAGCGTGTTCCAGATGCCCGCCCAGAGGGCGAGTGAACTCGGCATCAGGTTCGGCATGGGCCGCCCGGTCGTCTGCTTGCCGGCGCCGCGCAGCTTCTCGATGACCGTGTCGATGCCCTTGCGGACGCCCTCGTGCTCCAGGACCACGGGCTTCGATGCGCCGGTCGTGCCCGAGGTACGCATCACCAGGGCGACGTGCTCGCCGAACTCCTCGCCGCGCCAGGGCTGTTCGGCCTCCGTGACGGACCAGCCGTCGCCGTCCTGAACGAGCCGCCTGGGGCCCGGACGCACGCGGTCGGCTTGAAGACCACTCGTGATGACGGCCGCGGGAGCGACAGCGGCCAGCTGCTGGTCGACCTCGGCGTCGGTCAACCGGGCGTTCACCGGTATGTACACGCCGTCGGCCAGCCAGGTGGCGAACATGGCCGTGAGCGCGAGCGGTCCGCTGTCGACCACACAGGCGACGGGTGCGCGGTCGACCGGTCCGAGCCGGCGGGCGAGGGCCTGTGCCCGGCCGGTCAGCTCGCCGAGGGTGACGCTGCCTTGGGGCCAGTGCGCGACCGGTGTCTCGGGCGTGCCGGGATAGTCGAGGAGGAAGGAGCTCAGGTTCATCGGGCAGCTGCCAGGTGATCTGCGAGGGTCTCCAGGTGCTCCTCGGGCCTGCCGAGCAGTTCCCTGCTGGTCCACGCCCGTTTCAGGTACAGGTGGGCGTCGTGCTCCCAGGTGAAGCCGATCCCTCCGTGCACCTGGATGTTCTCCGCGGCGACGGAGACGAAGGCGTCGCAGCAGTAGGCCTGCGCGACAGCCGCGGTCACGGCGAGTTCCGGCACGTCCGTCAAAGGGCTCCCGTCCGTCGCGGGCGCGCTCAAACCGTGGCCGGCCAGGAGCCCGGCAGCGGCGTGTGCCGCGGCGATCGCCGCGGAGTTGGCGGACTCCACTTTGATCAGCAGGTCGGCGGCCTTCTGTTTGGTGGCCTGGAACGAGCCGATGGCGCGGCCGAACTGGACCCGGTGCTTGGCGTAGTCCACGAGTACGTCCAGGCACTCGGCGGCGCCTCCGGCCTGCTCACAGGCGAGCATGGCCCTGGCCACGTCGAGGGTGTTCTCCAGAGCGAGTGCGGGTTCGCGGCAGGCCAGCACAGTCGCCCGTACGCGGGTGAAGGTGAGCCGCGCCTGGCGGCGGGTCTGGTCCAGACAGACGAGTGGTTGGCGGACGAACCCCGCCTCTTCTGCCTCCACCGTGAAGAGGGCCATGGCTCCATCGAGCAGGGCGGGAACGAACACGAGGTCGGCCGTGGCGCCGTCCACCACATGATCGGCCACGCCGTCCAGCACGTATCCGCCGTCCTCGGCCCTCGCCTCGATCGGCCGACCGCTCAGGATCGGCCGGCCCGTACTGTCGCTGGTGACGACGGTCGCGGTGAGCGTTCCGGCGCACAGGCCCGGCAGGTACCGCTTGCGTGCCGGGTCGTCGTCCGTGAGGAGCAGCAGCGGTATGGCCAGGCCCGCGGTCGACAGGAGCGGCCCGCAGAGCATGCGCCGCCCGGCCTCCTCGAAGAAGACGCCTTGCTCGACGGCCGACAGCCCGGCACCGCCGTACTCCTCCGGCACGGCCAGTCCCGCCACGCCGAGTTCGCCGCAGAGCCGCCGCCAGACCTCCGCGTCCCACCCGTCGGCCATCTGGCGGCGCACCTGGGCGGAGGAGGACAGCTCGCCGAGCGCTTCGCGTGCTGTCTGCCGGAGCATTCTGAGGTCGTCGGCCGTCATGCGCGGCCTCCGCGGAAGGTCTCGATCGTCGCGTCGAAGGCCTCGTCGAGGGTGTTTCCCGGCGGGTCGGGGAGCCTCACGGGTCCGTGTTCCCGGCTCGGCAGCAGGATCGTGGCGGCGGCCGGCGAGGTGACTTCGCCTCGCTGGTTACGCGTCCGCAGGTCAAGGTCGACCGCAGGCCGGTCACCTTCAGCAAGGTAGTGCCGGGTCACCTCGCCTTCGACCCACTGCACGTCTCCCACGTAGTTGAACCTGCGGAACTCCACCCGCAGTCGCCACAGCCAGGCGTCGTCACCCATCCAGTCCGTGCAGGCGTGGATGAGCCAGGTTTCACGCATCCGCCCGTAGTCGAACGTTGTGGGATTCCCGGACTTGCGGGCGTACGCCGGGTCCCAGTGCACACGCTGCATCACATCCGGTATCCCGAGTTCGTCGCGGTGGTAGAAGCGGGGGATCCGCCTGCGGTTGCGGTGGGCCAGACGCAGGGGGGCCACGCCGTACATGCCCATCCCCATGCCGACGTGCCAGCAGACCATGTCGGTCACGGTCAGCGGGCCCTTCACCAGCGGCCCCACCAGATCGCCGACCCGTACGTCCTCCCACCAACGCGGCTCGCTCCCGCGCGGGCTCTCGGCGGCCAACTGTTCATCCAGCGCGGCCAGTTGCTGCTCGCCCCAAGGTTCGACGGTGACGTCCGCGTACTTCTTGCGCTCGCGTGCCTTGCCGCGTTCGGTGCGGTACATCATGCGGTTCTGGGCGCCGAGGAGCACCCCTGCTTCGGTGCGGTACGCCTGTGATGTCCACTCCTGAACGCCGCGTCCGCCGAACTCGCTCGGTTTGTCGACCACGCCCACGAGGGCGGTCCTGCGGAAGATCCGCTGATCGGCGGTCAGCGGCGCCCACCACTCACGCTGGCTCGCCGCATAGAAGGCGTGAACTCCGCGCAGGGGGTCACCACGCAGGTCCTTCTGCTGATCCAACTCCGTGTCGGTGAGTCGGTCTTCGCCGATGAGACTGTCACCACCGATCAACGGCGGCGGGGCGATCTGCTCCTTCCACCGCGTCGTCGGGGCGTGGGACGGATCGCTCCACAGCGGATTGTCGTCCCCGTACGACCTCGCGACGTGGCGGAAGGCATCAACTCCCGGCCGCAGATAGTGCGGAGGCACCGGATACACCTGCGGTACGCCGATCCGCGCTCGCAGCCGCGCGACTCCCTCATCCGTGATGATTCCGGCGGTCGCCGAATCCGACATCCACGGCCTCCCAGGCCTCCGAAGCGGCTCTACATCCAGGAACTTGTATCATCGATATGATATACAATCAATGTGCTGAGTGACGATCCCCTCCTCCTCGAGAGACGAGGCCCCGTGGGCTGGCTCGTCTTCAACCGGCCCGACGTGGGCAATGCCATGAACGCCCGGATGATGGAGCAGCTCCCCCAGGCCTGGAGGGAGTTGGAGGCCGATGACTCGGTGTGCGCGATCGTGGTCACCGGGCGCGGCAGTGCCTTCCAGACCGGTCTCGACGTGCGCCAGCTCAGTCGTGATCCCCAGGCTCTGCGCGCCATGTCCCGCCGCACCAAGCAGGCCGATCTGCGGCTGACCGGCTGGCACTTGGGCGTGAGCAAGCCGGTCGTCACCGCGGTGAACGGAGTCTGCGCCGGCGGCGGACTGCACTTCGTCGCCGACTCCGATCTGGTCCTGGCCTCCGAGACGGCCTCGTTCCTCGATCCGCATGTGAGCCTCGGACAGGTCAGCGCGTTCGAGACGATCGGCCTCGCGCGCCGCGCCTCCTTCGGCGCGGTGGCTCGTATGGCTTTCACGGGTGCCCACGAGCGCATCGGAGCGCGGGAGGCACTGCGTCTGGGCTGGGTCGGCGAGGTCGTCAGCGCCGACCGCCTGGAAGCGCGGGCGCAGGAGCTCGCCGAAGCCGCGGCCCGGTGTCCGGACTCTGCGGCCACACGGAAGGCCGCTCTGTGGCGCGCGTTGGAGAGCGGTTTGAGCGACGCGAGAGGGAGGACGCAATGAGTGACGTGCTTGCGGAGTGCCGCACAACCGGCCAGGTCAGGGCGGCGGTTCAGGACTGGCTGGCGAGTACGGTGCCGGCACGCTGGCGTACGGCGGCCGAGTCGGGTGGCCGTGGCGCGGTGCGCCGGATACGGACTCCCGACGAATACCGTGCCTGGTACCCGCAGTTCGCCCGCAGTGGCCTGGTCGTGCCGCAATGGCCGACTGAGTACGGCGGTCTGGGCTGGTCACGGGAGCTCGCCCAGGCCGCCGAGGCCGAGCTCCGCCCGTACCACCTGCCGCGCCTCAATCCGCTCGGCCTGAATCTCACAGCAGCCGCGCTCTTCGCCCACGGCACCCACGAGCAGCGTCTGCGCTTCCTGCCGAAGCTGGTCTCCAACGAGGAGGTGTGGTGTCAGCTCTTCAGCGAGCCCGGCGCGGGCAGTGACCTCGCCTCCCTCGCGACGACCGCGGTCCGTGACGGCGACGTGTGGCGCATCACCGGACAGAAGGTGTGGACGACGTGGGCACATCTGGCCGACCTCGGCGTCCTGCTGGCGCGGACCGACCCCGGCGTGCCCAAGCGCGAGGGCATCACGTACTTCCTCATCGACATGAAGCAGCCGGGTGTGGACGTCCGCCCGCTGCGGCACATCGGAGGCGAGGTCGACTTCAACGAGGTGTTCCTCGACGGTGCCGTGGTGCCGGACGCCCAGCGGGTCGGTGCGGTCAACTCGGGCTGGAAGGTGGCCCGTTCCACGCTGAGCGGGGAGCGACAGATGGTGTCGGGCGCGGGATCCGGCGGCGTCGACCGTATCGGCGGCACGGGTGCCGGGCGGCTCGTCCGGCTGGCGCAGGAGCGTACGGAACGCAGACTCCCCTACGGCTGGGACGACGCGAACACGCGCCACGCGCTCGTGCGGCTGTGGTGCGAGGAGCAGATCCGCTCGTGGACCAACTCCCGTGTCCGCGCCGGCATCGCGGCCGGCTTTCCGCCCGGGCCCGAGAGCTCGGTCGGCAAGGTGCACGGATCCGAGCTCAATCAGCGGCTGCAGGAGACCGCGGCGCGCATGCTGGGCCTGGGAGCGACCGCGTGGCCGGGCGATCCCGCCGGGTACGCCGAGGACATGCCCGCCGAGGTACGCGCCATGCTGCGCAGTCGGGCGAACACGATCGAGGGCGGAACGACCGAGGTCAACAAGAACATCCTCGCCGAGCGCGTGCTCGGCCTTCCCAAGGAGCCCGACCCGTGGGAGGGCAAGCCGTGGCGCGAGGTACCACGAGGCTGAGGAGGCCACATGAGCGCCCTGAACGACGAGGACTTCGAGGAGATACTCCGCACCACCCGGCAGTTGGTCAGGGAGCTCGTCGTGCCCGCGGAGGCGGAGATCGACGAAACCGACCACATGCCGGACGACTTGAAGGCGTTGGCGGCGCAGGTCGGGCTCTACGGTTTCGCCCTGCCCGAGGAGTACGGCGGGTTCGGCCTCAGCATGGCGCGCGAGGCGCGCCTCGTCATGGAACTGGGCTACACCACCCCCGCCTTCCGGTCACTGTTCGGCACCAACAACGGCATCGCCGGCCACGTCCTGATGCTCGGCGGGACCGAGGCACAGAAGAAGGAGTACCTGCCGAGGATGGCCTCGGGCGAGTGGACGGCGTCGTTCGCGCTCACCGAGGACGAAGCCGGCTCCGACCCCGCCGGCCTGCGGACGACGGCCCGACGGGTTCCCGGAGGCTATTCACTGACGGGCTCGAAGCGCTACATCACCAACGCCCCGGTCGCCGATCTGTTCATGGTCTTCGCTCGCCACGGCGACGAGGAGCGCGCCACGCGTGACATCTCCGTCTTCCTTGTCCCCGCCGGCACTCCGGGGCTCACCGTCGGACCGCGCGACGCCAAGATGGGCCAGCACGGCGCCTGGACCGCCGAGGTGATTCTCGACGGGGTGGAGGTCCCCGAGCACGCCTTGGTCGGCGGCCCCGAGGGCAAGGGCCGCGGCTACATCACCGCCATGGCATGCCTGGCCCACGGTCGTCTGCACATCGCCGCACTCTGCGTCGGCATGGCCGAGCGGCTCCTCGACGAGACGACGTCGTACGCGCTCGCCCGAAAGCAGTCCGGCCGGCCCATCGCCGAGTTCCAGCTGATCCAGGGCCTCATCGCGGACTCGCAGACCGAGGTGTACGCCTCACGCGCGCTCGTCCTGAACGCCGCCGAGGCGTACGACCGTGGCACCGACACCCGGCTCGGGCCGTCCTGCGCCAAGTACTTCGCGAGCGAGATGGTCGGCCGGGTCGCCGACCGCGCCGTCCAGGTGCATGGCGGGGCGGGTTATATGCGAGGCGTCGCCGTGGAGCGCTTCTATCGCGACGCCAGGCTCTTCCGTATCTACGAGGGCACGAGCCAGGTGCAGCAGGTGGTCATTGCGAAGCAGGCACTCAACGCGGCACGCGAGCGCGACCACTGACCTTCCGGGCGGACGTGGAGGGCGGCCGCCACCGCTTGGCCTCGGTGACAGCCGCCCGGAACGTAGCCGAAGCCCGTCCGACCCGGGCTCGGGTACGTCCGCCACGGGCCGCCTACAGGAACAGGTCCTCGGCGGCGTCGGCCATCGCCGCGTATCCCGCGTCGTTCAGATGGATGTGGTCGCCGCTGTCATACGCGGGCAGGATGCGCGACGGGTTCGACGGGTCGCGGATCACCGCGTCGAAGTCGACGACCTTGTCGAACCCTCCTGACTTTCCGGCGGTCGAGCGCAGCCACTCGTTGACCTCATCGCGCTTCTTCTGGGCCGTGGGGTTGTCGTAGATGTGGCCGCCCACCGGCGTCAGCGTCCCGCCGTAGGCCTTGATGCCTCGCGCGTGTGCGCGTTCGATGAGCGACTGATATCCCGCGATGATCTGCTGGCTGGTGACGTTCTCCCTGGGGTCGAGGAAGTCCGCCACGCCGATGTCGTTGATGCCGACATGGACCAGCACGTACTTCGCGGAGGCCTTGGACAGCACGTCCCGGTCGAACCGGTCGACGGCCCTCGGGCCGATACGGTCGTGCAGCAGCCGTCCGCCGCCGATACCGGAGTTGACGACGGCCAGGGTCTTCGTGGCCGACTGGCCCGCCAGTTCCTTCGCCAGGTAGTCGGGGTAGCGGTGGTTGGCGTCGACGGTCGACCCGGTGCCGTCGGTGAGCGAGTCGCCGAAGGTGACCACGCCCTGCCGGGTCGCGTCCAGCACGTCGATGCCGCTCAGGAAGAACCAGCTGGCGGTGGTGCGGCCGACCGGCAGGGAGGGCTTTCCGGCGTGGTCGCCGGCGGTCGAGACGTACGAGGTCTGGCGTGCTTCGAGGTGGCCGGTGGGAACGCCGGTCGACTGCGGGAGGAACAGGTCGACCGCCACGTTCTGCCCGGCGGGCAGCGAGAACTGCACGGGGTCGGACACGATCTGGGCACCGGCCGCCACCGTCACGCGCTGCCGTCCGCCGAACGTCAGTGAGCGGACCGTCGCCGCGTCCACGGCGGAACCGGAGGTCTGGCGGGCGATGGTCGCCCGGCCGATGGTGAGCGGCCGATCGCCGAAGACGTTCGACAGGCGGATACGCACCGTCGCCCCGCTGGTCTGCGGTTGGACGATCATCCGCAGCGTCTCGTTCTGGAGCGGGGCTGCCGGTGGCATCCCCGGGATGCCCGTGTCACCCGGCTGTGGGGCGGCGCCCCAGGCGCCCACCCATCCGGAGCCGGCGACCGGCACGGCGGCGGAGGCCGGGAACGGGCCCCCGCCTCCGACTGCGCAGGCCGTCGCCAGGGCGATCAGGGCGGTCGTCGTACGCCGCCGTCTACGTGACGTCATGTCAGTCATGATCCGTTCACTCCTTCAGGCATTGCGCATACTTGATTTCATATACGAACGTAGAGGCGACCTTCCGTGATTGGCCACCCTCTTGCACCACTCCCCTAGCGATCGTTCGGGAGAAGGTCCATTCGCTCCACCTCATACAGCACCCGACGCCTGGCTGTTGACTAGCGAGCGTTCGGTAGGCAACCATCACACGCGACGACCAGGAGATGGCATGCGTGCGTTCCAGCTGACGGAGTACGTGGGCCCCACCGGGCTCCGACTGGGCGAGATACCCGCCCCTGAGCCGGGTGCCGAGGGGGTGCTCGTCGACGTACGCGCGATCGGCGTGAACTTCCCCGACCTGCTCATGACGAAGGGGCTTTACCAGTACCGCCCCGAGCTTCCTGCCGTCCCTGGCTGTGAGGTGGCCGGGGTTGTCCTCCACTCCCCCGATGGCTCCCACTGGGCCGGCGGTGACCGAGTGGCAGGGTTCGTCTGGCACGGCGGCTTCGCCGAACAAGCGGTGCTGGACCAGAAGTCGATGGTGCGCATGCCGGACAACGTCGATTTCGCCTCGGCAGCGGCGATGATCGTCAACTACCACACCGTCCACTTCGCGCTCGCCAGGCGAGGGCAGTTGAAGGTCGGTGAGACCGTCCTGGTGATGGGCGCCGGTGGCGGCATCGGCACAGCCGCGATCCAAGTCGCGCTCGGTCTGGGCGCATCAGTGATCGCGGGTGTCGCCGACGAAGGACAGGCCGAGACGGCCCGCGCTGCGGGAGCAGCCGAAGTGGTCGTGCTCGGCGAGCACTTCGCCGCCCTGGTCTCGGAACTGACCGGCGGTCGCGGTGTGGACGCGGTGCTCGATCCGCTCGGCGACTGGCTGTTCGGGGAGGCGGTCCGGGCGCTCGCTCCCGAGGGCCGGATCCTGGTCATCGGATTCGCCGCCGGCCGGATCCCGGAGATCAAGGTCAACCGTCTTCTGCTGCGCAACGCCTCAGTGGTGGGGGTCGCCTTCGGCGCGTTCCTGGAGCAGGACCCGGGCCTGATGCGCGAGCAGGCTCGCTCGCTGGACCGGATGGTCGACGAAGGGATCGTGCGTCCGCAGATCGGTGCCCGGTTCACGTTCGAGGAGATCCCCGAGGCACTGGGCCGCCTCGAGAAGGGGCTCATCCCCGGCAAGGGTGTCGTTCTGCTCTGAAGCCGAAGATGCGAGGTCGCTCTCAGGTGGTCGCCGTCACTCAGGCACTGGAGGTGTGGTGAACGAAAGTCCCCGGCCCTGGCAGGAGCTGTACCCGCCATCCGTCGACTCCGGTCTCACGGGGGCCTTCCCCACGATGCTGCACGCATGGGACGAGCATGTGCGCCGGCGGCCCAAGGCGCCGGCGGTCTACTACTTCGCCACGGAGCTGAGTTTCGCCGCCGTGGATCGCACCGCCGACGCGCTCGCGTGCTGGCTTCAGGGCGTCGGCGTTCAGCCGAAGGACCGCGTGGCGGTCTACCTCCAGAACGACCCGCAGTGGCTGGCCGTCATGCTCGGCATCTGGAAGGCGGGCGCGATCCCGGTCGCGGTGAACCCGATGCTGCGGCACGAGGAACTCACCCACCATCTCGTGGACTGCGGCGCGGTCGTCCTGGTCTGTCTGGAGCACCTGTACGGCGAGGTGGCCGAGGACGTGGTGCCGCACACGGCGGTCCGACATGTGCTCACCACACACCCCTTGGACATGACGCCCACGGTCCAGCCGCCGGAAGCGGTCGCCCGGCACATCCCCGGACGACGGGACTTCGAGTCGGCCGAGGGCTGGCGCGTGGTTGTCGAGCGCTACGAGGGACGCCGACCGGAGTCCGCGGGCCGCCGCCCGCAACCGGGAGACGTGGGGATGCTGACGTACACCTCCGGAACGACCGGACGTGCCAAGGGCGCGATGAACCTCCAGTCGGCGATGGTGCACAACTCGACTGTGTACAGCACGTGGTGGGACCTCCGGTCGGAGCGTGACGTGGTGCTCTGTATGGCACCGGTGTTCCACATCACCGGGGCGATCGCCGGGTTGGGCACGGCCATCGTCTCGGGGACGCCGGTGGTGCTGCTGCATCGCTTCGAGCCCGAAGTGGTGCTGCGGGCCGTGGAGCGCCGGCGCGCGACCTTCACCGTCGCGGCGAGCACCGCTTTCATCGCGCTGATCAACCATCCCTCCCTCCAGCACTACGACGTTTCCTCGCTCACCAAGACGCTCTCCGGGGGCGCTCCGGTCAGCGCCGCACTCGTGCGCAAGGTGCGGGACGCGGCCGGCTGGAATCTGCACGGTGTGTACGGGATGACCGAGACCACCTCGCCGACTCATCTGGGACCGCCGGGTGTGCAGCCGCCGGTCGACGCGGAGTCCGGGGCCTTGTCGGTCGGCGTTCCCGTGCCTGGTTGCGAGATACGCGTCGTGGACCCCGCGGACGGCCGGGTTCTGCCGCCCGGGGAAACGGGCGAGATCGTCGCCCGTGGTCCGATGGTGGTGCCCGGGTACTGGCAGCTGCCGGAGGAGTCGGCTCGCGCCGTCGGCGACGACGGCTGGCTGCGTACCGGTGACGTCGGCAAGGTGACGGAAGGCGGCTGGCTGTTCGTCGTCGACCGCCTGAAGGACCTGATCAACGCGGGCGGGTACAAGATCTTCCCGCGTGATGTCGAGGGCGTGCTCCAGGAGCACCCCGCCGTGCGTGAAGCCTCGGTGGTCGGCATTCCGCACGAGTACCGGGGTGAGACGGTGAAGGCCTTTGTCTCCGTCGTCCCCGGCCACCACGTCGACCCCGAGGACCTCATCGCGTACTGCAAGGAGAGAATGGCGGCCTACAAGTACCCACGCGAGGTCGAGATTCTCGAAGAGCTGCCCAAGAACACCAGCGGCAAGGTGCTGCGGCGGGAGCTTCGGGAGCGATGAGGGTCGTGGCCACAGCGGGAGGAAGTGTCCGGATGAGCACGGGCCGACGGACCAGGGCGCCAGGCAGGGACGTCGTGCTCGACGCCGCCGTCGACAACTTCCAGCGGCTCGGCTACCACGGCACCACCATGCGGGACATCGCCCGCGACGCGGGTATGAAGGTGGCCTCGATCTACCACCACTTCCCGTCCAAGCAGCGGATTCTGCAGGACATCATGGTGCGCGTGCTCAGCGACGTGATCGCGGTGACGCGCAATGCGCTGATGGGTTCCGGTACGAGCGCGAGCGAGCAACTCCAGGCCGTGATGCACGCCTGGGCCCTGTTCCACACGACCCGCCGGGCCGAGGCGCTCATCGGCGCTTCGGAGCTGCGGAGCCTGGACGAGGTCGGGCTGCGGCTCGTGGTGGCGCTGAGGGACGAGCAGGAGGGGATGTTCCGCGCCATCGTCGAACGCGGCGTGGCACAGGGCGAGTTCACGACGCCGTACCCGCAGGAGGCCGTGCGGGCGATCATCAACATGGGGTCCTCGATCGCCACGTGGTATCGCCCGGGCGGCGAGCTGAGCCCGGAGCAGATGGCCGAGCGGTACGCCGCACTGGCACTGGGAACGGTCGGGGCGGCGGCCCGGCCGACGTGACGGCCGCGAGCGCACAGGGATGTCGGGAGGGGAAGCCGTGGGTGTGGGGGACTTCCGGGTCGGCGCGTTGCGGCGCTGGCTCGCCGAGCAGGTCGGGGAAGAGGTCGGGGAGCTGTCCGTCGAGCCGATCGACGGGGGGCGGTCGAACCCGACGTACGAGGTCACCGATGGCCGCGGGTTCTGGGTGCTGCGTCGACCGCCGTTCGGCCATGTGCTGCCGACCGCGCATGACATGGGCCGCGAGCACCGCGTGCTCTCCGCTCTCTTCGGCACCGGCGTGCCGGTGCCCCGGGTTGTGGGTCTGTGCCGCGACGAAACCGTCGTCGGTGCCCCGTTCTACGTCATGGACAGGATCGACGGGATCGCCCTGCGCACGCAGGAGGACACCGCACGGCTGACGGCCGGGCAGCGCGCGGGACTCGCCGACCGGATGATCGAGACGCTGGTGCGGCTCCATGAGGTCGCCCCCGCCTCGGTCGGCCTCGCCGGTTGGGGGCGTCCGTCGGACTATCTCGAACGGCAGTTGAAGCGTTGGCACGCCCAGTGGGAGGCGTCGACGACCAGGCCGAGGCCGCAGGTCGAGGAGCTGCTGCGGCGGCTGACCGCGACGGCGCCGCCCTGTACGTACCCCGGGATCGTCCACGGCGACTTCAAGATCGACAACCTGCTGCTCGACCGGGCCGACCCGACCCGTATCGTCGGCGTGCTCGACTGGGAGATGTCGACCCTGGGCGACACCCTCACCGACCTCGGCATTCTGTGCTCGTTCTGGGACCAGGAGGGCGAGTTCCACAATCCGATCACCGCGGGAGCCACGGCACTGCCGGGGTTCCCGAGCCGCCGGGAGGTCGTGGAGAAGTACGCCGCCGCCCGGGGCATCGACATCGCGGACCTGGACTGGTACATGGTCTTCGCGGACTTCAAGATCGCGGTCATTCTCGAAGGCATCCACGCCAGGCGCATGCAGGGCCACACCGACGACTCCGCACGCTTCAAGGGCCTCGACGTGATGGTGGACGCGCTCCTCGACCGGGCGCTCGAACTCGGCTCGCGGTCGGTCATCGCGGGCCTGCGGGGGTGAGCGGGGCGTGGACCCTCGGATTCTCACTGCACAGCATCAAGTCGACAACCTCGATCTGCGCCCCTCGCCGCGAGCGCTTCGCATGAGCGAGACGCTGGTCGAGTTCATGAACGAGCATGTCCTCCCGGCGGAGCGCGACTACGAGGAGTACCGGGCGCGGGCCGGGCATCACGACCACAGCGTTCCGCCGGTCGTCGAGGAGTTGAAGGCGAGGGCGCGCGAACGCGGGCTGTGGAATCTCTTCCTGCCCGCTGTCTCAGGCCTCAGCCAGCTCGACTACGCGGGTCTCGCGGAGATGACCGGCTGGAGCATCCCCCTAGCCCCGGAGGCGATCAACGGGTGGGCGCCCGACGCGGGGAACATGGAACTGCTGCATCTCTTCGGAACGGATGAGCAGCGCAAGCGCTGGCTGGAACCGCTGCTGGCCGGAGAGATCCGCTCCGCGTTCTCCATGACCGAGAAGGAGGTGGCGAGTTCGGACGCGACGAACATCCGGACGCGGATCGAGCGCGACGGGGACACGTACGTCATCAACGGCCGCAAGTGGTGGACCACCGGCCTGGCGGACCCCCGCTGCGCCCTGCTGATCGTCATGGGCAAGACGGACCCGGACGCGGAGCGGCATCGTCAGCAGTCGATGATCCTGGTCCCGGTGGACACCCCCGGCGTCACGGTCCTGCGCGACCTGCCGGTCTTCGGCCGCTACGACCAGCATGGCCACTGCGAGGTCGTGTACGACGACGTCCGGGTTCCGGCCGCGAACCTGCTCGGCGAGGAAGGAGCCGGGTTCGCCATCGCCCAGGCCCGCCTCGGTCCGGGACGCATCCACCACTGCATGCGGGCGATCGGCGCCGCGGAACGGGCCCTTTCCCTGATGACCACCCGTGCCGCTGCGCGCGTCGCCTTCGGCAAACCGCTCGCCGAGCAGGGGGTGGTGCAGCAGCAGATCGCCGAGTCCCGTATCGCGATCGACCAGGCGCGCCTGTTGTGCCGGCTCGCGGCCCGAACGATCGACCTGCACGGCAACAAGGCGGCGGCCCCGTACGTCTCGGCGGCCAAGGTGGCAGCGCCGCGCATGGCGCTCGAGGTCATCGACCGGGCCATCCAGGTGCACGGCGGGGCGGGCATCAGCGACGACGTACCGCTGACAGCCATGTACGGCTGGCACCGGGCGCTGCGGATCCTGGACGGGCCGGACGAGGTCCATCTGCGGTCGATCGCCAAGCACGAGCTGAAGCGGGCAGCGGCGGGCGGCGCCATCGACAAGCCCTGGTGACTGCACGAGCTCCGGAGCAGGACAGGCCGTGCGGGGCCGCGATCCACGCGACCGCGGCCCCGCACGGCATCGTGCGCCGTGTCAGTGGCGGATGATCTGCCCGCCATCTGTCGCGAGAACCTGTCCGGTGACCCACGACGCGTCGTCGGACAGCAGGAACAGCAGCGCGCCGACGTGGTCCTCCGGAGTGCCGAGTCGCTTGATCATCAGGGAGTTGACCAGCGGCTCGATGAAGGGCTCGGGTACGACGGTGCGCGTGGCCGCCGTGTCCGTCGGCCCGGGCGCGATCGCGTTGACCCGGATGTTGCGGCCGCCGAGCTCGGAGGCGAGGTTCACGGTGAGCGCGTTCAGGGCGGCCTTGGCGATCGAGTAGTAGCCGCCGGCCATCCAGGCCGCGGTGGACGACTGGTTCACTATCGCGCCGCCGCCGCGCTCGGCCATGGACTCGTAGCACGCGCGGGTGCAGTGGAGCGCACCGTTCATGTTCACCGCCAGGAAGCGGTTGTAGTAGCCAGGGTCCACGGTGAGCAGGGATTCGATCTGCATCCCGCCGTATATCGCCGCGTTGTTGACCAGGTGGTCGATGCCGCCCCAGGCGGACTTCACCGTCTCGGCCATGGCGCGAGCGCTCTCGGGGTCGGCCACATCGACCTTGACGGCGAGCGCGGTGCCGCCGCTCGCCTCGATCTCCTTGGCGACACGGTCGGCCTGTTCGGAGTTGAGGTCGGCGACGGCGACGCTCGCGCCCTCGGCGGCCAGCGCCTTGGCGTAGGCCTCACCGATCCCCTGACCCGCTCCGGTCACGATCGCGATCTTGTCCTTGAAGCGCATGGTGCGGCCTCCCCTGGTTCCGGACTTGAGGGCCAGATTTTGAATACTATATATAACATCAGGCTCTGCAGGGTAGCCGCTGGACGCGTCCACCCACCGACAGACTGGAGCTCGCCCGTGCGCATAGGGATGCCGCTGGCCTACAGCGGCGGATTCACCGAGACCGCCGACCGCTTGGCCGACTACGAGCGAAGCGGCCTCGACGTCGTCCTGCTCCCCGAGGCCTACAGCTTCGACTCCGTCAGTCAGCTCGGCTACCTCGCCGCGAGGACCGGCACAGTGGAGATCGCCTCCAACATCCTCAACATCTATTCCAGAACACCCGCGTTGCTCGCCATGACCGCCGCCGGTCTCGACTACGTCTCCGGCGGGCGCTTCACCCTCGGCATCGGCGCCTCGGGCCCGCAGGTCGTCGAGGGCTTCCACGGGCTGCCGTACCGGGCACCTCTCGCGCGCACCCGCGAGGTGGCCGAGATCTGCCGCAAGGTCTGGCGCAGGGAGCCGGTGGAGCACAGGGGCACGCAGTTCCATCTGCCCCTGGACCGCGAGCATGGCGGATCGGGTGTCGGAAAGCCCCTCAAGCTGATCAACGAGCCGGTGCGGGAGCGGATTCCGATGATGCTGGCCGCCCTCGGACCGAAGAACGTCACCTTGGCGGCCGAGCTGTTCGAGGGCTGGGAGCCCATCTTCTTCTACCCGGAGGCCGCACGCGCCGCCTTCGGCGGGGCCCTCGACGCCGGCCTGGCTCTCCGCGACCCGTCGCTCGGCCCGCTCCGGATCGCTGTCGACACCCAGGTCGCTGTGACCGAGGAGGAGACCGAGCTGGTCGCGGCAACTGATCACGTCCGCCGCCAACTCGCCCTGTACGTAGGTGGAATGGGTGCGCGCGGCAAGAACTTCTACAACGACCTGGCACGCCGTTACGGCTTCGAAGAGGCCGCAGAGACCGTCCAGGACCTCTACCTCTCCGGCCGCAAGGCTGAGGCCGCCGCAGCGGTCCCCGACGCGCTCGTCCACGGCGTCTCGCTGATCGGCCCGCTCGGCTGGATCAAGGAGCGCGTCGCAGCGTTCGCCGAGGTCGGCGTCACCCAGCTCAACGCCAGGCCGCTGGCCGCGACGCACGAACACCGCGTACGAGACATCGGCCTGCTCAAAGAGACCGCCACCTGAGGAACGGAACCGGCTCGTCGCCACGTAACACCCCCTTACCAGCGGCAAGTTACGCCGATCTCACCAGCAAGAACAGATCTCAGTGACATTTTGTCTGGACAGGCGACTGATCGTATGGTCTGCTGCCAGCATGTCAGAGGACACTGCGGTTGATGACATACGGCGGGACGTTCGGGTCGCCGTCATCGGGGCCGGCTTTTCCGGCATCGCCATGGGCATACGGCTGCTGCGCAAGGGACTCCACGACTTCGTGATCCTGGAGCGGGCAGCCGAAGTCGGTGGCGTATGGCGGGACAACACCTATCCCGGCGTCGGCGTGGACACTCCGTCGAAGCTGTACTCGCTCTCGACGGATCCCAACCCCCACTGGTCCCGGCTCTTCGCCATGGGCGACCAGCTCTTCGACTACACCCGCGATGTGGCGGAGCGGCGCGGTCTGTTGCCGCACATCCGCTTCGAGCACCGCGTGGACGAGGCGCGCTGGAGCCCGGACGAGCGGTTGTGGGTCATCGCCACGTCCAAGGGCGTCTACCGGGCGCGCTTTCTGATCAGTGCGGCGGGTGTCGTGGCCGACCCGAGCTACCCGGACGTTCCCGGCCTGGAAGAATTCCCCGGAGAGTGCTTCCACTCGGCGCGCTGGAACCACGATCACGACCTACGAGGTCGTCGGGTCGCCGTGATCGGCACCGGTTCGTCGTCGGTCCAGTTCGTGCCGCTGATCCAGCCGCAGGTGGCCGAGCTTCATGTCGTTCAGCGCACGGCGGCCTGGGTCAGGCCCAAGGTGGACCGGCCGATCCCGGAGCGAGCCCAGCGCCGCCTGCGCCGGCACCCCCGCCTGATGACGGCCGAGCGAGGGCTCTTCTACCTCATCACGGAGGCGCTGGCGGCCGGTCGGCGCTTCGGCGTGCTGCGCAGCCGATTCCAGAAGACCTGCCTCAAGCACCTCCAGAAGCAGGTCCCGGACCCAGAACTGCGGCGCAAACTACTGCCCGACTTCGAGTACATGTGCAAGCGGCCCCTGATCTCCAACGACTACCTGCCCGCGCTGTGCGAGCCGAACGTCACCCTGCACACCGGCGGACTCGTCGAGGTACGCGGCAACACCGTCCTCGCGGGAGACGGCACCAAGGCCGAGGTCGACACACTGATCCTCAACACGGGCTTCGACATCGGCGTGACCAGCCCGATCGCTCAGCGCATCCACGGCAGGGGCGGTATCTCCCTGGCCGATTACTGGGGCGACGATCCCCGGGGCTACAAGGGGATCACCGTACCGGAGTTCCCCAATCTGTTCATGCTGCAGGGACCCAACGCGACCAGCGGGGTCAGCTCGGCGCTGATGTTCAGCGAGGCGCAGGCCGTGTATGTCGCCGATGCCCTGCAGCGGTTCGCGAAGGCTGACGTGGAGACGGTTGAGGTCCGGGCGGAGCGGGCCGGCGCATGGACCCGCTGGGTCCGGCGCATGTCGAAGCGCACGGTCTACGAGGTGGGCGGCTGCCGCAGCTACTACCTCAACCGCAAAGGGGAGAACGTCGTCATGTGGCCTGCCTGGAGCGCGGGTTACCAGCTGCGCACCCGACGCTTCGACACGGCTGCCTACCGCGTGACCCGCGCAGGCGCCGCCCGCGTCCGCGAGGAGGTGGCGTCATGACGCTCCCGCTGCGGGTCCGCGTCCTCACCAAGCCGCAGAAGTGGTCGTCGGCGAACACCGTGCTGGGCAAGTCTGCGGACGAGATTCCCGCGCTGCGGCGCCGGCTCGCGCCACCTCGCAGCGGACCGGGGACACTGCTGACCGGCAGGGTGCCCAAGTCCGTGGCCGTGGACTGGATCCAGGCCGAGCTGCCCGGACGCAGTCTGTGCGTACGCCGGTACCGGCCCCGGCAGCAGGCCGCCGACCCACGGCCGGTCCTTGTCGACTTCCACGGCGGCGGATTCGTGATCGGCGATCCCACGCTCAAGGAATGGTTCAACGCCCAGTTGGCCGCACGCCTCGATGCCGTCGTCGTGTCGGTGGACTACCGCCTCGCGCCCGAGCACCCGTTCCCGGCCGCCTACGAGGATGCCGTCGATGCGGCGCGCTGGGCCTCGGCGACCGCGCGGGAGTGGGGCGGGGACCCGGCGCGGATGGTCCTCATCGGGGACAGCGCGGGCGCCAACCTGGCCACGGGGGTCGCTCTGGCCGACCGGGACGGATCCTCCGGTCCGCGCTGGTGCGCACAGGTATTGCTCTACCCACCCGTCGATCTGGCCGGCGACTATCCGTCCGCGGTGGAACACGCTGTCACACCCATGCTGACCAGCGCGGAGTCCGAGGCGTATCTCGCGCACTATCTGGGCGAGCTGGACCGATCGGACCCGCGGATCTCGCCTCTGCTGGCGTCCGATCACCGCGGTCTGCCGCCTGCGGTGATCATCGCTGCCGAGCATGATCCGCATCGCGACCAAGGTCCCGCGTACGCCGAAGTGCTGCGTGCCGCGGGCGTCCCGGTGCGGCAGACGACCTATGCGGGCGCCGCGCACGGGTTCCTCTCCGTCCCGGGCCTCTTCCCGGTCTCCCTGCACGCCCTGACCGAAGTGGTCGACGCACTACGCCGGCTGCTGCCACACGCCACCACGCCCGGCCTGGAATCAAAGGTCGACTGAGGGCACCCGCTGCCCGATTGGGAGACTGCCGGAGACACTGCCGCGGCGACCGACGGCGAAAGGCAACGAGCAGATGAGTCACAGCGCATGAGCAAAGAACGACGCCCCAGCATTCGCGAAGAACAAAAGAGGCTGACCCGTGAACGGCTTCTTGACGCAGCCGTAGAGGTCTTCGCGGAACGATCCGCATTGGACGCCAATATGGACGACATCGCCAAAGCGGCCGGAGTGGCCAGAGCCACCGTGTACGCGCATTTCACGAACAAGTCGGATGTGGTGCTTGCTCTCGCGCAACGGCAGTACGAGCTCGCTGACGAGGTGTACACCGAGCTGGCGGCGATCGAGAACTGGACCCGCGCCGCCATCCACACCTGGCTCGAAGCACTCGAGGTGCGCTGGCGCGAACAGGCCACCAGCATCCGCGCACTCACCATGGCCGGCCCAACTCTTGCCTCCGACGGCGCTGCCGAAGCGCACGAACGCTTCATCGCCAAGCTCGCGGACGACCGCGAACGCTGGCGCGATGTCTCACCGGCGGAAGCCCGCCAGCGCGTGCTGATGGCGCTGGGGCAGATCGAGTCGTTCTTCTCGGCCTGGGTGGTCGCCGATTGGAAGCCGGCCCTCGAAGATCCGCTCGACCTGGTCACCGACGTCGTCTGCCATCTGCTCGCGCCCGCCCTCTACGAGGAGCCGGGGTAGTCACGAAGGGAACAGCATGCGCGCTGCGATCTACCATCGCGGGGAATTCGAGGTAGGCGACTTCCCGTTGCCGCCTCTTCAGGCCGGGCAGATGCGGGTGCGCCCCATAGCCAACGGCATTTGCGGCACCGACCTTTCGGCTTGGGCGCACACCGACGACTTCCTTGCGGCGGCAGTCGAAACGGGCCAGGAGCTCTATCGGTTCGATGCGAAACAGCCGGTGGTGTTCGGCCACGAGTTCACGGCAGAGGTCGCCGAACTCGGTCCAGGGGCGGACGAGTTCTCCGTCGGCCAGAAGCTCTTCGTCCTGCCGGCGGTCTTCGACGACAGCGGCGCGATGCACGGGATCGGTTTCTCCAACAGCTACCCCGGCGGTATGAGCACCGAAGCCGTCGTCATGGCGATCATGCACGTCCCGCTCGACGGCGTGGACCCGGTCCTCGCCGCCACACTGGAGCCGATCGCCACCGGTACGAACGGTGCTCGCCGGACGGGCCTGAGTGCGGGCGGCACCGCCCTTGTCACCGGTGCGGGGCCGGTGGGCCTCGGTGCGGTCGTCGAGTTCGCGGCGGCCGGGGCGAGCACCGTCGTGGTCTCCGATCCCTCGGCGAAGCGCCGGGAGATCGCCCTGGCGTACGGGGCCACGGTCGCGGTCGATCCCCGGGAGAAGGACCCCGTGGAGGTGTGGCGGGATCTGGTGCCGGCGGGCAGCCGGCTGCATGTCGTCGAGGCGTCGGGCGCACCCGGGCTGTTGACCGGACTGCTCGGCTCCGTCCCGCCGTACACCGTGATCGCCGTCGTGGGCGGCGCGACCGAGAGGGAGTCGCTGCGGCCGATCTCCGCGGTCATGAAGAACATCTCCGTCGTCTTCGCCTCCGGCCCCGCACACGGCGAGATCCGCTACGAGGCGGTGTGGCGGGCGTACGAGCATCTGCGCGAGGGGCGTTACGACCCGGCGCTCATGGTGACCGCGTACACCGGTCTCGCCGGAGCGCAGAAGGCCTTCGAGGCCCTCCGCCCCCGCGACGGAGCCACCGATCAGGTCAAGATCCTCATCCTGCCGGATCTCGACACGGACGAACTGCTCACCGCCGAACAGGCCGGATACGGCCCGGCCCCAGCCACCCACACGTGAGTGCGCACCCTCCCGCACTCGGACAGAAGGGCGAGACCGTGCTTCATTTCGATGGCCAAGTCGCCATAGTCACCGGCGCGGGCCGGGGCATCGGCGCCGCGCACGCCGCGCTCCTCGCCGCTCGCGGGGCCAAGGTCGTGGTGAACGACATCGGGGCCGCGATGGACGGGGCGGGAACCGATGCCACCCCGGCTGCCCTGCAGGCCGAGCGGATACGGCAGTCCGGTGGCAGCGCTGTGTCGGACACCTCGGACATCGCCACGCCCGAGGGCGCCCAGGCGCTGGTGGATCGTGCGATCGACGCCTTCGGCCGCCTCGACATCGTGGTCAACAACGCCGGCATCTATTGGTACGACGCGTTCCCCGCCGTCGAACCGGCCGACCTGCAGGCGCAGTTGGCCCTGCACATCGGGGGCAGCTTCAACGTCACGCGGGCCGCCTGGCCGCACTTCGAGTCCGCCAGGTACGGGCGTGTCGTGATGACCACGTCCACCGGAGCGCTGGGCCAGGCGTCACTGACGTCGTACGGATCGGCGAAGGCCGGGGTGATCGGCCTGGGACGCGCCCTCGCCATGGCCGGGGCGCCGCTCGGCGTCAAGGTCAACATGGTCGCGCCCATGGCCATGACCCGCATGATGAACGCGCACACCGGCCAGTCCGAGGTGCCCGACGACCCGGAACGCGCCCCGTCCCTCGTATCACCGCTGGTGGCGATCCTCTGCCACCGCGACTGCCCGGTCAACGGGGAGACGTACGTCAGCGGGATGCGCCGGGTGACCCGGCTCTTCATCGCCGAGACCCACGGATACACCCACCCCGGCCTGGACCTGACGCCGGAGCACCTGCTGGAGAACTGGGACGCGCTCAACGACCTCGACCGGCAGCAGCTTGCCCCTGACACGAAGACCTGGGCGGATGCGAACAGCAGGCACCTGAGCGCCACGATCGGGACGAGCACGCGATGAGCGAGAAGTCGGCCTTCGATGCCGTGGTCATCGGCGCCGGGTTCAGCGGTCTGTACGCCCTGCACCGCCTGAGCGGACTGGGCCTGGACGTGCGGTGCCTGGAAGCGGGCGACGGTGTGGGAGGCACCTGGTACTGGAATCGCTATCCCGGTGCGCGCGTCGACATCGAGAGCATGCAGTACTCCTACTCGTTCGACGAGGACCTCCAGCAGGACTGGAAGTGGCCGGAGCACTTCTCGCCGCAGCCGGACCTCGAGGCGTACGCCAACCATGTCACGGACCGCTTCGGGCTCCGCGAGAGGATCCGGTTCGGCACGCGCGTCAACCGGCTCCGCTTCGACGAGGGAACGTCCCGCTGGCACATAGCCGCGGAGGACGGATTCACCGCAACCGCCAAGTACGTGATAGCGGCGACCGGAAGCCTCCATGCGCACAACGTCCCCCCGTTCCCCGGGCTCGACTCGTTCAAGGGGACCTGGCACCACACCTCGCGGTGGCCGGCCGAAGGCGTCGACCTGACGGGCAAGCGAGTGGGCCTGATCGGGACCGGCTCCACCGGCATCCAGATCGCACCGGTCGCGGCCGAAGTAGCCGAGCACCTCACCGTCTTCCAGCGCACCCCGGCCTTCAGCGTCCCGGCCGTCCACCGGGCACTGGACCCCGCGTACGAGCAGGAGTGGAAGGCGCAGTACGCCGAGCGCCGCGAAGTCATGCGCGCCAATCCGTCGGCCGTGTTCCCGACGGTCCCGCGCTTCGGCTCGGTCTTCGACCACTCCCCCGAGGCCCGGCAGGAAATCCTCGAACGAGCCTGGTCGGCACGCAACGGACTACTCTTCCTACAAGCGTTCACCGACACCATGGTGGACCCGGCGGCGAACGAGGTCGTGGCGGAGTTCATCCGCGGCAAGATCCGCCAGATCGTGCGGGATCCCGAGGTCGCGGAGCTGCTCTGCCCCAAGACGTACCCCGTGGGCACCAAGCGGATCTGCATGGACACGGGCTACTACGAGACGTTCAACCGCGAGAACGTGACGCTCGTCGACGTCCGCACCCACCCGATCACCCGGATCACGGAGTCCGGCCTGCGGACCACGAACGCCTCGTACGACCTCGATGTGATCGTCTTCGCCACCGGATTCGACGGCGTGACGGGCTCGTTCACCGCCATGAACGTCACCGGCACGGACGGCCTCGACCTGCGCGAGAAGTGGGCGGACGGCCCCACGTCCTACCTGGGTCTGCTCGTGGCCGGCTTCCCCAACCTCTTCATGGTGCACGGTCCCGGCAGCCCCGGCGTCCTCGCCCAGATGATCACCGGAGGCGAGTGGCAGGTCGACTGGATCACCCGCTTCATCACCCACATGGAGACCGAGGGGCACGAGCGGGTCGACACCACTGTGGAATGGGAGCGCCGCTGGGGCGCGGAAGTGGACGGCGCGGCCGACCACACGCTCTACAAGCGGGCCGACTCCTGGTACATGGGGGCGAACATCCCCGGAAAGCCACGGGTGTTCATGATCTACGTCGGCGGCTTCGACCGCTATGTACAGCGCTGCACAGAGCAAGTCGAGGCCGGGTATGAGGGGTTCGTCTTCGACGGACCGGCACGCGGGCCTGTGCACGCCAACACGCATGCCCCTGCCCCCGCCACTGACTGACGCCGCTCCCGAGGAGGCACGATGTCCTACGCGTACGATCCCGAACTCGCACCGCTGATCTCCTTGCTCCCGGTCTTCGGTCCCGACGACCTGCAGACGCTCCGCGCCCAGTCGGTGACGGGTTCGGCGGGACCGCCGTACGAGCCGCCCGTCCCCGTCGACATCCAGGACCGCACCATCCCCGGCCCCGCCGACGCCCCCGACGTGACCGTGCGCGTCTACACCCCGTCCGGACAGGACGGGCCACGACCCGGCGTCCTCTACATCCACGGCGGCGGATTCGTCTTCGGAGCACCGAAGACGTTCGACGCCTCCACCACCCGCATGGCCGCGGAAGCCGGTGTGGTCGTGGTGTCGGTCGACTACCGCCTCGCACCAGAGAATCCCTACCCCGCCGGCCTCGACGACTGCTATGCCGCACTCCTGTGGGTCGCGAAGTCGGCGACGGAGCTGGGCATCGCCCCGGACCGCCTGGCGGTCTACGGCGAGAGCGCGGGCGCCGGTCTGGCCGCGGCCCTCACCCTGCTCACGCGCGACCGCGGCGGTCCGTCCCTCTGCTACCAGTACCTGGGCATCCCGGAACTCGACGACCGGCTCGACACTCCGTCGATGCGCGCCTACGTCGACACACCGCTGTGGAACCGCCCCATGGCCGAGTTCAGTTGGGAGTCCTATCTCGGCCCGGGCCGCCGTGGTGCCGCCGACGTGCCCGCGTACGCGGCCCCCGCGCGCGCCGAGGACCTCTCCGGCCTGCCGCCCGCGACCGTGGTCACCTGCCAGTACGACCCGATGCGCGACGAGGGCATCGACTATGCGCAGCGCCTGGCACAGGCGGACGTGCCGGTGGAGCTCAGGCTGTACCCCGGCACGTTCCACGGGTCGGTCCTGGCGCACGATGCGGCGGTCTCGAGGCGGATGATCGCAGAGGCGCTGGCCTCGCTGAAGCGCGGGCTCGGACTGAGCTGACTCCCGCGTCGATGCCCATCGGCGTCCCCTGTTCAGACCTCCGCATCCTGATCCGCACACCCTTCCCTGCTCACCGAGGACACTCGCTTTCTGGTGTTCATGGACGCCACAGCGGCCGAGCCGACGCAAGTGCTGCACGGGCCAGATTCCCTTGGGCCCATTGAAGTGGGTGGTGGCCTTGTAGGTGTTGAGGTTCTGCCTGGGGCGGGACCGCGTCGTGGGCCGACATGGTGCTCCCTACGACCACGCCACCGAGCGGGAAAGCATCATGTTGGCGTTCGGGGCGAGGTGAGGCAGCTTGGTCACTACATCGAAAGGGTGGAGCTCTTTGCTTTTGCGCAGGGACCATGGAGAGCCCCGTGTGCCGGCTGCCGGTCAGCGCAGGAGCGGCTTGATGAAGCGGGCGGCGTCGATGACGCCTTCAACTGCGTCCTGGACGGGGTCCTCGTTCTCGATGCTGACGATGTCGTCGTAGCCGACCTCGGCCAGCGCCTCGATGAACGGGGCCCAGAACTCGGTGCCGTGGCCGTGGCCGACCGTGCGGAAGGTCCAGGCCCGCTCCTCGGGAGTGGCATAGGGACGGTTGTCGAGGACGCCGGCCAGCGCGAGCTGGTCGACGCGGTATTCGACGTCCTTGAGGTGGACGTGGTGGACCGCCGGGCCCAGCGTGCGGACCACGGCGGCCGGGTCCATCCGCTGCCAGAACATGTGGCTGGGGTCGACGTTGGCGCCGATGATCGGGCCGACCGCCTCGCGGAGCTTCAGGAGCGTGGGCACGTTGTAGACCATGTGCAGCGGGTGCAGTTCCAGTGCGATCCGCTCGATGCCGTGGTCGGCGGCGAAGGGTGCGAACTTCTGCCAGAAGGCGATGGTCTCGTCCCACTGGCGGTGGAGGAGTTCGATGTTCTCCGGCGGCCAGGGGTAGAAGATCCAGTTGGTGAGCCGGGCGTCGGGCGACTCGCCCGGGTTGCCGGTCATGGTCACGATCTTGTCGACGCCGAGCTGTTCGGCGAGCCGTACCGCCGCCTCCATGATCTCGACGTGCCGTGCGCCGTGCCGGGGGTGCATGGGCCAGGCCGAGCAGTTCACCGCGCCCATGCGCAGGCCCCGGGAGGCGAGCGCGTCGGTGAACTTCCGGCGTTCCCCGGCGTTCTCGACGAGTGCGAAGACGTCCATGTGCGGGGCGCTGGACTGGCCGCCGGCGGCTATCTCGACGGCGGTGCCGCCGATCCGGACGGTGAGGTCAAGGGCCTCCTCCAGGGAGAGGTCGGGGACCGAGTCGGTGTAGAGGCACAGTTCCATGGGTCAGCTCCCGTTGGGGGTCAGTCCGAAGAGGCCGCGGGTGCGGACGCTCGAGGTGGCGGGGATGTCGAGTTCGGCGAGACCGATGACGCCCTGGCGGTGCACGGGACCGTCGGGGGGCAGGGGGATGTCGACGCTGCGGCCGAGGGCCGCGGAGGCGTAGGCGGCGACGGTCGCCTCCAGCGTGCGCAGGGCGGCACGTCCGGAACCGGCCGGGGCCCGGCCCGCGGCGACGGCATCGGCGAAGTCGGCGACGGTGATCCGCAGCGCGTCCGCGACCAGGGGGCCGAGTTCCTGTCCCGGGGGAAGACCGACGGTCTCGGTGCCGGACTCGGTGGTGAGGGCCATTGCCTCGAAGGGGGCCCAGGGGATGGTGCCTTCGTCGCGATAGCGCAGGACCATGCGCCCCTTGGAGCCGTTGATCCGGATGCCGCCGGGACCGAATCCCCAGCCGATGTTGACCAGTGCGGCGCGGCGGGCGGATTCGAGGCGGCACAAAGCCAGCCCTTCGACCGCGTCACCGGGGGTCGCGGCGTCGACGTAGGCCGACACCCGCTCGACGGGCTCGTCGAGGAAGTGTTCGGCGAGGTAGACGCCGTGGAGCATGTCCATCAGCACTCCGCCGCCGGCCGCGGCGGGGTCGTGGCGCCACCGAGGGCGGTAGCCGGCGGCACCCGGCGAGTCGACGACACCGAGCATGTCGACGGTGACCGTACGCACTTCGCCGATCGCTCCGTCGTCGATCAGCTCACGAGCGGCGATGATCTCGGGGAAGAAGAGGTAGTTGTGTACGACGCCGAGCACCACCCCGGCCTCGTCCGCGGCCCTGACCATGGCCGCGGCGTCGGCGGGGGTGGCGGCCAGCGGCTTCTCGCACAGGATGTGCTTGCCCGCGGCCGCCGCGGCGACCACGAGGTCACGATGCAGGTGTTGAGGGGTGCATACGTCGATGACGTCGACGTCGTCGCGTGCGATGAGGTCGAGTGGGTCGCCGTGGACCTGCTCGGGAGTCAGGCCCGTGCCCGTACGGCCGAGTTCGAGCCGTTCGGGGGTGGTGTCTGCCAGGGCGGTGATGGTGAAGCGGTCCGGTTCCGCCTGGTAGGCGGGTACATGGAAGTTCAGCGCGACGTTGCCGCAGCCGACGATGCCGACGCGCAGGGGTGCGGGCATGGTGGGACTCCTCAAGGGCCTAAAGGTCTACGGCGGCGACGGAAGGTGCCGGTGCGACGGGGGCGCCGAGCGCGGCGGCGCGGCGGATCGCGTCGACCACTTCGGCCTGGTCGACGGCGTCGGCGCGCCCGAACAGCGGAGCCGTACCCTGGGTGATGGCGTGCGAGGCGGCCTCGAACTCGATCCGGTAGGCGTCGGCGTTGTCCGGGTCGTCGGCGAAGGTCAGCGCGAAGGTCCCGTCCGGGTCGGCCGGCAACCGGCGGGGCACTCCGGCGCGTTGCAGCTCGATGTGTCCGGTGCGGCACAGCCACGGATCCGGGACGGTGATCTTCCCCTCGGTGCCGATGATCTCCAGTTCGTCGCGCCTGGGGAAGTCCAGGGCCACGTCGAACTGAGCCAGGACGCCGCCCGGCATCTCCAGCGTCGCGGCCAGCCGCAGGTCCGTTCCTTCGCTGCCCTCGGCGTGGTCGAGGACACGCGCGGCGTGCACGCGCCGCGGATGGCCGGCCAGCAGCCGGATCGCGCTGACGCAGTAGCAGCCCAGGTCCAGCGAGGCACCGCCGCCGAGGGCGGTGGTGCGCCGGATGTCACCGGGCGGGGCGGATACCGTCAATGCCGCCCGGATGTACGCCAGTTGCCCGATCGCGCCATCGGTGACCAGTTTGCGTACGAGCTGTGTCTGCGGGTGGTGCCGGTACATCAGGCCCTCGACGCACAGCCGCCCGGCGGCCTCTGCCGCGTCGAAGCAGCGCACGGCGTCGGCGGCGGTCACCGCGAACGGCTTCTCGCACAGCACGTGTTTGCCGGCTTCCAGCGCCTTGATCGTCCATTCGGTGTGCATCGAGACGGGCAACGGGACGTACACCGCGTCGATGTCGTCGCGGGCGAGCAGTTCGTCGTACGACCCGAAGCTCAGCTCCGCTCCGATGTCCTCGGCGTAGCGGCGGGCGCGATCGGCGTCGCGCCCGCCGACGGCGACCAGGTCCGCGTGGGGCGAGGTCCGCAGGGCGGCGGCCACCACCCGCCCGATCCCGGCCGTCGAGAGCATGCCCCAGCGGACCGGCTTCATCGCGCGCCTCCGACGGTCACGACCCGTCCGGTGCGCAGGCTCTGCTCCGCCGCGTCGGCCAGGACGAGGGCGGCACGGCCGTCCTCGAAGCCGGGCGTCGGCTCCGTGCCGCTGTCGATCGCCTCGATGAAGTGGGCGAGTTCGGCGCGGTAGGCGGGCGTGTAGCGGTCGAGGAAGAAGTCGAGGTAGGGCGCGGCGGCCTCGGTCGCCCGGGCGCCGTACGCGCGGACGCCGTCGGGGCGCAGGTTGTCCACGCCGAGCGCGCCGAGCGCGCCGAACGCCTCCAGGCGCTGGTCGTAACCGTACGTGCAGCGGCGGCTGTTGGTGATGTGGGCGAGGGCGCCGTCCGCGCCGCGCAGGGTGACCATCGCGCCGTCGATGTCGCCGAGGTCCGCGATGTAGTCGGCGACCAGGTTGCTGCCCATGGCCGAGACCTCGACGACTTCGCCGAGGAAGAAGCGGGCCATGTCGAGGTCGTGGATGGTCATGTCCCGGAACAGGCCGCCGGAGCTCGCGAGGTACTCCGCCGGAGAGGGGGCCGGGTCGCGGCTGATGATGACGAGTTGCTCCAGCCGGCCGATCTCGCCGGCCGCGACGCGCTCGCGCACCGCGCGGAACGAGGGGTCGAAGCGGCGGTTGAAGCCGACCATGACCCGGGACGCGGCGGCGCCGATCCAGGTCCGGCAGTCGTCGACCCGGGCGAGGTCGAGATCGATCGGCTTCTCGCACATCACGGCCTTGCCGGTCTCGACGGCGCGGGTCAGCAGGTCGACATGGGTGGGGGTCGGCGAGGCGATGACCACCGCGTCGACGCCGGGGTCGGCGAGGACCGCGTCGGCATCGGAGCCGGGCAGGCCTCCGAACCGCTCGGCGACCTCCCGGGCGGCGCTCTCGACGGCATCGCAGGCCCGCACGAGTTCGGCCTTCGGGTGCAGGGCGACCGATTCGGCGTGGACCCGCCCGATGCGCCCGCATCCGATGAGAGCGATCCGCATGAGCACTCCTCTTAGATCGATCTAAGTATCATCTGACTGGAATGATGTGACGCCTGAAGCCCGCCGTCAAGGGTTAGCTTAGATCGATCTATACTGCTACAGACGGTGCGGTCAGCGCCGTGCCACAGTCGAGGCCCCGGAGGTCCCATGCCCAGCCCAAAGGCGCCCCGTCCCTCGGGTCCGAAGGACGGCCCGAAGGACGGCCAGGCGGCGGGCTCGGCGGCGGGCACCGGGCGACGGCCGACCCTGATGGACGTCGCCCGCCGCGCGGGCGTGTCGCGGGCGACGGCTTCGCTGGTCATACGTGACGCGCCCGGCCCGAGTGCCGAGTCCCGGGAGCGGGTGCGCGCGGCCGCCGCCGAACTCGGCTACCGCCCCGACCAGGCCGCCCAGTCGCTGCGGCGCCGCAACAGCCGCCTGATCGGCGTGATGTTCAGCGCCCAGGAATCCTTCCACGCCGATCTGATCGAGAGCGTCTACGCCGCCACCGAGGAGGTCGGCTATGACGTGGTGCTCAGCGCGGTGGTCCCGAGCCGCAGCGAGCGGCGTGCGGTCGAGGCGCTCATGGCCTCCCGCTGCGAGGCGGTGATCCTGATCGGAGCGCGCGAGGCATGGCCCGCCGACCTGGGCATCCAGGTCCCGGTCGTGGAGATCGGCCGCCCGCCGACCCAGACGGTGTTCGACGCGGTCCACACCGCCGACGACGAGGGGGCCCGTCTCGCCGTAAACCACCTCGTCTCCCTGGGGCATCGCGACATCGTCCACGTCGACGGCGGCGAACGCCCCGGTGCGGCCGAACGGCGCGCGGGCTACCTGGCCGCGATGCGCGACCACGGGCTGGGGGCCGGGCGAGGGTGGTGCCCGGCGACTACACCGAGCACTCCGGTTCCGAGGCCGCCCACTCCCTGCTGGACGCGGGCACCCTGCCCACCGCCGTCGTGGCCGGCAGCGATCAGTGCGCCATCGGACTCCTCATCGAGCTGAGGCGGGCCGGCATCGATGTCCCCGGTCGGGTCTCGATCGTCGGATACGACGACATCCGTTCCGCGCAGCTCGCCCACATCAGCCTCACCACCGTCCGTCAGGACGCCGGGCAGCTGGCCCGGCTCGCCGTCCAAGCCGCGGTCGAACGCCTCGACAACGGCCTCGACGGCGAGACACGGGAATTCAGCCTCGCCCCGCAGTTGGTGGTGCGCGGTTCTACCGGCCCGGTCTGCTGACGTCAGGCCCAGAGACGGTGCAGTGCGTCGCGGACGTCGCCCAGCATTCGGTGGCAGACCTCAAGGACACCACCGATCCAGAGGAACCCGTGGGTGGAGTCCTCGTAGTGGAGGGAAACCGTGGGCACCCCGCACGCGGCCAGCCGTTCGGCATACAGCAGTCCCTCGTCCCGAAGGATGTCGAACCCGGCGGTCACCACCACGGCCGGAGGCAGGCCTTCCAGCGAACTCGCCCGCGACGGGCTGACCCAGGAGCTCAGGCGCACCTCTTCGTCGGGGGCGTACTGCTGCCATGACCAGCGCATGTCCTCGGTGGTGAGGCCGAATCCCTCCGCGTAGTCCCTCGCCGACGCCGTGTCGAGGCCCGGGTCGAGGGCCGGGTAGACGAGGACCTGCGCGGCCGGCGCCCGCTCGCCGAGGTCACGTGCCCTCAGGCACACCGCGGCGGCGAGATTGCCGCCCGCGCTGTCACCGGCGACACCGATCCGAGCGGGGTCGATGCCGAGTTCACGTGCATGCTCGGTGGTCCAGGCATAGCCGGCGCAGCAGTCCTCCAGCGGG
The DNA here is from genome assembly GCF_015712165.1 of Streptomyces spinoverrucosus. NCBI lineage: Bacteria > Bacillati > Actinomycetota > Actinomycetes > Kitasatosporales > Streptomycetaceae > Streptomyces > Streptomyces spinoverrucosus. The sequence goes on along the minus strand of NZ_JADPZX010000001.1, from coordinate 6,371,890 downwards.
ACCGGGAAGGGGTGCTCGGGAGCCTTCTGGTAGTTGACGGCCACCACGACGCATCCGGTTGTGGCGGCAAGAACCCGATGGGGCCGGTCGGAGAGGTGGATGTTCCCGACGATCCAGCAACCGCCGTGGAAGACCACCAGGGCCGGGAACGGGCCTTCGCCGTGCGGCGTGTAGATGCGCACCGGGATCTCGGCGGTGCGCGACGGGATGATGCGGTCCTCGACCTTGGCCAGATCCGCCGGTTCGCCCATGTACGGCAGCCATCCCCAGGTGGCCGCCCGCGACTCCGCGATGCTCGCCTCCCTCATGGGGCGGTCGCCCGCGGCGGCGCGTTCGGCCAGGACGGCCCTGGTCTGTTCGTCGAGTTCGGCCCGCACAGCCTTCGTCTGTCCGTCGGGTTCGGTCACTGGTAGAAGTTCCTCGGCCATTCGTGGGTTTTGAGGGCCTCGAACAGGTCCTCGGGGAAGGGGGCACCGTCGGAGCAGGCGACGTTCATGTCGACTTCGGCGGGGGTCAGCATGCCCGGGATCACGGTGGACACCTCGGGGCAGGCCAGCGTGAAGCGCAGGGCGGCCTCGGCGAGCGTCGGGTAGTACGGCGCGCAGAGTTCCCTGAGCGCCCGGATCCTGCGCAGCGTCTGGCCGAACCGCTCGCCGCGGAACAGCCAGGCGGGCACCGAGTCCTCGGGCCAGGTGGCGTAGGTGTCCTCGGTCCAGTGGCCGATCAGCGACCCGGAGTCGAACGGAACCCGGGCGATGAACGCGGCTCCGCTCCCGGCACCGGCGGGGAACAGCGCCTGACGGGGGCGCTGTTCGAAGAGGTTGAGGACGACCTGGAGGGAATCGACCAGCCCGAACCTCGCGAGGTCGACCCCGTCCTCGGGGCGGTAGTCCCGGACGGACACCCCGATCCTGTCGATCTTGCCCTCCTGCCGGAGGGCGTTCAGCACTTCGAGCCAGTCGAGGGTGGTGATGCCGTCGGGGATCCAGGCGTGCAGCTGCAAGAGGTCCAGGCGTTCCACACCGAGGCGCCTCAGCGCCTGCTCGACACCCTGGCGGAGGTACCACTCGGGGTAGCGTCCGGCCATCTGCGGGGCGTCCTCGGCCGGATCCGGCCACCGGATCGGCTGGATCTTCGTGGCGACGTACACCCTGTCGCCGTCCCAGCGCCGCAGCGCCCGGCCGATCACCTCCTCGCTGTGGCCTTCGCCGTACAGCTCGGCGGTGTCCACGAAGTTCACGCCACGCTCGAACGCGTGGAGCAGCGCGGCGATGGACGCCTCGTCGTCGACCTGGCCCCACTGCCCGCCCAACTGCCAGCCCCCGAAGGCGATTTCACTCACCTTCCACCCGGTGCGACCGAACTCGCGGTATTTCATCGTGCTCCGTTCTGTGTGATGCGCTGGTGAAAGGTCCAGGGCGCGGCGTGATCCGGGTCAGAGGTCCAAAGCCCTGCGTGGTGCGGGTCAGAGATCCAGGACCAGGCGCTTGGTGCAGGAGCGGGAGACGCAGATCATCATGCGGTCGCCCGTCTTGCGGGACGCCTCGTCCAGTACCGAGTCGCGGTGGTCCGGTTCGCCTTCCAGGACGGTCGTCTCGCACGTGCCGCAGGTACCTTCCTGGCAGGACGAGAGCACCTCGATCCCTGCCTCCGCCACGGCCGCCAGGACGGACTTCTCCGGGGGAACGTCGAGCGTGAGGCCGCTCTGGGCGAGGTGGACCTCGAACGCCTCGTTCAGGACCGGTGCGGACAGCGGCCTTGCCATGAACCGTTCGACGTGCAGCGCGTCTTCCGGCCAGGTCGCGCACTTCTGCTCGACGGCGGCCAGGAGAGGCTCGGGCCCGCAGCAGTAGACCTTGGTGTCGGGCAGTGGCGTGCCGAGCAGGCCGTCGAGGTCGATGAGGCCCTGCTCTTCCTGTGGCCAGACGGTGACGCGGTCGCCGTAGCCCGCGAGTTCGTCCAGGAAGGCCATCGAAGCGCGCCGGCGACCGCCGTAGACGAGTCGCCAGTCGGCGCCGGCGGTCTCGGCGGCGCGGATCATGGCCAGGATCGGAGTGATACCGATGCCGCCGGCGATGAACAGGTAGCGCGGTGCCGCCACCAGCGGAAAGTTGTTGCGCGGGCCGCGGATGCGGACGGTGTCGCCCGCCCGGAGCCGGTCGTGCACGTACAGGGAGCCACCGCTGCCGTCCGGGTCGCGCAGGATCCCGAGGCGCAGGGTTCGGCGGTCGGTGGGGTCACCGCACAGCGAGTACTGCCGGGTGGGGGCACCGCCCAGCACAAGGTCGACGTGGGCGCCGGGCTCCCAGGCCGGCAGTGGCCGGCCGTCCATGGCGTGCAGGGTCAGGGCGACGACGCCGTCGGCGACCGCGTCCTTGCCGCTGACGCGTACCTCGGTCTCCAACTCCCGGGTGGCCAGGGTCAGTCGGGTGGTGCGTTCACGGGTCCGCTCGATGTGGACCTCGGGCACCAGCTCGGTCCGAGCCGCCTGCTCCTGCTCGCCGGCGAGGAACTGCACCGGCAGCGACGCGAAGCCGCGCACCATCTGCTTGGTCCAGCGCTGCGGTGTGCCGACGACCCGGACCTCGGTCGCGGCCGGCCCGGCAACCAGTTCCTCCACGGCGATCCGCGCGGTCAGCCGGGCGAGCGGGGCGCCCATGCAGGAGTGGATGCCCTCGCCGAAGGTGAGGATCTTGTTGTCCGCGTCGAACGTGCGGTACAGGTCGAAGGCGTCGGGGTCGGGATAGACGCGCTCGTCGCGGCCGGCCGAACCCATCAGGACCATCACACGGGAGTCCGCGGGGATGGTGATGCCGCGGAGCGTGATGTCGGCCGTGGTCTGGCGGCACAGGTTCTTGGCCGGACCGTCGTAGCGCAGGGTCTCCTCGACGAAGTTCTGGATCAGATCCGGATGGTCGCGCAGGTGGCCCTGGAGACCGGGGAACTTGTCCAGTACGGCGACGCAGTTGGTCAGCAGGGCCGCGGGCGCGTCGATCGACGCCGACAGGACGAGGTGGGCGAGCCCGATCTGTTCCTGGTCGTCGAGCGTGCCGTCGGCGACGGCACGCAGGACCTGGGTGATGACGTCGGGTGTGTCGCGCGGCGCTCCGGCCCCGATGTCGAGCCGGCGTCGGCGCATGATCTCGGCGAGGTGCTCCTCCGTCTCGTGGTTGGAGAGGGCGGCGTCCTCGGGGACACCGAACCGGCCGACGGTGCGGGCCATCGAGCGCAGCAGGTGGTCCTGCCAGAACGGGCTGTCCGAGGCCGGCATCCCCATCAGCCGCATCGAGGCACCGATGACCAGGGGCAGCGCGACGTCCGTCGCGAAATCGCCGCCACCGCGCTCGCGGAGCCCGGCCACCAGGTCACGGGCGAGTCCGCGCACATGCGCCTCCAGGGCGAGGATCTCGCGGGCCGCGAACGACGGACGGACCACGTTGCGCAACACCGTGTGGTGCGGCTGGTCCTGGGCGATCAGGTTGCCCGCACCGTACGAGGCGTGGGTGCCGTCCATGTCGTTGCCCAGGGCGTTCACCATGTGCTCGTGGTCGCGCAGACACGCCTTGACGTCCTCGTACCGCGACACCACCCACAGGTCGCGCCGTGCGTTGTAGTAGACCGGCGCGTGGTCGCGCAGTCGCCGGTACACCTCGTAGGGATGGTCGTAGGCCGCGTAGGAGAGCGGGTCGTAGAAGACCTGGAGGCCTTCCGCCACGGGCGTCGGGGAGAGGGACGTCATCTGGGGTCTCGCATTCGGCGGGTCCGGCTGGACGGTGGGGGGCGGGGGTGCAGCCGTCGGCTTCGACGGCGAGAACAGGGACAGGACACAGGGACACAGGGACAGGGAGCGGAAGGGAGAAGGTGAGCGTCTTCGGCGCTGTCGGGAACCGCCACGACGATGGTCAGGCGTCGGTCAGACGTCGGTCAGACGTCTCCCGCGTAGCGTCTGCGCTCGTTCTCACCCTCGGGCAGGGCGCAGAGCTCGAAGGCCCACGTGCGCCGCGACGCCGGGTAGCAGTGGGTCGCGTACTCGACGGCCCGGCCGGCGCCGTCGAACAGTGTGCGCCGCATGGTCAGGATGGCGCTCCCTTCGGTGATGCCGAGCAGTTCGCTCTCTCCGGCGGTCGCGTTGCGCGCTCCGATCGACTGCTGGACGCTCCGTACGGTGATGCCGACCGCCTGCATCGCGGCGTACAGGCCGGCTGAGGCCAGATGCTCGGCGTTCGGACGGAACCCGCCGAGGGGCAGGTAGTGGCGCAGGTACGCGGCGACCGCGCCGCCATCTCGTTGCAGCCGTTCCAGCCGTACGACCGTGCTGCCCTCCGGGACAGCGAGAGCGACCGCCACCTCCGCCGAAGCGGGTACGTTCTCCGTGCGCAGCAGGTCCATGACGCGATGGCGCTCTGTCGCTCGCAGGTCGTCATGGAAACTGGTCAGGTCCACGGCACCGTCGAGCGGGGCGTGCGCGACATAGGTGCCGACGCCGCGACGGCGTACCAACAGGCCCTCGGCTGTGAGCGCTCGGACCGCGTGCCGGATCGTGATGCGTGACAGTCCGGTCCGCTCCGCCATCTCGGTCTCGCTGACCAGCTGAGTGCCGGGAGCAAGCCGACCGTGTGCGATGGCGTCCCTCAGTTGTTCCGCGAGTTGCTGGTGGAGCGGTTGATGGCTCGCACGGTCCACGCGGAGCCCGACGGCCGTCACCGCCGCAGCGCGCGTATCCGACATGGTGTGCTCCTGAAGGTCGACATGGTGCGGGCGTGCGCCCTGTTCGATCCCGGCCTCGATGAGGCGCTCAGGGGGCGGCGTCGGCCTGGAGTTGGGCGAGTTCGGCTTCGAGATGGGCCATGGCCTCGCCGCCGGCCATGAGGTCGGTGATCTCCTCGCGGGTGCGTTCGCCCTTGCGGAAGTCGTCGGCCTTCCGGCCGCGGATGAGGACGGCGAAGTGGTCGCCGACCATCATGGCGTGGCGGACGTTGTGGGTGACGAGAATGACCGCGACGCCCTTGGCACGGGCCTGCATGACGATCCGCAGGACGTGCGCGGCCTCCTTGACGCCGAGGGCCGCGGTGGGTTCGTCGAGGATGAGGACGTTGGCGCCGAAGTAGACGGCGCGCGCGATGGCGAGGGCCTGGCGCTCACCGCCGGAGAGGCTGCCCACCAGGCGGTTGCCGTCGGTGACGCGGGTGATGCCGAGGGACTGCATCTCGCGTACGGCGATCTCGCCGGCGGTCTTCTTGTCGAAGAGCTTGAACGGGCCGAAGCCCTTGGTGGGTTCGGCGCCGACGAAGAAGCAGCGGCCCACACCCATGAGCGGGAACGTGCCGCCGAACTGGTGGACGGTGGCGATACCGCGGGCGGACGCGTCGCGGGGGCTGTCGAAGACGACCGGTTCGCCGTTGACCTCGATGGTGCCCGTGGTGGGCTTGTGGAACCCAGAGAGGATCTTGATGAGGGTGGACTTGCCGGCGCCGTTGTCGCCGAGCAGGCACAGCACCTTGCCGGCGTCCACTTCGAGGGAGATGTCCGTGAGAGCGTGCGTGCCGAGGAAGGACTTGCCGACTCCGGTCAGGCGCAGGAGGGGTGCGGTCATGGTCAGGCCTTCTTCGTGCGGGGCTTGTAGGACAGGGCGAGGCGGCGGAAGGTGTTGTTCATCAGAACGGCGGCGAGGATGAGGATGCCGAGGATCAGGCTGGCCCAGTCGGAGTTCCAGCCGGTGTAGTAGATGCCCTGGTTGACGATGGCGAACGTCAGCGTGCCCAGGACGACGCCGACGACGGAGCCGTAGCCGCCGGTCAGCAGGACCCCGCCGATGACCACGGCGATGATGGAGTTGAAGACGAAGGACTGGCCGTTGGCGACCTGGGCTCCGTTGTAGAGGATGGTCTGGATCACGCCGACCAGGGCGGCGCCGAGCCCGCTGGCCATGTACAGGGCGATCTTGACCCGGTCGACCGGGATACCGGTGGCGCGGGCGGACTCCTTGTCACCGCCGATGGCGAAGATCCAGTTGCCGTACTTCATCGCCTGCAGGATCACCGTGACCACGACGGCAAGGCCCAGCCACCAGAAGATGGCGACCTCGAACTGGCCGGCGATCAGATGCCCGAACAGTGCCTTGGAGAGGGGGTCAGGACTGATCGGGACGCTGGTGGTGCCGGTCGTCACCCGGGACAGGCCCAGGGTCAGGCCGGCCATGCCGGACAGTGTGGCCAGCGTGACGATCAGGGAGTGGACGTTGGTGCGGGTGACGATGACGCCGTTGAGCAGGCCGGTCAACAGGCCCAGGGCGAGCGCACACAGGATGCCGACGATCATCGGGGCGCCCCAGTGACCGGACACGATGGCCAGCGTCATCGAGCTGCCGGCCAGGACCGAGCCCACGGACACGTCCAGTTCGCCGGCGATCATCAGCAGGCCGACCGGGATGGCGATGATGCCGAGTTCGGCGGCGATGTTCAGCCAGCTCGCCGCGCCCCCGGCGGCGAGGAACTTCTCCCCGCCGAAGATCGCGAAGAAGACGAAGACGCTGATGGTTCCGATGAGCGCGCCGACCTCGGGGCGGTGCCGCAGTTGCGCCAGCCTGCTCTCGGACTGCTTCGGAGGAGCGACAGCGGTCTCTTTCTCGGCCGCCGCGTGCGGAAGTGAGGTAGTCATCGCAGTGGTGTCACCTTCGGGAATGTGGATGCGGTGCGAGGTCGGGCCGGGGAGGGGCGCCGGGCCTGGGGAGAGCCCCGGCGCCCCTCGCCGGTCAGCGGACCCCGGCCTTGGTACCCTCGATCGCCTTGCTGACGTTGTCCTTGGTGACCAGCAGCGGGCCGGTCAGGATCGGGTTCTGCGGCGGCAGGACGCCGTAGGACAGGTACTGGCTGGCCATGGACACGACGTAGAAGCCCTGCAGATACGGCTGCTGGTCGATGGCGAACAGTTGGGTACCGGCCTTGATCCGGTCGAGCTGGCTCTGCGAGAGGTCGAAGGTGCCGAGCTGCACCTTGCCGCTCGCCTTCGCCTGCTCGATCGCGGCGGCGGCACTGTCCGCGTCGCCGGTGCCGATCGTCACCAGGCCGTCGACCGAGCTGTCCTTCAGCAGCGCTCCCTTGATCGCCTGGGTCACGGCCGAGGGGTTGCCGAAGTTGGAGGAGGGCAGCGAGAGCTGCTTGGACTTGCCGCCCTTGGCCTTGGCGCCATCGGCGATGCCCTTGCAGCGGGCCTCCGAGTTCGCCGCGCCCGGCACGGTGTTGACGCACAGCACGTTCTTGGCGCCGGACTCGGCGAACTTCTCGCCGCCGGCCACGCCCGCCTTGTACTCGTCCGTACCGATGTACTTCACGGCCCCGACCTTGTCGGCCGCCTCCACACCACCGGAGTTGTAGAGGAAGACCGGGATGCCCTTGCTGATCGCCTGCTTGATCGCGGAGTCCTGGCTCTCCGGCACCCAGTCCGGCACCAGGATCGCCGACGGGTTCTGCGCAATGCCGGTGAGTGTCAGCTTCGCGACGTCCGGGCCCAGGTTGTCGTAGTTCGCGGGGCCCACGAACGTCACCTTGCCGTTGACCAGCTTGGCCGCGTCCTCGACACCGCGCTTGACCGTGGAGAAGAAGGGGTCGTCGGACTTGCCGCCGATGACGTAGAGGGAGAGCTTGCCGCCGACCTTCGCCGAGCTCTGCGACCCCCCGCTGCTCGCCGTCGCCTGTGAGGTGTCGCCCGTCGCCTTGCCGCTGGCGCAACCGGTCAACGCGGCCCCGGCCAGGGCGAGCGCGCTCACCGCCGTCAGGGCTCTGCGGGAGAGGCGGCGGCCGGACGGGAACCGGCGGATCTGGGTGCTTTCCATGAGCTGAGTGCTCCTTACGTCTGGTGCCGAGCGGAGGGAGGGGAGGGCCGAAAGCGCCTCGGAACCTTGTGAGGCGATGCGCTGCCACGGGAAGCGGGCGGAGCCGGGGCTTGCGGAGAAGCGGGGGCGGTCCGTCGTGGGGCTGAAGGGACGCTGCTTGGTTGCGGGTGACCCCGCCGTGCCCTCGGGCACAAGCGAGCCGGGATGACTTGCGGTGGGGTGCCGGCGGCCGGCACATCGCGTCGCCGGGAAAGGCAGCCCCCGGTCGCGGGGCCGCCTCCTGTCCGTACCTGGCCGAGGCGTACGTCTCGTTTCGGCGCTTCTTCGTCGACGGCTTGTCGGGTCGGTGGTCGCCGGCCATCGCACCCGCGCCGGGACGTCCTCGTGGGCTGTCGTCGTCGCGTCGCGGTGGCTCGTCCGGTGAACCCGTGCGCCGATCTAGTCGGTGGGCATTGCACGCTCCTGAAGGTCAAGGCGGTCGGCCTGCGGTCACGGAACGCCGTGCCGTATGTCGCCGCTCATGAGCCCGATCCGGATCGTTTGGATCGATTTCTTAGATCGTTCTAAGCGATGCGTTGGAGCATGCTTCTGTTTCCGGGAGGTGTCAAGGGTTTGTTCTGAAATGCCAGATCCCGATGACGACCGACCCAGCACGGCGGGCGCGGGCCGGGAACCAGGAGGCCGCAGGGCACCGCCGGGTGCTCCGGAGGCGATCGAAGTCATCGCCGATCTGGGCCTGACCGGCATTGAGATCAACACCGGTGGCTTCCTGCCCGCCGTCCATGTGCCGACCTTCGACGACATCCTCGTCAGCGACACCGCCCGGGACGACTTCCTCGGCCTCTTCGACGGTACCGGTGTCTCCATCGCCGGACTCAACGCCAACGGCAACCCGCCGCACCCGAACCCCGTCATCGGCGAGAAGCACGCCGGGGACGTCCGCCGCTCCATCCGCCTGGCCGAGCGGCTCGGACAGCACCGCCTCGTCACCATGTCCGGCCTGCCCGGCGGCGAGCCCGGTGCCACCCGCCCCAACTGGGTCGTCAACGCCTGGAATTCCGCCGCCCTGGACGTACTGGACCACCAGTGGAAGATCGCCGCGGACTTCTGGCGCGAGACCGACCGGCTCGCCCGCGACCACGATGTCAAGGTCGCCCTCGAACTGCACCCGCAGAACCTGATCTTCAACTCCGCCGACGTGCACAAACTCATCGAACTCACCGGCGCCACCCACGTCGGCGTCGAACTGGACGCCTCCCACCTGTTCTGGCAGCAGATGGACCCGGTGGCCGTCGTCCGCCACCTCGGCGAACTCGTCTTCCACGCCGCCGCCAAGGACGTCCGCATCAACCCCGAGCACGCCGCCCTCAACGGCGTCCTCGACAACAGCTTCCGCCGTCTGTCGCCCGACGAGCCCCGCACCAACCTCGGCGGCGACGAATGGGCCAACGAGTGGCCCAGGAAGTCCGCCTGGGACTTCGTCGCCCTCGGCAAGGGGCACGACGTCGCCTACTGGACCGAGTTCCTGCGCGCCCTGCACGAGGTCGACCCCGACATACTCGTCAACATCGAGCACGAGGACACCGAACTCGGCCGCGTCGAGGGCGTCGCCGTCGCCGCCGGGGTACTGAAGGCGGCCGACGCGGCGCTCCAGGAGTCCCTCCAGCCGTGAACGCCTCGGCCAACTGCCTACCAGGGCCCGGTCGTCGTGCTCGCGGGCGCCGGCACCGGTATCGGCCAGGCGATCGCACCCGCGTCCCTGGAACAGGAAGCGACCGTCGCGGGCCTCGGCCGCGGCCCGGGCCCGCTACGGGAAATCATCGGGCTCTCGCTCTGGTCCAGGAAACATCGATCACCTCGGGCAGACGGATGCTCCTCGACCACGCCGGCCTCCGTCGTCGAACCGTCGGGCCGCACTCGGCCTCGCAGCCATCCCCGAAGACCGTGACCGCTTCGCCGGCCGACACGTCGTCACCATCGTGCGCGGCAGCAACGTCGACGTAGACGCCTATCACCGCGATGGCGTCCCGCCGGGTGGTGCAGCCGATCAACGGACCAGAACTCGCAGGTCACTCCGGGTACTTCGACCGAACGGAGTACTTCATACGTCTGCATGGGCACAGCCCTCATAGGGTCAGGTCGTCATCGACACCGAGACACGCCTGGTCGTGGCCACCGCTCACCCTCTCCGGCCGACACAGCCGATGCCCAGGTGTGGCGCGACTCCGGTCTGCCGCAGCGGTGCCAGGTGTCGTGGTGCTCGACGAGGGCGCCTACACCGACACCGGCACCGGCCTGGTCGTCCGGCACCGCCAACGACCCGGTCGACACCAGTGGCCGGCGAGAAGGCCGACAACGCGGAATCCCACCGGGTCCGAGCGCGGGTCGAGCCTGAGTTCCCCAGAACGAAGAACCTCGAGTTCCTCAGTGGCTGCCGACAGCACCTCTCCCCCGGTCTGCACCTGCACCGGCACGGACTCGCGTCCCTCCGCCCGGATCGGGCCGGTCGGCCGTCCCTCGGCGTCGAGCAGCACCCGGTCGCCAGTGATCAAGGTGACGTGCAGGGCCTCGTGGCCGCCGCCCGTGGCGCCGAGGGTACTGCTCCGCGCCGGCTGAGCGGTGGCCGGAACCATTGGCCCCCACGACGAGCGCTGCGGCGACCGCTGCGGCCCCCAGCACCCTCGCCACGCGGCCGCTGCCAAGTCGCCGCTCACGTACGGGTCTTGGGATCATCAAGTCTCCTCCATGACGGGATCTTTCAGGGGATCCCCCACCCCCCGGCAGGGGACAGGTGCGTCGGCGGTGTCTGCGGAAGAAAGGCACCGGGCACGGCGCCGGCGGTGCTCTGGCCGCACGCCTGATGACAAGCAAGGGCCACCCCGTGATGGGTTGTTGGTCCGGTCCGCATCAGGGAACTCCCGAAAAGCGGGGAGCTTCAACGGACGCAGGAGGCTCACTTGTGTACGTGGACACTGGTGTGGCCCAAGAGCCCGGAGGAAAATCCGGCCGTCATCCAAAAGGCAGACCAGGGGTCGGAGCTGCGGGAACTCGGACTCAGCGAGGACGAGGAGCGCGTGTACGGGGCGCTCCTGCGGCACCGCCCGGCGGACGCGGACGAACGCGCCCGCCTCGCCGGCATCCCACGCCCTCGGCTCGAATCGGCCCTGGCCGGATTGGCTGAGCAGGGCCTCGCCGCGCCCGGGGCACCGCTCCCCCGGCCCATCGCGCCCGCCGCGGCGATCCGCACGCTCGTCCACCAGCGACAGGCCGAACTACACGGTCGTTCCGCGCAGTTGGAGCGAATCGTGGCGTCCACGGACCAGATAGCCGGACGGCTCGTGGAGGGATCGCCGATGGCTTACGAGGGCGGGATGGAGATGGTCACGGGCGCGCGCGAGATCATCGGCCGCGTGGACTCGCTCCTCGCGTCGGCCGAGCACGAGGTGCTGATCCTGGACCGCCCGCCGTACGCCAAGGCGCCTGAGGAGTACGACGATCCCTCCCGTTCCGCCGGGCTCGACGTGGAGTCGCTGCTGGAGCGCGGGATAGTCGTCCGCACAGTCGTCGACAGCGGCGCCCTGAACTACCCGGGGCGTACGCTGTCCCTGCACCGTCTCGCCGAGCAGGGCGCGCAGGTGCGCACCTCGTCCGGCGTACCGACCAAGATGGTCATGGTGGACCGGCGCATCACCCTGCTGCCGCCGACGGGACGACCGACCCTTCCGCGACAGCCCTCGTGGTGCGCGAGGCGCTTCTGCACAACGCGTTGGTGCCGCTGTTCGAGACGGTGTGGGACCGCTCGATGCCGCTCGGCAACCCGGACGCCGAACTCTCCGATACGCAGCGCGAGCTGCTGGCGCTGCTCGCGGCGGGCCTGAAGGACGAGGCGATCGCCCGCAGGATGGGCGTGCACGTGCACACCGTCCGGCGGCGGATCGCGGACCTGTTGGAGACGCTGGACGCGGAGACGCGCTTCCAGGCAGGGGCACTGGCCACGCGGCAGGGGTGGCTCGATTTCGGCAACGAAGAACGCCGGAAACCGTACGGCTGAACGGATGCGGGGCAGGAGGTACCGGCCCGCAGCGTCCAGATCACTCGGCTTCTGCCTGAAGCATCGCGTCGGGCAGTCTCTCCGCCAAACCCAGAGCGTGCTCGTCCGCGCTGCCGAACGCGCTCTGCTGGACCCACGCCCGCTTGAGGTAGAGATGGGCGAGGACCTCCCAGGTGAAGCCCATTCCGCCGTGCACCTGGACGCAGGTGCGTCCGTTCGCCGCGGCCGCGTCATCTGCCAGGACTTTGGCCGCCGCCACCGTTTCGGCCGAATCCCCTGCGCCAGGGTCGTCGAGGGTCAGCGCGGCGACGTGCACCGCGGCGCGCGCGAGGTCGACACGGACCAGCGCCTCGGCCAGCAGGTGCTTGATCGCCTGGAACGAGCCGATGACGCGACCGAACTGGACGCGTTCGGTGGCGTACTGCGTGGCGAGCTCCAGGGCTCCGCGAGCGACTCCCGTCTGGAGCGCCGCTGTCAGCACGGCGCCGACTTCCCGCCACCGTGCGGCGTCCTGGGCCGAACCGATGCGCTCACCTGAACCCAGAGGGCCCGCCAGCACGGCCACGGGGGTGAGCGGGTCAAGTGGCTGCTGCGCGACTACGGACTTCAGCCCCTCCACCGGGTGCAGCAAGAGGCCCGAATCCTCGATGACGACCAGGTGAGTGGCGTTCGGCAGGTGCTCGGCCACTGCTGTCGGGTCGCGTCGGTCGAGGAGGGCGACCAGGCAGTCGCCCGTCAGAACGCCGGGCACGCGGTCGGCCGCGAGCAGGCTGGGCACCAGCGGGCCGGGGACGAGGTAGCGGCCCAACTCCTCGCAGAGGATCGCCGCTTCGGCGCATCCGAGGCCCATCCCGCCCGCGCTCTCGGGGACGGTGACTCCGAAGAGGCCCAGTTCCGACAGCCTGCGCCATGAGTCGTGATCCGGCGTCGGGGAAGACGCGCCCGCGCGCAGCCGCTCGGGCGTCCACTGCGCATCGAGGAATTCGACGAGGCCGGCGCGCAGATCGAGCTGGTCGGGGCTCAGCGTGAGGTCCAACGGGGCTCCTTGGGCAGGCCGAGGGCGCGCTCGGCCAGGATGTTCTTCTGGATCTGCGAGGTTCCGGCGGCGATGGTGTACGCGAGGGTGGTGAGCCGGTCCTCGACGATGTGGGAGTTGTCCGCGCCGGGCAGATCGCTCACCGACAGGGCGGCGCGGCCCAGCACCTGGGCGGCGAGGTCGCCGATCCGTTGGCGGTTCTCCGTGAACCTCAGCTTGAAGACCGAGGCGCCCTGCACCGGTACCCGCCCGGCCGAGGCTTCGGAGACGTTCTTGAGGATGAGGGACCAGAGCCCGCAGACCTCGGCGGTGAGGCGGCCGACGTCGCGACGCAATCCCGGGTCGGCCCACAGAGGTTCGCCGCGGGGGCCGGGGCTGCTGCGGGCGATGCGAGCCGTCTCCTGGAGGAGCCGGCGGGATTCGAGGACGTCGGCGATGAAGGCCGTGCCGCGCTCGAAGGAGAAGGTCACCATCGCCACACGCCAGCCGTCGTTCTCGGCACCGACCAGGTTCTCGGCGGGCACGCGCACATCGTCCAGGATCAGCTCGGCGAACTCGTCGCTCCCGACGGCGTTGCGCAGCGGTCTCACCTGGACGCCCGGTGTCTCCATCGGAAGGATGAGCCAGCTGATGCCCTTGTGCGAGGGCGCCTGCGGATCCGTCCGTACCAGCAGTTCGCAGTAGTCGGCGACCTGGGCGAAGGATGTCCACACCTTGCGGCCGTTGATCACATACGAGTCGCCGTCCCGGACCGCGGACGTACGAAGGGAGGCGAGGTCGGAGCCGGCATCCGGTTCGGAGAAGCCCTGGCACCAGACCTCCTCGCCGCGCAGGATCCCGGGCAGATGGCGTGCCCGCTGCCGCTCGGTCCCCTCGGCGATCAGCGTCGGCCCTGCGTGGAGCAACCCGACGAAGCCGGCGCCGACACCCGGGGCCCGCATGCGCGCGCACTCCTCCAGGAAGATCAGCTGCTCGGTCGGCGAGGCTCCGAGCCCGCCGTGCTCGGCCGGCCAGTCCACACCCGCGTATCCGGCTCCGTACAACCGTTGCTGCCAGGCGCAGTCGTACGCCCTGCGCCCGGACCAGTCGTCGCGGTCGGGAGCGGGTGGCACGGTGGGAAGTGTCTCGGCGAGCCAGGCCCTCAGTGCCTTGCGGAACGCCAACTCGGCGGCGGTGTAGCGCAGTTGCATGCAGGGCCCCTCACTCTCGTACCGCAGATCCGCCCGAACTCCTGTGGGCGCCGGAGGTCGCTACCACCCGCGGAAGACGGGGGCACGGCGTTCCACGAACGCCCGCAGGCCCTCCTGCCCGTCGGCGCTGCGCATGTTGATCTCGGCAGCCAGTGCTTCGTGGGCGAACGCCGTACCACGATCGCCGTCCAGCGCCTGGTTGACCAGCCGTTTCCCAAGAGCGAGCGCCACCGTCGGCCCCTCTGCGAGCCGCTTCGCCCAGCTGTCTGCAGCCGACGCCAGTTCGCCGGGCGGGACGACCTTGTTCACCAGGCCGAGGCGGTACGCGTCCGTCACCGGCAGGTCGTCGGCGAAGAAGATCAGCTCCTTGGCCCGCTGCGGCCCGATCAGACGAGCGAGCAGATACGCCCCGCCGCCGTCCACGACGAGCCCTCTCCTCGCGAACACCTCCACGAACCTGGCGCCTTCGGACGCCACCACCAGATCGCAGGCGTACGCGAGGTGGCAGCCGATTCCGGCCGCGGTCCCGTTGACCGCCGCGATGACCGGCTTCTCGCAGTCGAGTACCGCGGCGATCAAGCGCTGAGCGCCTCTCGCGACGGCGCGCGAGACGGACCCCGCGGGTTGGGCGGGTGCGCCGGCGGGCAGATCGTCATCGGTATGCGAAGCACCCAGGTCAGCACCCGTACAGAAGTGCCTGTCCCCCGCGCCGGTCAGCACCACCACGCGGATGCGCTGGTCGGCGCCGGCCTGCTCAAGCCGTTCGATCACGTACTCGCGCATCGCCGGCGTAAGGGAGTTCCCCGCCCGAGGGCGGTTCAGCGTAAGCCGGGCCACACCGTCGGCGCCGACATCCCAGAGCAGATCCTCGGTCAAAGCCCTCCCCTTTCAGCAGGGTTGCATATTTTATACAACACCTGACTCCTTACCTCCTACCCTTACGATGTTCGGATTCGGAAAGCACACGCGGTTCCGCCGATGACCAGAGGGAGACGACGGCATCCATGGCCCAGCGCAGCCTCCGCGACGAGCGACGCAAGCGGCGCCGGGAGCTGAGCCGGGGGCAGATCCTCGACGTCGCGGAGCAGGTGTTCGCGCGCGAAGGCTTCCACGACGCGGCACTGCGCGAGATAGCCGAGCTTGCCGAGTACTCGGTCGGCTCGGTCTACACCTTCTTCCCGGGCGGCAAGGACGACCTCTACCGCGAGACCTTCCGTCGCCGCGGCGCGGAGTTCATGCCCGGGATGCGGACCATTCTCACCTCCGAGAAGCCACCGCGCGAGCAACTGATCGCCCTGGCCGACTGGCAGGTGGGGTTCTTCCGCACTCACCGCAACTTCGGACGGCTCGTCCTGCGTGGCGGCGCGATCGCACCACCGCTGGCCGAACCCACAGGTGATCCGCAGATCACCAAGAACTTCCACGAGGCACAGCAACTGCAGGCGGATCTCTTCGCACGCGGCCAAGGCGCAGGCGAACTGATCCCGGGTCCACCCACCGTACTCGCGCTCATGTTCTCGGGGATCATCGCCGCCTGCCAGACGGCCGAGCTCGGCTCAGCCGACTCGTCCCAACCACCCTTGCCGACCGAGGACTTCCACGCCCTGCTCGCGCGGACCTTCTTCACCTCCGGCTGACCCGGCCCACCCCGCACTCCGCTCCCGGGCGGCACACGGCGGACCGGGCGAATTCATGGCTACGAGTTCTTGCGCGCACCCTTGCGGCGAAAACTGAACCGTAGTTCACTCCGCTGAAACCTGGTTCAACGCCCGCACTCGCTGGGAGAGTTCATGAACCCCGAAGACCTCGTCCTGATCAGCGTCGACGACCACGTCGTCGAACCGCCCACCCTCTTCGACGGGCACATCCCCGCCAAGTACCGCGACCGCGCGCCCAAGGTCGTCAGCAAGGACGGCCTGGACGTGTGGACGTTCAACGGAGCCGTCATCCCGAACATCGGGCTCAACGCGGTGGCCGGCCGCCCCAAGGAGGAGTACGGAGTCGATCCGACCTCCTTCGAGGAGATACGGCCCGGCTGCTACGACATCGACGAACGCATCAAGGACATGAACGCCGGCGGACTGCTCGCGTCCATGAACTTCCCGTCCTTCCCCGGCTTCAGCGGTCGCCTGATCGCCACAGCCGAGGACAAGGACCTGGCCCTCGCCGTGATCCGCGCGTACAACGACTGGCACATCGACGAGTGGGCCGGAACCCATCCGGGCCGGATCATTCCGATGGCCCTGCCCGTCCTGTGGGACGCCGAGGCCTGTGCCGCCGAGGTGCGCCGGGTGGCAGCCAAGGGCTGTCACTCGATGACCTTCACCGAGAACCCCGCCACCCTCGGGTACCCGAGCTTCCACAGCGACTACTGGGATCCGCTGTGGCAGGCCGTCAGCGACGAGGACGTCGTCCTGTCGATCCATCTCGGCTCGTCCGGGAAGCTCGCGGTCACGGCGCCGGACGCGCCCATGGACGTGATGATCACGCTCCAGCCCATCAACGTCTGCCAGGCGGCGGCCGACCTGATGTGGTCGCGAGTGATCAAGAAGTTCCCGCGCATCAAGTTCGCACTGTCCGAAGGCGGCACGGGCTGGATCCCGTACTTCCTCGACCGCATCGACCGCACGTACGACATGCACCGCCTGTGGACGGGCCAGGACTTCGGCGGGAAGCTGCCGAGCGAGGTCTTCCGCGAGCACTTCCTCACGTGCTTCATTTCGGACCCGATCGGGATCAAGCTGAGGCACGACATCGGACTCGACAACATCGCGTGGGAATGCGACTACCCGCACTCCGACTCGCCCTGGCCGCACGCTCCCGAGGAGCTGTCGGCCATGGCCGCGGATGTTCCGGACGACGAGCTCAACAAGATCACGTACCAGAACGCCATGCGCTGGTACTCCTTCGACCCCTTCGTGGGCGGCCGCACGCGGGAGACCTCGACCGTGGGCGCTCTGCGCACCGAGGCCGCCGGGCACGACGTCTCGATCAAGGCGCGGGGCAAGGGCCGCAGCCCTTCCGCCACCACCCTGGCAGATCTGGCCGCGAACGCCACGGCCTGACGCCGCGGCCGACGAGACGACCTGCGCCGACGCCATCTCCGGGCCGATGGGCCCCTGTTGCCTTCGGTCCGGCAGCGCGCCGTCGCCCCGGCAAGACCACTCCAAGCAGAGCCGTTGCCCATCGACCCCCACATAAATACGATATATAAAATCAACTGAGCCTCGGGAGGCGCGATGCCCCAGACAGGCCGCACAGAGCCCCTGTTGATCGACGGCCGGCTGGTGTCCGCCTCCGACGGCGGCACCTTCGAGAACATCAATCCGGCCACGGAGGAGGTCCTCGGATCGACCGCGGATGCCACCGCGACCGACATGGACGCGGCCATCACCGCCGCTCGCCGGGCCTTCGACGAAACGTCCTGGAGCACCGATCCGGCGTTCCGCGTCCACTGCCTGCGCCAACTACAGGCGGCCCTGGTCAAGAACGCGGACCAGCTCAAGGCCGATCTCGTCGCCGAGATCGGGACCCCGGTCGTCCTGACCGGCGGACCCCAGTTCGACACCCCGGTCGAGGGCATCGGCTGGTTCGCCGATCTCGCCGAGCGCTACGACTGGGAGACCGACCTGGGTGAGGCCGCCGCGCCGACCGGAGTGTCGCGCCGACTGCTCCGCCGCGAGCCGATCGGAGTGGTCGGGGCCATCACCCCCTGGAACTTCCCCACCCAGATCAACCTCGCGAAGATCGCACCCGCGCTGGCCGCGGGCTGCACGGTCGTCCTCAAGCCCGCACCCGACAGTCCCTGGGCCGCGACCGCGCTCGGCCGGCTCGTCGCCGAGGAGACCGACATACCCGCCGGCGTCCTCAACGTCGTGGCCTCCTCCCGGCACGAGATCGGCCACCAACTCGCAGCCGACCCCCGGGTCGACATGCTCTCCTTCACCGGATCGACCGCCACCGGCCGGGCCGTGATGGCTGCCGCCGCGGAGAATCTCACCAAGGTGTTCCTCGAACTCGGCGGCAAGTCGGCGCTGATCGCGCTCGACGACGCCGATCCCGCGACGGCCGCCGTCACCGCGGCCTTCCACATCACCACGCACGCGGGCCAGGGCTGCGCGATCCTCTCGCGGCTGCTCGTACCGCGGGCGCAGTACGAGGCGACCCTGACGACGCTGGTGGAGACCCTCCGCGGCTGGCCTTACGGAGATCCTTCCGACCCGGGCAACCTC
Source organism: Streptomyces spinoverrucosus (assembly GCF_015712165.1). NCBI lineage: Bacteria > Bacillati > Actinomycetota > Actinomycetes > Kitasatosporales > Streptomycetaceae > Streptomyces > Streptomyces spinoverrucosus. Next base: position 6,353,550 of record NZ_JADPZX010000001.1, on the reverse strand, counting down.
ATGGGCCCGCTGATCAGCGAACGCCAGCGGGAACGCGTACTCGGCTACATCCAACGAGGGGTGGCCGAAGGCGCCCGGATCACGCTGGGCGGTGGGATCCCTGCCGACCGCACCAAGGGCTGGTTCGTCGAGCCCACGGTTCTCGCCGACGTCGGCGAGAACGACACGGTCGCTCAGGAGGAGATCTTCGGTCCGGTTCTCTGTGTGATCCCGTACGACGGCGGTGACGACGAGGCCGTGCGGATCGCCAACAACTCCTCGTACGGGCTGTCCGGCGGCGTGATCAGTGCTTCGCCTGAGCGGGCGCAGTCCGTGGCCCGGCGGCTTCGGGTCGGGACCGTCTCGGTCAACGGCGGTAACTACTACGGCTTCGACGTTCCGTTCGGCGGCTATCGCCACAGCGGTATCGGCCGCGAGAGCGGGGTCGCGGGATTCGAGGAGTATCTGCAGATCAAGGCCGTGGCGGAAGGGGTCTGAGAGCGATGACGTCTGCGAGCAACAGCGCATCCGCGCCGCTGAGCGGCAGTCGCGTCCTCCTGGTGGGCGCCTCCGCGGGCATCGGGCGCGCCCTCGCCGTACACCTCGTGCGGGCGGGTGCCCAGGTGGTCGTGGCCGCACGGCGGATGGCCGAACTGGAGAAGACCGTCGCAGAGGCGGTCGGCGGCCATCCGGTCCGGGCCGACGTACGTGACGAGACCGACTGCGACCGGCTGGCACGCGAGGCAGCGGACCGGCTCGGCCGGATCGACTTCCTCATCTCCTCCGTCGGAGTGGCCCGTCTGCGGCCCATCGCCGAGACCAGCCTGGACGACTGGCGCTGGGCGATGGAGACCAATGCCGTCGGATTCCACCAGGTCCTGCGGTCGTGCCTGCCGTATCTGGCTCCGAATGCGATGGCGGCCGCGCTGTCCTCGGAGGCCGTCGACCAGCACCGGGCCGCGCTCGGTGCCTACGCCACGAGCAAGTTCGCACTCGAACGCACCCTGCGGGCCTGGCACTCGGAACATCCGGAACTGCGGATCTGCCGCATTCGGGTCGGCCAGACGTCCCCCACCGGGTTCGGGAGCGACTTCGACGACGAGGCGCTCGGCAAAGCCTTCGAGGCATGGGCGAACCAAGGTCTGCTCGTGGACCGCTTCATGTCGCCTGACGAGGTCGCGGGCTCCCTGGTCGGCCTGCTGTCCGTCGCGGCGGCTTTCCCGTCCGTCACGGTCGAGGAGCTGACCGTCGCCCCCTCCGCCGCGGCCGCGTCCTTCTCCGGCACCCAGTCCGGCCCGACGCCCGTGCCCTCCGCGGCAGCGCCACGCGACTAGGAGAGACGATGCTGGAGTACGACCCCTTCGACCGGCTGACGGCGCACAACCCCTTCCCGGTCTACCGGCGTCTGCGGGACGAGGCACCCGTCTACTACAACGAGAAGCACGACTTCTGGGCCCTTTCGCGCTACGAGGACGTCGTGGCCGGGCATCTCGCGCCGGAGATCTATTCGAGTGCCAACGGCGTCACGTTGGAGGGACAGGACCGAGGTCTGCCGTTCCTCATCCTCAAGGACCCCCCGGAGCACACCTTCCACCGCAAGGTGGCCATGCGCATGTTCACGCCCCGCCGCGTGAACCAGCTCGAGGACTTCGTCCGCGAGACCGCCGGCCGGCTGCTCGACAACGTCATGGGCCGGGACTCCTTCGACCTGGTCCAGGAGTTCTCCTTCCGCCTGCCGCTGGACGTCATCAGCGAGCTCGTCGGCATTCCGGCCGAGATGCGCGAGCAGGTCCATCTGCTGAGCGACCGGCTCGCGTACCGCGGTGAGGACGGTTCGGTCTCCGAGGACGCCATCAACGCCAACATCGAATTGGTCGGCCTGTTCTCGGACCTGATCGCGGAACGCCGCCGCGATCCCGGCGACGACGTCATGTCGCTGCTCATGACCACACCGGTCGAGGAGCCGGACGGGAGCACCCGCCTGCTCGAAGACGGTGAACTGGCTTTGCGATTCCTGGAGTTGGCCTTCGCGGGCCATGAGACGGTGGCCCGGCTCATCCCGAACGGCGTGGTCGCGCTGCACTGGTATCCCGACCAGCGCCGCGAGCTGGTCGCCGACCCCGGCCTGATCCCGAACGCGGTCGAGGAGATGCTCCGCTGGGACCCCCCGTCCCACTTCCAGGGAAGGTGGACGACCAAGGACGTCGAACTGCACGGGACGGTGATCCCCAAGGACTCCCGGGTCATCCTGATCACGGGGGCGGCCGTGCACGACGAGCGCAAGTATCCGGACCCCGAGGTGTTCTCCATCCATCGGGACATCGACCGGCACGTGGCCTTCGGCTTCGGCCGCCACCTGTGTCTCGGCGCGCCGCTGGCGAGACTCGAAGTGCGAGTGGCCTTCGAGGAACTCCTCAAGCGCTTTCCCGACTTCGGCATCGACGAGTCCGGCATCACCCGCATGTACAACAGCAATGTGCGAGGCCTCGCCACCCTTCCGCTCATCGCGGCCGGGGGCCGTTGACCTGTGGCCGGCTACGAAACCCTGCGCTATGAGGAGCGCGGTGGAGTCGCGTGGATCACGCTGGACCGTCCTCAGGTGCTGCACGCCTTCGACACGGTGATGATGCACGAGGTCCATCGGTGCTGGTCGGAACTCCGGGCCAATGACGACGTCAACGCAGTCGTCCTGACCGCCGCCGGCGACCGCGCGTTCTGCACGGGCGTCGATCGGAACGCCGCCGCGATCGGCGACGCGGACCGGCCCCGGGACATCGGGCAGCAGGGTGCGACTCCGCTCCACTTCGACGACCCCGGCGACTGGCTGCCTCCGAAGACCGCGGGCCGGCTGTGGAAGCCCGTGATCGCGGCGGTCAACGGCATGGCCTGCGCAGGCGCCTTCTATCTCCTCGCCGAGGCGGACATCATCATCGCCGCCGAGCACGCGACGTTCTTCGACCCACACACCACGTACGGGATGGCCTCGGTGTTCGAGTCGATGATGCTGCTGCAGCGCGTGCCGATCGGGGAGGTCCTGCGTGTCTCCCTCCTCGGGGCGCACGAGCGGATGACCGCTCGGCGGGCCTATGAGATCGGCCTCGTCCAGGAAGTCGTACGCCTTGACGACCTGGCCGACGCGGCGGCGCGCGTCGCCGAGGCGATCGCCGCACAGCCGGCCCGTGCTGTCCAGGCGACCGTCCGGGCGATCTGGTATGCGCAGGAGCTCGGGTACCGCCAAGCCCTGGACGTGGGCAAGACGCTGGTGCACCTCGGCAGCGACGACAGGGATCTCGCCGAAGGGCAGGCCCTGTTCGCTTCCGGCGGGCGGATCCCGTGGCGAGCGCGCTGACCGGCCATCGGGCTCACAAAGCGCAGGAATCGACCTGGAGGTACGAGTGGATCTCGGTCTGAAGGGCGCCTCCGTGGTCGTCAACGGCGGTTCCAAGGGCATGGGCCGCGCGGCAGCCGAGGTGATCGCCGCGGAGGGCGCGAACGTCGCGGTCCTCGCCCGGGGCAGAGCCGCACTCGACGACACCGTACGAGCGCTGCTCGACCTCGGCGCGGCGGACGCAGTGGGCCTCTCGGTCGACCTCGGCGACCGGTCGGCGGTTGATGCCGCCTTCGCGGAAGTGGGCGCCCGCTGGGGCGGGATCAATGTGCTGATCAACTCTGCGGGCCCGACGGACGTAGGGGTGGGCCGTACCTTCGACGAACTCGACGACGAGGAGTGGCACGCCACCTTCGACATCGGGATCGTCAGCGCGGCCCGCTGCGCACGCGCCGCCCTTCCGTGGCTGCGCCGTGCCGAATGGGCCAGGGTCGTCAACGTATCCGCACATTCGGTACGACGGCAGTCACCCGGACTCGTCGCCTACACCGCGGCCAAGGCGGCCCTGACGAGCTTCAGCAAGAACCTCTCCCAGACCCTGGCCCCGGACGGAATCCTGGTGAACACCGTCTCCCCCGGTTCCTTCCTCTCGGAGGGCATGCGGGACTACCTGGCCGCACTGCCGCCCGAACGACGTATCGACGACGGCGATCAGGTCGCGGCGATGCGGATCATCGGCGAGGACTTCGGGCACCCGGCCCAGCTCGGACGGGTGGCGCTCCCCGCGGAGATCGGCCCGGTCATCGCCTTTCTCGCCTCGCGCCGCAACACGTACATGACGGGGGCCGACATCAACGTCGACGGCGGCTCGGACTTCTGATCGCGGCGCCGGCCACCTCCCTGTCCTGTATATCCGCATCTCTGAATGGCTCCGAAAGGTGAACCATGAGTTCTGAAGTGGTGGTCGTCATCGGTGTCGGCGGTATGGGGCGCGCTGTCGCCCGTCGTCAGGGGGCCGGCAGGACGGTGCTCCTCGCCGACCACAACGAGTCCGTCCTCGACTCCGCGGCGGAGGCTCTGGCCGAGGACGGACACGAGGTACGGGCCCGGCAGGTCGACGTGACGGACGGGGAATCCGTCTCGGAGCTGGCCGCGGACGCGGCGAAGTTGGGACGGGTCACGCAGGTGGTGCACACGGCCGGATTGTCCCCCGTCCAGGCACCCGTGGCCGCCATCCTCCGGGTGGACCTGCTGGGGGTGGCGCTGGTCCTGGACGCGTTCGGAGAGGTGATGGCCCCTGGCGGAGCCGGCGTGGTCATGTCCAGCATGGCCGGACACCTGGCCGGTGCGCTCCCGCCCGATCAGGAAACGGCCCTCGCCCAGACCCCCAGCGACGAGTTGCTGAGCCTCCCGTTCCTCAGCGCGTCGACGGTCACCGACCCGGCGCAGGCCTACTGCCTGGCCAAGCGCGCCAACCAGCTCCGCGTCCGCGCCGCGAGCACGGTCTGGGGCGACCGTGGCGCACGCGTCAACTCGATCAGCCCCGGCGTGATCTCGACCGCCATGGGCCGGGAGGAACTCGCGTCGGAGGCGGGTGGATTCATGCGGGCGATGGTCGACGCGTCGGGAACGAGACGACTCGGCAGTCCGGACGACATCGCCGCAGTGACGGCCTATCTGCTGGGACCGGACGCCAGTTTCATCACAGGTGCCGATCTGCTGGTGGACGGAGGTGCCTTGGCGGGGTTGCTTTCGGGGCGGGTGAAGGCGTCGGACTAGGTTCATCGGCAGGTCGGCCGCCGCCATGGACCTTCAACGTCGCCTCCACGGTGTGCCGGGCCCACCAGCACGCCGCGGGGGCGAGGAAATCGGCACGTGGCGCCCATTGCCGTAGGCGGTCAAGGGCCGCGTGCGGCACGTGTCGCCCGTTGCCGAAGGCGGTCAAGGGCCGCGCGCGGAGCCCCAGCGCGCCTCAAGATCCGCGCGGCTCCGACGGGCCAGCCGCCCTCGGCATCGGCGCATCAGCCCAGGTACGCGGCCCGAACAACAGGATCCGCGTGGACCTCCTCGGGCCGGCCGTCCGCGATGACCCTGCCCAGGTTCAGCACGACGACTCGATCGCTCAGCCCCATGACAAACGGCACATCATGCTCGACCAGCACGATCGTCGTGTCGAGCGACCGGATCACCTCGGCGAACAGTGCGGTCTGGTCGGCGTCCAGGCCCGAGGTGGGTTCGTCCAGCAGAAGGACGGCCGGATCGTCGACGATCGCGCGGGCGAGCTCGACCATCCGGCGCCGGCCGATCGGCAGGTCCGCCGCGTGGACATGGGCCAGGTCCTCGATGCCGCAGCGACGCAGCGCCTCCGCGGCGCGAGCGCGCCGCTGCTCGGCCAGACGTCGCCGAGGGCGCCAGCCGACCAGGTCGGCGGCGAGGCCACCGCCTCCCCCGTGCCATTCGAGCGCGGCAAGGACGTTGTCGAGCACGGTCAACCGGCCGAAGACCTGCGGGCGTTGAAAGGTGCGGCGCACCCCGAGACGGGACCGGTGCAGGGCGCCGTCCCCGGTCACATCCCGGTCGCGCAGGCGTACCGAGCCGGACGTCGGGCGACGCAGACCGCTGACCACATCGAAGAGTGTGGTCTTCCCGGCGCCGTTGGGGCCGATCAGACCGCAGATGCCACCCTCCTCGATGGTCAGCCCGACATCCGTCAGAGCGTGGACGCCACCGAAGCGGACGCTGACTTGCTCAATGCTGATCACCGGTCAGCTCCGTTCCCGCGAGTCCCAGATAGGCGGTGGCGAGGCGGTCGTCGTCGACTTCGGACCGCGGCCCGGCCCACGTCACACGCCCCAGACGCATGAAGGCCACGGAGTCGGCGAGGCCCAGGACCTCTGTGGCCTTCTCCTCCACCACGACGATGGCGACGCCCTGGTCCCGCAGCTCACCGAAGAGCTGGAAGATCTGGTCGACGACGAGTGGGGCGAGTCCCAGCGACGGCTCATCGGCGATCAGCACTTTCGGCGGGTGCACGAGGAGGGGGGCCAGCGCCAGAATCTGCTGCTCCCCGCCGGACAGGGCGCCGGCGGGGACGCTGCGCCGCTCGCCGAGGCGTGGCAGCCGCTCGTACACCGATTGCCTGTCCGCCTGGCTCGGCAGGGACACGGCGAGGTTCTCCTCGACCGTCAGCGCCGGGAACACGCCTCGCCCTTCGGGGGCCAGGAACACACCGGCACGCGCCCTGCGGTGGGCCGGCCAGGCGGTGATGTCCTCGCCGTCGAGGAGGACGCGGCCGCCGAGCGGTCGCAGCGTGCCGGCCGCGGTCGCGCACATGGTGGTCTTTCCCGCGCCGTTCGGGCCCAGCAGAGCCACAACACTCCCTGCCGGGACGTCCAGGTCGACGCCGCGCAGCACCGTGGCATCGCCGTATCCGGCGACCACTGTCTCCAGGCGCAGCCGCGCCGGCGCCGCGTCGCCCCGCCTCGGCTGAGGCACTGCGGTGAGGGCCGCCTTCTCCATACGGCCTTCACGCTTGCGCTTCTTGTAGCGCCGCTCCGCGAACTGCGCGAGCACACCGTCGGGATGCCTGGCCAGCAGAATGCCGCCCAGGCCGAAGAGCACCGCCCCCAGATGCGGTGACTGGGTGAACACCGCGAGCAGTTCGGGGAAGAGCGCGACCATCAGCCCGGCGAGCACCGCGCCACCGATCCGCCGTACGCCCTGCAGCACGACGACCGCCAGCCACACGAAGCCCGACATCGCGGGCAGGTCCGTGACCGTGATGCGTCCGGCGACCGTCCCGTACAGCACGCCGCCCAGGCCCGCGATGCCCGAGGACAGGGCGAAGAGCGTCAGCTTGGCGCGCGTCGCGGAGATTCCGGCCGACTGCGCGGCCGTCGGCGTCGAACGGACCGCGAGGACAGCCCGGCCTGAGCTGGATCCCTCCAGGTTGCGGACCATGAGCATGACCAGGCCGATGAGCGCGAGCAGCAGCACGATCTGCACCTTGGGATCGCTCGTCGTGGTGAAGCCGAGCGAGAGGGCGGGAAGTTCCCAGCCCGCGCTGCCGTTGCTGAACGAGTTGATCTGGAACAGCAGCTGGTCCGCGACGAGGGCGAGAGCGAAGGTGGCGAGGGCCAGGATGCGTCCGCCGAGTCGCAGTGCCGGCAGGGCGACGATCAGTCCGGCGACGATCGCCGCCAGCACACCGAGCACCATGGCGAGCGCGTACGGAAGCCCGCTGTGAAAGGTGTAGCCGACAGTGAGCGCGGCGAGCGCGGCGAACGACGCCTGCGCCAGGTTGATCATGCCGCCGATCCCCGTGACCACCACGAACGAGCTGAAGATCAGGGCGAGTACGAGGCCGTGGGCGACCAGACCGGTCCAGTACGCGTCGCCGATCGCGAACGCCCACACCAGGAGCCCGGCCACACCGGCCGCCCAGGGCAGCGCGCGTCGCAGCCGGGGCACGTCGGCCAGGTAGTCGGGTGGCGGTGCGTCCTCGGCGATCGAACCGGCGACGCGCTCGCGCGAGCGGTTGAAGACAAGCAGCCCGGCGAACAGCAGCATGGCCGGTATCGCGCTGCGCAGACCGGTGATCTCCTCGGCGAAGTCGGCGTATCCCGCCACGAGATTCTGTACGACACCGAGCGCCAGGCCCGCGGCGAAGGTGATCGGTATCGACTGCAGCCGCCCGAAGACCGCGGCCGTCGCCGACGCGAACAGCAGCAGCGTGAAGGCCGACGCGTCGACGCCGAGGGTCGGGATGGCGAGCACCCCCGCCAGCGCGGCGAGCGTGGAGCTGAGCATCCAGGCCTGGGCCGAGGCGGCGTCGGCGTCGATGCCGCGCAGCGTCGCGAGGTCGCGCCGGTCCACCGTGGCCCGCATGCGCAGACCGAGCGTCGTGTGCCGCATCACCGCCCACAGGACGAGCGCGGCAAGGACGGCGAACGCGAAGGTCGTGACCTGGTCGGAGTCCAGCGTCAGCCAGGAGAAGGGGTGCCAGGCCTCCACCGGCCGCGGACCGATCCCGCGGGCGCTTCTGCCCTCGGTCATGGTCGGAATGCCGGCGCCCGCCGAGATCAGCAGATCGACGATCCACATACCCAGCGCGGGGAGCGCGATGCTGAGGCCGATCGTAGCGACGATCTGCGCGATCTCCCCCGAGGTGGCCAGACCCTTGAACATGATCCGGTGCAGGACATGGCCGAGCAGCGGTGCCACCCCGCCGATGGTGACAATGGCGGCGAGCCACGGCGGCCAGCCCGCGCCGTTCGTGAGCTCGAAGAAGAGCAGCGCGCTGGTGAACCCGACGGCGCCATGGGCGAAGTTGAGCACCCCGGTCGCCGCATAGGACAGCGTGAGCCCGGACGCCATCACGGCGAAGATCGCGCCCGTCACCAGTCCGCTCAGCACGTAGCCGACAAGCTCCGTCATACAAGGTCTCCCAGGGCCTCGGGCCCGCAGGCCCGGCCGGGCCTGCGGGCGGAACAGATCACTTGTCGAAGCACTCGAGCGGCTGCGCCTCGACGAACCGGCCCTTGCGTACCTGCACCAGCGACGAACAGGAGCTCGGCTCCGTCTTGTTCTCGGGGAAGCTGAGCTTGCCGATGGCGGCGTTCTCGTACTGCAGCGTGTCGAGCGCTTCCCGGTACGACTCGGCGGTGACGTCCTTGCCGGCCTTCTCCAGTGCGGTCAGGAACATGTCGGCGGCCCAATACCCCATCGCGGTGGCCTGCGTGAACACATGCTGGGGGTCTTCCTCGCGGACGTCCGCCATCATCTGCTCGACCTCCGGGGTGTCCGCCTCGAACGGAGCGAAGGAGATCCCGGTGTAGACGCCCTCCATGACCTGCGCGCCCTGGGGGTCGGCGAGCAGCCGGGGGTCGTAGCTGGTGGAGTCGGCGATGATGCCCTGGTAGCCGGCCTTGCGCAGGGCGCCGTACATCCCCAGGTTCGTCGCACCGGACATGATCGAGTAGACGACGTCCGGCGGACCGCCGTCGTTCGACTTCATGATCTTGTTGATGTACGGGAGCCAGTCCTGCGGCGGCGCGGCTGCGGGAATGGACGCCGACGCCCCGGCCACCTCGAAGCCGGCCGTGGTGAAGAGCCCCTTGGTCGCCTTCACGCCGTCGGTGCTGTCGCTGTTGTCGAAGCCCTGGATCCAGACCGCCTGGCCGTCGGCCCGGCCGCCCTTGCCACCCATTTCATCGGCGAGCTGATGCGGCCCGTACCCGCGGCTCCACAGCACGTCCTCGTCCGTGCTCTCCTCCGGCTGCAGACAGCCGCTCACGCCGTACGACAGCTTCGACGAGCACCAGCCCTTGCTGACACCCCAGCCGAACCGGGTGACACCGGCGCTCTCGGCGACCGGTGACGTCCCGGCGCCGAACGCGATCCACGGGACGATCGCGAAGACCTTCTCGCGCTGCACGAGCTTCTTGACGGCCGCATCGGCGGTGGCGGCGGTCATGGCGTCGTCCTCGGCCCCGATGAAGTCGATCTTTCGGCCGTGCACCCCGCCTTCGGCGTTGGCCCGCGCGAAGCGCGCCTTGGCCCCGGTCTCCGCCTCGCCCGTGGTGTATCCGATCGGGCTGGTCTTGGTGACAAGCCCGCCGATCTTGATGGTGTCACCGAGGGCCGCGCCGCCGGAGCCGCCGGCCCCGCCTGAGCCGCCGGACCCGCCGCTCTCCGCGGCGCAGGCCGACATCAGCGTCATCACTGCCACGACCGCGACCAGCCGCGACCTGCTCCTGGCGCCCTTGTAACCGTGCATGCGGCGCTCCCGCTTCGTCTGGGGTGGATGCGCGAACCGCGCTCAGCGGCGAGCGTATGAAGGCACCATCTGGGTGTCAATAAAGAAAACAATATATAAGATACAGACAATCGCCAGCCGCAGGCTTGTGCAGGCAAGGAGGGGTGCTCACAGTGAACACCAAGGTCTACATCCACGAGTTCATCAACGTGGTCGGACACAACAGGGCCCGGTACATGCAGCACATGGCCGCCAACTGGAGCCCGCTCGCCCAGGAGGAGCGCAACCAGCTCTGCTACGGCATCTGGGGCGTGGTCGGCTCGACCGGAACGTGGCCGCAGGTCGTCAACATCTGGGAGGAGGACGCCTTCGACGGGCTCGCGGAGTCCTTCCGGCACGAGCTGGGCCACCCCGAACTGCAGGATCCGGCTCTGGCCAAGTGGTGGGCGGCGGCAGCCGAGATGCGGTCCGGAGGCTTCGACCGCATCCTCGTACCGCATCCGAAGATGCCGACCATCGAGGAGCTGGTCAACGGCGGTGAACACCGGGGAGCCGCCTACGCACACGAGATCATCACCACGAGCCCCGGTGGCGCATGGCGCTTTCTGGACGCGGCGTGGGAGGACGCGGAGAAGATCGGCGCCAACTACGGCTGGCGGCTCACCGGCGCCTGGACCACGGCCATGCGCAACCGGGACGAGTGCGTCCTGCTGTGGACGATCCCCACGTGGGAGGCCTGGGCCGGCGCCGAAGCGGACGCGGCCCAGGGCCGTGAACTGCTCCCCACCACCGAGGTGTTCGTACGGGCCCGGCAGCGGATCCTGCTCGCCGACGCGCCCCTCTCCCCGACGAGGACGGGCCGACAGCCGTCCCGCGCCGACCGCGTCGACTGGACCGACTGATCAGCCTCGGGGTGGTCAGCCGGTGCCGAAGACGCCGACGAAACTCACCATCTCCCCTGGGTATCCGCCGAGGTTGTGAGTGAGGGCGAGGGATCGCTTCCCGTACGTCGCGATCCTTCGCTCGGCGGGTGCCTCGCCCCGCAGCTGCAGCCACGCCTCGAAGACCATCCGCAGGCCGGTGGCCCCGACGGGGTGCCCGAAGGACTTCAGGCCACCGTCGGGGTTCACCGGCAGCTCGCCGTCCAGGTCGAAGGCACCGTCCATGACGCGCTGATGGGCGGTGCCTCGTTCGGCGAGCCCGAGGTCCTCCAGGAGGACGAGCTCGGCCGGCGTGAAGCAGTCGTGAACTTCCGCCAGCGCGAGCTCCGTTCGCGGATCGGCGATGCCCGCCTGCCGATAGGCCTCCCGCGCCGCGGCCGCCACCTCCGGGAACGTCGTGTAGTCGTAGTCCGGGTCCATCAGGCCTCGCCCGTCGCCCGAGACGAACGACAGCGCCTTGATGAACAGCGGGTTGTCCGTGTACCGATGCGCGTCCTCAGCCCGGACCACGACCGCGGCGGCCGCGCCGTCGGCCACGCCCGCGCAGTCGAGCACGGACAGCCGCCCGGCGACCGCGGGCATCGCGCACAGCCGCTCCACGGTCATCTCCCTGCGGAACTGCGCCCGCGGATTCCGGGCGCCGTTGGCATGGTTCTTCGAGGCGATACGGGCCAGCGCCGTGCGCAGCTCGTCCTCGTCGACGCCGTGGCGGGCCGCGTACGCGGGCACGATCATCGAGAACATGGCCGCGGCGGTCAGCGAGCGCGCCGTGCCGTCCCCGGGTATGGGGAAGGCGTTGAGGCCCTGGTAGCCGGAGTCCTTGACCTTCTCTCCCCCGATCGCCACGGCGACGTCGTACGCACCGCTCGCGACGCCGTAGGCCGCCTGCCGCAGTGCCTCGGACCCGGTGGCACAGTAGTTCTCGACCCTGGTCACGGGCTTGTTGTCCAGACGCAGCGGACGCGAGAGGGCCAGCCCGCTCATCCCCGACTGGACCGTCCCCAGCCAGTACGCGTCCACGTCGTCCTTGCCGATTCCGGCGGACGAGAACGCCCCTTGCGCGGCCTCGATCAGCAGATCGTCGAAGCCCATGTCCCAGCGCTCGCCGAAGCGCGTACATCCCATGCCGACGATCGCGACGCGGTCGGTGATTGCGTTGGACCCCATGTCAGACGCCCTTCTCGCGGACGGGCCGCGCCTTCCAGAAGTAGTTGTGCACGCCGTCGGCGGTGTGCAGCCGGCGGAAGCTCATCTCGACCCGCCCGCCGATGGCCAGTTCGTCGATGTCGACGTCGGTGAGTTCCACCGGAAGCCGCCCGCCGCCGTCGAAGTCGACGACCGCGAACACCACGGGCGGACTCGGCGAGTAGGCGAGGCGGTCGACGGTGTACGTGACGACCGTCCCCGTGCGATCGGCCATGGCGACGGCGCTGGTGTCCAGGGGCGACGGCGGGAGACTGACGGTCCCGCCCTCGTCCGCGGAGCCGACGAAGCCGAACTTCCAGTCGTGGTTGCGCAGAGCCGCCGACGCGGAGGCGCGCGCCGGCTCGGGCCTGCGCGGTGGTTCGGGGTCCAGCATGCCGCGCCAGGCCAGGAACGTCAGATACGGCACGGGACGGCCGTAATCGAGCTGCTGGAGCAGCGGCACCGGCTGCGGATGATCACGCAGTGCGGGCGTCGTGCGCCACACGAAGGCGTCGGCCCCGTCGGCGAGCGAGACGAGCACGATCACCTGACCGGGGGCTGCCTGTTCCAGCGCGGCGGCGAGCAACAGGGCCGGCTGAGCCGCACCCGGATTCCCCACGCGTCCGTCGAGACGGTCGACCACGGCCTCGGCCGGGACACCCGATGTGGCCGCGACCGTCTTCGCGGCCCTCGCGTGCAGACCGGACACGACGAGGGCGCCGACGTCTCCGGGAGCCAGCTCCGCCTCCTCCAACGCCGACTTGAGCGCCTCGCGCCCCAGGTCGGTGTAGACGGTCTCGCCGAACCTCTCCTCCCACAGGCGGGAGGCGGGCTCCCCCGGGATCCGCCAACGGTCCAGGAACTCCGCGGTGACCGACGCCGTCGCCACCTGTTCCGCCAGCACCGGTCCATCGCTGTCGGACCCGATGAGCAGCGCGGCCGCGCCGTCTCCACCGGCCGCTTCGTCCGGCCCGCCCGGGCGGCCGGTTCGCAGGTCGGATGCGACCACGAGGGTCGGCCCGGCGGAGGTGAGGGCGGTACGCAGCGTCCCCACCGCGGACCGTACGGAGCCGACGGCGTCGTAGGCGGCGCAGGTCCGCCCGAGACGCAGGGCCGCGTGCACGGCCGTCGCGTTGGTGCGGTCGAGATAGGGCGGATCCGCGGTGGCGAACCACAGTGCCGCGGGTTCTGCGGGGGTCTGGCGAAGCGCCAGGCGTGCTGCCGCCACCCCCATCGTCGTCGCGTCTTCGTCATAGCCGGCGACTGATCGCGTACCCGAGAGTGCCGGTGCGATCTGGCGCCGGTCCAGGCGTCCGAAGGGGACGTAGGCGCCCCAACCCAGGATTCCTCGCATGAGACCAAGCTAACTGCATCTTGTATAAAATATCTAACCTACGCTTAGACTTGGCGCATGCCTTCGAGTACTTCCGACCGGCCGCTGGCCGGCGTCCGGATCCTCGCGTTCGAGCAGATGCAGGCGCTTCCCTACGCCACGCAGCTCCTCGGCCGCCTCGGCGCCGACGTCGTCAAGATCGAGTCACCGAGGGGCGGCGACTCCGGCCGCGCCTCGCTCCCCGCCATCAAGGATCCGCAAGGCCGCAGCGTCGGTGCCACGTTCCTGCGCAACAACCTGGGCAAGCGCAGCATCTGCATCGACCTCAAGGACCAGCGGGGCCGCGAACTCGCCCTGCGCCTGGCCCCCTACTTCGATGTGATCGCCGAGAACTCCCGCCCCGGTGTGCTGTCCGGGCTCGGTCTCGGCTACGAGGACATGCGGCGGCGCCACCCCCAGGGGATCTACGTATCGGTCTCCGGTTTCGGCAACACCACGCCCACCCCGTACCGCGACTGGCCCGCGTACGCTCCGATCGTCGAGGCCATGTCCGGCATCTACGAGATGAAGCGCGCCGAGGGCGCACCGCCCACCGTCGCCCCGGTCGGCGCTCTCGGCGACATCGGCGCGGCACTCTTCGCCACCATCGGCATCCTGGCCGCACTGCGCCACCGCGAGACGACGGGTCGAGGTCAGTACGTCGACGTCGCGATGTTCGACGCGATGATCTCGATGACGGACATCGTCACCAACTTCTGGTCCATGGGCCTGCGGCGCGGCGAACTGGGTCCGCTGATCATGCATGGCTTCCGCGCCAAGGACGGCTGGTTCGTCCTCCAGGTGGGTCGCGAGCAGCACTTCGCCAAACTGGCCGAACTCATCGGCCACCCCGAGTGGACCTCGGATCCCCGACTCGCCACGCGTGAGGGCTGGTTGGAGCACCTGGAGGACGTCCTCCGCCCGGCCATCGAGTCCTGGGCGGCGGCCCGCACCGCTGTCGAAGCCAGCGCGCTGCTGGCCGGCCACGGCATCGCCGCGGGCCCCTGCCTGGCCGACGCCCAGGTCGCGGCCGACCCGCACGTCCTGGCACGGAACATGCTCGTACCGCTCCCCCGTACGGACGGAGTCGCCCAGCCCGTCCTCGTACCGGGAAATCCGGTGAAGCTCGCGGACGTACCCGAGCCCGAGACGCAACGCCCGCCGTGGCTCGGCGAACACACCGACGAGGTGCTCGCCCAGGAACTCGGCCTCTCCCCGGGCGAGCTCACAGAACTCCGCGACGCGAAGGTCATCGCCTGACGCCCTCGGGCGCGGCTGCTGGTAGTTCCCTTTGTCCACAAGGAAGGTGGCGGTGACAGAGCCGATGTGGAGCATCGAAGTCAACCGTGCGGCCTGTCTCGGTACCGGCGGTTGCGCCGCCGTGGCCGCGGAACATTTCGCTCTGGTCGGCAATCGCGCCCAGGCAGTCGAGACCGCGGTGCCGCCGGACGAGGCGGTCCTCGACGCCGCGGAATCCTGTCCGGTCCAGGCGATCCTGGTCCGCGACAGGGAGACGGGCGAGGTCCTCGCTCCGGAGGAGTAGCGCGGCCTGCGCCCGCCTGATCCGTCAGAGGCGGCGCCCCGTCCGGAACGCCTCCGGGACCCAGTCCGGTTCCCGCTTCTCGGCGAACGCGCGCGTTCCCTCACGCATCTCGGCCGAGTACAGGAAGGCGTCCATCGTGGTGCGGTCGACCATGCCGTAGCGGTCGTTGATGATGCGCTTCACCTGGAGCCGGGCCTGCGGTGCGGTGCGGCAGATGTCGACCGCCACCTCGCGTGCCGTCTCGCGCACCTCGTCGTCGGGCACGACACGGCTGAACATGCCCCAGCTCTCGGCCTCGTGCGCGGTGACCTCGCGTCCGGTCAGGAGCATGTCGCGGGCGCGGGCGATGCCGATCTGCGCGGGAAGGTAGGCGGCGTAACCCGTGTCAGCGATCCCGCGGAGCAGTTCCGGGGCCCGCACCGTGACGCTCTCGCCGACGACCGCGACGTCGGAGAGCATCGCGATGAGCAGACCGCCGCCCTGCGCCTTGCCGTTGACGGCCGAGACGACCGGCTTCGGGGACCGGCGGATGGCCTCGAACGGTGTGGAGTCCATGCCGAGCAGGTCGGGGAAGTCCAGCCAGCGGTCGGGCTCCTTGCCGCGCAGTTCGCCGCCCGGCATGAAGATGTCGTCGGTTCCGGTGATGATCAGGGCGGACAGGGAATCGTCGCGGTTCACCACGTCGACGGCTCGGCGGATGCCGAAGTACATGGCGCTGGTGAGCGCGTTGCGGGAGTCGGGCCGGTCGACGATGCACCAGGCGAGCGGGCCCTCGCGTTCCAGGCGCAGAAACGGCGTCCCCAGATCGTCTCCGGTCAGGCCTGTCGGACTGTCGTCGCCCGACTGCGCGTTGTGGTGCGTCATCGGTGAGTCCTCGCTCATCAGCGGCGCTCGAAGGCGATGCCGGCGGCTTCGCGGTCCCAGGTCGCCTCAGTGACGCCTTCCGCCCGCAGCACATGCTTGGCGGAGCGGCCGGTCGCGCTCAGCGGGAGCGCGTCGCGGAACTCGAAGTAGCGCGGTACGGCGTAGTACGGGAGTTGGTCGATCGACCAGCGGCACAGGTCCTCTTCGGTCGGCCGCTCGCCCTCGTCCGGTTCCTTGAGTACGACGGTGACCTTGACGTCGTCCTCGGACACGGCGCTGGCCACGGCATGGACGCAGACATCGCGCACAGCGGGGTGTTCGTGGAAGACCTTCTCTATCTCCCAGCTGGAGATGTTCTCTCCGCGCCGTCGCATGTAGTCGGCCTTGCGGTCCACGAAGTACAGGTAGCCGTCCGCGTCGATCCGCCCGATGTCCCCGGTGTGGAACCAGAGATTTCGCCAAGCCTGGACGGTGGCCTCCGGGCGCTTCCAGTAGCCCTCGAACATGGCGTGCGGCTTGCGAGGCCGGCAGACGATCTCGCCTTCGGTGCCCACCGGGACGGAGCGGTCGTCGTCATCGAAGATGTCGACAATGAAGGCGTCGGAGTTGACCAGTCCCGCCGAGCCGGGCTTCCCCGGGTTCCCGGCCGGCAGCCACGAGATGAGGGACGCCTCGGTGGTCCCGTAGGCGTTGCTGAACGTGGTCACGCCGAACCTGGACCGGAAGAGCGCGTCGATCTCCGGTGGCATCGGCGCTCCCGTGACCAGACGCAGGGTCGTGTTCGCGTCGGCCGTTCCCGAGTTCCGCGCGCCGGGGTGATCACCGGCCTTGGCGACGAGTACGGCCAGCGAACCGAGCATGGAGGCGATCGTGGCGCCGGTCCGGTTGATCTCGGGCCAGAATCCCGAGACGGAGAATCGCCGGGAGAGCGCCGCGCGGCCGCCGCTGAGCAGTGTGCCCGTCAGCAGGCACGAGATGGCGTTGAAGTGGAAGAGCGGAAGCGGACTCCACACCACGTCCTCGGGGGTGCGGCCCCACGAGTCGATGATCTGCCGGGCGATCGACAGGTGGTACTGGTGGCTGAGGGCGCAGCCCTTGGACGGGCCGGTGGTGCCGCCGGTGTAGACGATCGTCCCGAGATCCGAGGGCCGTACCAGCGTCGGTGACCGACTGCCGGAGGCTTTCAGCAGGTCGTCCCATGCGTGCACGGCAACGCCCGGCGCCTCGGGCAGCGCACGCCCGTTCTCGTCGACGACGACCAGGTGGCGTACGTCGTCCAAGCTGTCGAGGACAGCCAGCGGACGTTCCATGAGCTCCGCGTGCACCACGACCACGGACGAGGACGCGTCGTGGAGCTGATGCCGCAGCAGCGCGCCCTTCAGGGCCGTGTTGACCGGGACCGAGATCGCCCCGAGGCGGTGGATCGCGAACCACACGACCACCGCTTCGGGACCGTTCTCCAGGATGGTCGCGACCGTGGACCCGCGGCCCACACCGAGCTCCGCCAGGCCGATCGCGACGCGCTCCGCCTCGCGGTCGAGCTCGGCGGCGGAGTACGGCGTACCGCACAGGTCGAGGAAGGACCCGTCCGGATCGGCGGACAGCCGTCGGTCCAGCAGATCGAGAAGGCTGTACTGGTCGTCGTTCACCCAGTCCGCCATACCGCCTCCTATCGCATAAAGTATTCACGCTCAGGTGCGCGTACGTCCCCGGATGCCGGGCGGTCCGGATGCGACGACCGCCCGGCGATCCGGACCGTGGACCGATCAGGAACCCGCTTCCGTCGCGGCCTCCGCCTCCAGCAGACCCTTCGTACGGAAGAGGTCGACGACCAGATCGCCCTGGCGCCGCAACATGGTTCCGTACTCGCGCTCCGCGATCTCCGAGTAACCCCGCTCGATGGCGGCCACGATCGCCGCGGTGCCGTCACGCTCCAGAGCGTCGGCCCCCGGGACCAACTCGAAGAAGTTGCCGGGCACGATGTCGGTCATCTGCCGGACCACCGTCTTCAGCCGCGGCGACTGTGCCGCGTCGATGACCGCGCGATGGAAGGACAGGGTCAGCTCGTGCAGCCGGCCGGCGTCCTTCTCCTTGTGGATCTGCTCCTGGATCGGCTTGAGGCGTTGCGCGAGATCGGCGCCCCGGCGCTCGACGGCACGGCGCACCGCGAACCCGTAGAACATCCCGTACAGCTCGTAGTGGTCGCGCACGGAGTTCTCGTCGAGGGCGTTCACGAAGGCGCCACGGTGCGGGATCATCGTCACCCAGCCCTCGCGCTCCAGGACGATGAGCGCCTCACGGACCGGGATACGGGAGACGCCGAGGGCCTCCGCGATCGCGTCCTGCGGCACCTTCTGGCCCGCCTCGAGGTAGCCGTCGAAGACCAACCGGCGTACATAGAGGCGCACTTGCTCGCCGCTGCTGAGCCTGGGCAGGTTGGCGCCCGGCAGCGCCCTGTGCTCGTCGCTCGCCGGCAGGGCGGCGGACCCCTGGACCTTGCTGATGACCGTCACGTCCTCGACTCGTAGTCCTGCAGTTGATCGATTGGTCCTGCAGTCGGGCTGATTGCAGATTACCTCAAATATCAAACTTGCAGGTCAGACCGGAAGGTCAAGGCCGAGGAGCCTGATGGCGTTGCCCCGGGCGATCTGGCGGACGGCCTTCTCGTCGAGGTGTCCGAACTGTTCGGCGGCCGCCTCGCGCGAGCGCGGCCAGGTGCCGTCCTGGTGCGGGTAGTCCGTCTCGAAGGTCACGTTGTCGAGGCCGACCCGGTCGAGCAGTTCCACCCCCACGTTGTCCTTGAAGAAGCAGCTGGTGATCTGCCGGTAGTAGTACGTGGACGGTGGCTCGGGGCACTGGTTCTGGCCCTGCGCCCAGCCGCGGTGCGTCTCCCAGACGTCGTCGACCCGTTCGAGCAGGTACGGCACCCATCCGATCTGCGCCTCGGCGTACAGCAGCTTCAGCTTCGGGAATCGGTGCAGGACGCCCGAGAACAGGAAGTCCGTCATGCTGGCCACGCTGTTGCCGAAGATGATGGTCGCGCCGACCGCTCCTGGTGCGTCGGGCGAGGTCTGCGGCGTCTTGGTGCCCGAGCCGATGTGCATGGAGAGCACCGTGCCCGTCTCCTCGCAGGCCGCGAAGAACGGGTCCCAGTACCGCGAGTGCAGACTCGGCAGGCCCAGGTACGCGGGCAGTTCGCTGAACGCGACGGCCGGCACGCCGCGGGCCGCGTTGCGGCGCAGCTCGGCGACGGCGAGGTCGACGTCCCACAGGGGGATGAGACACTGCGGGATGAGCCGGCCCCCGCTGGAACCGCACCACTCCTCGACCATCCAGTCGTTGTAGGCCTTGACGCACTGGAGCGCGAGGTCGCGGTCCTTGCCCCAGAGGAAGATCTGACCGCAGAAACGCGGGTAGTTGGGGAAGCACATCTGCGCCTCGACCCCGTTGAGCTCCATGTCCGCGATGCGCTCCGACGGGATCCAGCAGCCGGGGCGCATGTCCTCATAGGTGACACCGTCGTTGGTGACCTCGTCCGCGGGTACGCCGGCCGCGGCTATGTACCGCTTGATCTGGGTCCAGGTGTCCTCGTAGACCCACCAGGCCACGTCGGGCCCCTCGGTGCCGGGCTTCTCGACGTACTTGCCGTCGACGAGTTCGACCTCGCCGCCTGGTGCGTGCACGATGCGCGGCCCGCGCTCCTTGAGCCGCGCGGGAAGCCGGCTGCTCCACAGGGTCGGCGGCTCGACGACATGGGCGTCCACGTCGATCAGCTTCGGGATCTCCATCAGTCCTCCTGGGAACCTTGGGTCGAACGGTCTCTACTCGGGCTGGAGTTGGGGGTCGTCGGCCTGGCGGTCGGGGTCGGTCTGACGTCGGGGCGCCGGCCGCCGCCAGCAGGTCGCGAGCAGCCCGGCCGCGCCGACCGAGCCGATCCCGACGGCGGTGGCGAGCCCTGACCAGCCGTCGAGTCCGACGCCGATCAGATGGTCGGCGGAGAGCCTCCCGGGGCCCAGGGCGGCCAGTGCCGCCGCCACGACGATGATCATCAGGACGTACTCGTAGCCTTCTCCGGGCCGGAAGATGAAGAAGCCGTTGCGCAGGTGGTTGGCGATCAGGGCGACGGCCATGGTGCCGATCACCGCGCCGGCGGCGAGTGCGTTCAGCAGGCCGGCGACCAGCAGTACTCCTGCGCCGAGCTCGGTCAGTGTGGCGAGCAGGGCGTGCAGTCTGCCGGGCCGGATCCCGATGGACTCGAACCAGCGGGCGGTTCCCGGCAGTCGTCCGCCGCCGAACGCGTGGTTCCAGCCGTGGGCGATCATCGTGCCACCGAGCACCAGGCGGAGGAGAAGGCCGGCGATGTCCGCGTCGTTCATGCGGCGGACCCCTCGGTCAGCGCCTCGATCTCCGCGGCGGTGCAGCCCAGCTCCTTGAGGACGGACTCCGTGTGCTCGCCGAGCCCGGGCACCGGATCGAGGCGCCAGGTCCAGGCATCGGTTTCCGGCGGCGGCATCAGCACACTGACCGGCCCGACGGGCGAGTCCACTTCTCGCCACCTGTTCCGCTCCGTGAGCTGAGGATGGCCGAGCACCTCGGTCGGGCTGTTGAGCCGCGCATGCCCCAGGCCCGCGCTCTCCGCCCGTACCCGGCACTCGGCGAGTGTGTGCCGCCCCGCCCACTCCCCGATGACCTCGTCCAGCTCCCCGCGTCGGGCCACCCGCCCGCTGTTCGTCGCGTACCGCGGATCGTCGGCGAGATCGGGGCGGTCGAGCACCTTCGTGGCGAGCCGGCGCCACTCGGAGTCGTTCGTCGTGCCGAGGACCAGAGTCTGCAGGTCGGCCGTCCGGTAGGCGCCGTAGGGTGCGACCATGGGCGAGCTCACGCCGTTGGGTTCCAGGTCCACTCCCCCGTAGCGGGCCTGGTTGAGCGCGAAGCCCATCCATTCGGCGACGGCATCGAAGAGTCCTACGGAGATCGTCGCGCCGTCGCCGGTCCGTTGCCGTGCGTAGAGCGCCGCGAGCACGCTCGCGAACGCGTACATGCCCGCTCCGATGTCGGCGAGCGGGATGCCCGGCTTGGCCGGGGCCCCGGCCGTCCCGGTGATGGCACACGAACCGGCCTCGGACTGCACGAGCAGGTCGTACGCGCGCGCCTGCGCATACGGGCCGCCGCGTCCGTAACCGGAGATGTCGACGGCGATCAGCTCGGGCCTGCGGGACCTCAACTCCGCCGACCCCACGCCCAGTCGGGCCGCCGCACCCGGTGCGAGGTTCTGCACCACGACGTCGGCCCGGGCGATGAGGCGGTCCAGCGCCTGTCGCCCGGCGGGCTGCTTGAGGTCCAGCACCACGGACTCCTTGTTCCGGTTCGCCCAGGTGAAGTGCGCCGACAGGCCGTTCACCACGTCGTCGTAGTCACGGGCGAAGTCACCGCCTCCTGGACTCTCCACCTTGACGACACGCGCGCCCAGGTCACCCAGGTGACGCGTGCACAGGGGCCCCGCGACGGCCTGTTCAAGGGCGAGGACCAGGGTTCCGGTCAAAGGCTGCATGCAACTTGTATATAATATCTATTCGACTTACGGAAGGGGCACCCCATGTCGAAGCCCGTCGGCGACGCCCTCGTCGAGTCCCGCCTCACCGAGGGGGTGGCCGTGCTGACCCTGGCCGATCCCGATCACCGCAACGCGCTGTCAAGGCAGTTGAGCGACGACCTCGCGCACGCCGTAGGGGACGCACTGGATGCCGGCGCCCGAGCGCTCGTCCTGACCGCAGCGCCACCGGTGTTCTGCGCGGGCGGCTCGCTCGACGCGTTGCTCGACCGCGCCGACCCGCTCCCCGCGATGTTCGCGGGGATGACGGCTCTGGCCGGTGCCCCGGTCCCGACGATCGCCGCTGTCGCCGGCCCCGCCATCGGTGCCGGTGTCAACCTGCCGCTGGCCTGTGACATCGTCATCGCCACACCGGGGGCCCGGTTCGACCCGCGGTTCCTGGACGTCGGTATCCACCCGGGCGGCGGCCATCTCTTCCGCCTCGCCGCCCGCGTCGGTGCGCAAGGGGCCGCCGCCATGGTCCTGTGCGGTGACACATTGACCGGGCAGCAGGCCGTCGAACACGGACTCGCCTGGCGTTGTGTCGCAGAGAGCGAGCTGGAACAGACCGTCATGTCGCTCGCCACGCGAGCCGCGCAACGGTCGCCCCGCCTCGTCCGCAGAACGAAGGAGACCCTGATCCGCAGTCTGACGCTCACCGACGCGGACGCGGCCTTCGCGGTCGAGCTTCAGGCTCAGCAATGGTCCATGACCCAGCCCGAGTTCGCCGAGGCGCTCGCCCGCGTCCGGGCCCGGATCACAGCAGCTCGACGATGAGCGCGGAGCCCAGGCCGCCGCCCGCGCACATCGAGAGGCATCCGAACGTCGCGCCCCTGCGGCGCAGTTCACCGAGCATGGTGACGACCATCCGGGCTCCTGTCGCCGCGACCGGATGCCCCAGGCCGCATCCGCTCCCGTTCACATTGAGGCGTGTCTCCTCGATGCCGAGGATCTTGCTCGATGCGGCGGCCACGGTGGTGAACGCCTCATTGATCTCGAAGAGATCGATGTCGCTGGACTTGAGTCCGGCCCGCTCCAGTGCCAGCGGGATCGCGAGCGTCGGGGCCAGGCCGGTCCGCTCCGGTTCGACCCCGACCGACGCCCAGGCGACGACCCGGCCGAGCGGCGCGATCCCATGGGCCGCGGCGTAGCCGTCGGAGGTGACGACGAGGGCGGCGGCTCCGTCGTTCAGCCCTGCGGAGTTTCCCGCGGTGATGACCGCCCCGTCCAACTCGGGGTGCAGTACGGGCAGTTCCGCGAGCCGTTCCGCGGTCGTGCCCGCGCGCGGATGCTCGTCGACGCCGAACTCACTCCCGTCCGGCAGCGGCACCGGAGTGATCTCCTGCGCGAAGTGCCCTGCCGCTATGGCGGTGGCCGCGCGGGTGTGCGAGGCGAGGGCCCAGGCGTCCGCCTCTTTCCGGCCGATCCCGGCGAGCCTCGCGGTGTTCTCGCCGACGGTCACCGACATGTCCGCCGCCGGCGCGCGGGGCGTCTCGGGATGCGTCGGCGACATCCACGCAGTCGGCTCCCCCGCCGACGGCGGCACGGACTTCAGTACGCGCGGCATGGTGCTGAGGCTCTCGGTTCCGCCGGCGATGACCACCCGGTCCATGCCGGACCTGATCGACGCCGCAGCGAGCTGCACGGCCGAAAGCCCTCCGGCGCAATGACGGTTGACGGCAACGGCCGGCACCGCGGTCATGCCCGCCTCCAGCGCCACGTACCGCCCGATGACGCCACCGCCCTGCAGTGATTCGGCGAGCACCAGGTCGTCGATCTCCTCCACGGGAAGCCCCGAGCGATCGACGGCCGCGGTGACGGCCGTGCGCGCGAGCTGGAAGGCGTCGACTTCGCGCAACGTTCCCTTGTGGGACCGCCCGATCGGTGTGCGGACGGCCGAGACGATCACCGCTTCGGTCATGGGGCAACTCCTCCTCGTAGCAGGGTGATCCGCTGCCTGCTCCGCCTCACCTCGGGGCGAACCGCTGGCCCCCGTCGAGCCGGATCGTCTGCCCGTTGAGCATGGGGTTGCGCACGATGGCCTCGGCCAGCCATGCGTACTCCTCGGGGAGGCCGGCCCGCTTGGGGAAGGCCGCGTCCTTGGTGAGGGTGGCGATGACGTCCTCCGACGCGCCTTCGAGAAGTCCGGTCGCGAACAGACTGGGCGCGATGGTCATCACCCGGATTCCCAGGCTGCCGAGATCGCGCGCCATGGTCAGGCTCATCCCGGCGATGCCCGCCTTGGCCGCCGAGTACGCGACCTGGCCGATCTGGCCCTCGAAGGCGGCGATGGAGGACGTGTTGACGATGACCCCCCGCTCTCCGCCCTCGTCGGGCTCGTTCTTGCTCATGTGCCAGGCCTGCAGGCGGTTGAGGTTGAATGTCGCGACGAGGTTCAGCTCGACGAGCCGCCGGAAGTCCGCCAGCGGCATCGGGCCGTCCTTGCCGATGATGCGCCTGCTGACGCCGCCGCCCGCCGTGTTGACCGCGACATGCAGCGACCCGTGGGCCTCCACGACGGCAGCCAGGGCGGCCTCGGTGCCATCGGCATCAGTGATGTCGCAGGGATGGAAGGTCGCACCGCCACCGAGCTCCGCGGCCACCTCCTTACCGGCCCCCGACGGCAGATCGAGCACTGCCACCAAGGCCCCTCGTCCTGCCAGCGCCAGGGCAGTTGCCCGCCCCATGCCCGACGCTCCGCCTGCCACGACGGCGACCTTCTTTGCCACGTCCATGGGCGCACCTCCCACTGGGGCTGCTCGGCAGCCTCGGATCGCCAGAACCCAACCTTTTGTATATCATATTTAATGGCCGTCCCGTTCCGGGATCGGAGGCATGCCGGCTCCGGTGTGGAAATGAGCCGCGAAGGAGGCGATTTGCCGGGTGTTGCGGTGGTTGCCGTCGAGTTCGTGGCGCGCGCAGTGGCCCAGGCGCTCAGCGATCTCGGCCAGCGTGGAGTTGGTGTCGGTCAGACTCTGGCACTCGTCCGCGTACACCATCGTGCGGGCTCCCAGCAGTCGGCAGAGGCGGTAGAACTCCGGTGGCAGGTCCTGTCCCTCGTCCACGACCAGGGTGAGTCCGGGCGGCGGGGCGGTCGCCGCGGCCCGCTCGTACAGGGCGGGCCAGTCGAACCAGCCGTCCGGGCCGCCGGGCGGCTTCCCGCCGTACCACTCGGCGAGCCAGGCGTGCACGGTCCGCACCCGCACGCTGCGGTCCACGGGACCCAGGACGTGGACGGCTCCGGCCAGTGACTGGTGCAGCAGGTTGGAATAGGTCAGCAGGACCACCGGCGTTCCCGTCAGGGCGAGCATGACGGCTCGCTGGGCCGCCAGGAGGCTCTTGCCGCTTCCCGGCGGACCGCTGATGAGGTGGTTGCCGTCCAAGGGCAGATCGTCGAGACAGGAGCGCTGCTCCTGGGTGAGGTCGAGATAGGTGACGGTCACATCGCCTCCACGGCGTCTGCGGCCGCGGCGCGGGCCGCGGTGACGATGGACTCCAGGTAGCCGGGTACTCGTTCGCCGCCGACGACCAGGGCGCGGTCGAGGAGGGTGTTGCCGGTCTCGCAGCTGGTCTCGGGGAGCAGCGCGCAGGCGTGGCAGGCCGCGCGGTTGAGGTTGCCGAAGCCCTGGCGGGTGTGCTCGGCGCAGAGGGGGTCGGCCGAGCACCAGGCCGCGGCCTCCGTCATCCGCAGCAGGGTCTCGGCGAGCCGGGGCGGTTCACCTTGCCGGACGAGACCGCCGAGAGTTCCCTCGGAGCCCATCTCGCCAAGCGCCGAGCGCCGACGGGCGAGGGGCAGTGAAGCAAGCCGGGCTTCCGGAACGCACCCGCTTCCACGACCTCAAGCACTTCTACACCACCACGCGCGGCGGCTCCGGCAAGCACGACCCGAAGACCGTGCAAGCACTCTCCCGGCATGCCAAATTCTCTGAGACCTGGGATACCTACGCCCACCCACCCCTCGCTGTGGAGGAGGTCACGGTCACCGTGTTCGGGACCGCGTTCTCACACATCGACACACCGGCGGGCGCACTGCGGAATGGGCAACCGTTGTTGCTCGGGCGTCCGACGTATCCTGAAGCCGCAGACCGACGGGAAGGTCGGCTCGCGTGTGCGCTGTCCGGGCGATGGCTCAGCGGCTCCGTTTCCGGCGGTACAAGCAGGGCGGTCGATCCGACGACCGGTACCGCCAGGCCATCACCGCGGCCGGCTCTGGCTGTGCGGCTGCTCTGGACGCAGAGCGCTATCTCGCCGCCCTGGGCGACATCGACACCGCGGGCGAACCGGCCGTAGCCGCCGTCTGACGCCCGGAGACACATCATGGCTCTCAAGAACGTCACCGACGACTCCTTCGAGCAGGACGTCCTCGCCAGCTAAAAGCCGGTCCTGGTGGACTTCTGGGCTGCCTGGTGTGGCCCCTGCCGACAGCTCGCCCCCTCGCTGAAGGCGATTGCCGCCGAGCACGGCGACAAGATCAAGATCACCAAGAACCCGGTCCTGCCCTGGCCGTACGCCACCATCCAGGCTCAACGGGACGCTCCTGGACCGGTGCAACTCCTGTGTCCAACAGACCGGCGACGACGAGCGGTTCGTCGCCGTGCTCGTCCTGAGTGTTGGTGGGATACCGAGGCGCAGGAAGTCAACATGGGGTGCTTCGTGTTCCCGGGCGGCGCGACGCCGCGGCCTCCTCGGCCTCTCTCCCACCGGACTGCCCCAGGCCGTGCCGTCAGCAAAGCCTTCAGTCCATCCGGATGATTCCCCTGCCCAGTGCGGCGGTGACGGCGGCGGTCCGGTCGCGGACGTCGAGCTTGGCGTAGATGTGCAGCAGATGGGTCTTGACGGTGGCCTCCGACAGGCGCAGGGCGCGGGCGATCTGTTTGTTGCTCTGCCCCCGGGCCACGGCGGACAGGACTTCGAGCTCCCTGCCGGACAAGCCGGCGCCCCGGTCGCCGCGCATATGGGCGAGGACCTTGGCGGCCACGGTGGGCGACAGTGCCGCGCCTCCCCGAGCCGCGGTCCGAACGGCCTCGCAGAGCTCGTGTCGTCCGGTGTCCTTGAGGAGGTAGCCGACTGCCCCGGCGTCGACGGCGGCAGTGATGTCGGCGTCCGTGTCGTAGGTGGTCAGGACGAGAACCCGCACCTCGGGGTGGGCGGCACGGATGGCGGCGGTCGCGGTCGTGCCGTCCATTTCGGGCATCTGCAGGTCCATCAGCACGACGTCGGGTGCGAGTGAGGCGGTCTGGCGCAGCGCCTCGGCGCCGCTGGCGGCTTCGCCGACGACCGTGAAATCGGGCTGGGTGGAGAGCATGGCGGCAAGCCCGTCACGGACCACGGGGTGGTCGTCGGCGAGAAGGACTCGGATCGTGGGACCGGCCGACGTCCTCATGACGCCGGGGCCATCCGCTCGGTGCCCGACACGGCTGAAGGGTCGGAGGCGGAAGGCTCGACCGGGAGGGGCACCGTGACGGCGACGGTCGTACCCTCGCCCGGGGAGCTTTCGACCGCGAACGTGCCGTGCACAGCGGCAATGCGCTCCCGCATGGTGATCAGGCCAACGCCCGTATGCCGGGCAGCGGGTGCGAACCCGGTGCCGTCGTCCTGGACGTCGATCGCCAGGACGTCGCCGAGGTACGACAGCGTGACCGAGACACTCATCGCGCGGGAGTGCCGCCGGGCGTTGGTCAGTGCCTCCTGCACGACCCGCAGCAACTCGCCCTCGGTGCTGGGAGGCAGGGCGGCCGGGCGGCCGGTCACCACCGTGTAGGCCTCGGTGCCGGTCTCCTCCGCGAGCCGGGCGGTGAGTTCACGGACCGCCTCTGCCAGGTGCGTGCGGTCCAGTGGCGCCGGGCGAAGAGCGTGCACGAGGCGGCGGCTCTCCGCGAGGTTGTCCCGGGCCGTGCGCATGGCCTGCTCGACGCGGCGGGCCGCAGGGGAGCCGGGTGGCAGGTCGTCGCGTGCGGCGTCCAGCAGCATGGCGATGGAGGCGAACCCCTGGGTGAGCGTGTCGTGCACCTCGCGGGCCAGGCGCTGGCGTTCGGCCAGGGTGCCCGCCTGGCGTTCCGCTGCCGCGCGTTCGGCCTGGGTGGCGGTGAGCTCGTCGAGGAGCCGCTGCCGCTTGTGACTCTCGTGATCGAGGGTCGCGACGTAGCAGGTGATCGTGACCGCCACGGCGGTACCGAGTACGCATCCCGTGAGCGCCCGCACGTCGACGGGGCCGTCCGTGGTCAGGCTCTGCCACGACCAGGCGGCGCCCAGCACCAGCACCCCGCCGGCCGACCACCAGGCCCACCGCAGCAAGTACGGGCTCAGCACCGCCATGGCGACCGGGAGGAACGCGGGGTCCACCACGGCCATGACCGCCCACCCGGACAAGGCCCCGACGAGGTAGGGCAGCGGCGGGCGGTCGGCGCCACCGCGCAGCGCGATCCAGTACGCATACCAAAGCGCGAGCCCCACTGCCGGGCCGATCCGCGACAGCGCGGCGCCGGTCGTCATATCCGCCCCGGCCAGCGCACCCGGCATGGACAAGGCGAGCACGGTGACGAAGAAGGCGTGCTGCCCCATGGCCTTCCACCGCTGCCGGTCCCACGCCTGTTGCAGTGCCATGGCCTACAGAGTAGGTGCAGCCGCGTAGCGGCAGAATCAGCCGACCAGCGGAGCGGGTTCACCGATCGGTGGACGAACGACGCGTCGATCGGTCGATGTGCGGGAGGGACGCTGGCGGCGACGATCAGCCCCGGAGCCGACGGCCTGCCCTTCCACCGCCCCTTGTGAGGAACTACCCGTGACCCTGGCCTTCATTCCCAGCCCGTCCGTCAGTGAGGTCCAGCTGGGGCCGCTGCCGCTGCGCGGTTACTCACTGATGCTGATCCTCGGCATCGCCGCCGCCGTGTGGCTGGGTGGCCGTCGATGGGCCGCACGCGGCGGGGAGAAGGCCGTCGTGACGGACGTCGCTCTGTGGGCGGTCCCCTTCGGCGTGGTCGGCGCCCGCCTTTACCACGTGATCACCTCCAGCGAGGCGTACTTCGGCGAGGGTGGTGATCCGGTCAAGGCCCTGTTCATCTGGGACGGCGGTATCGGCATCTGGGGCGCCATCGCCGGCGGTGCCGTCGGAGCCTGGATCGGCTGCCGCCGTAGCGGCATCCCGCTGTCCGCGTACGCCGACGCCGTCGCTCCCGGCATCGCACTGGGGCAGGCCATCGGCCGCTGGGGCAACTGGTTCAACCAGGAGCTCTACGGGCGGGCCACCACCCTCCCCTGGGCCCTGGAGATCGACCCCGCGCACCGGCCTGAGGACACCCCGAACCTGGCCACCTATCACCCGGCGTTCCTGTACGAGTCGTTGTGGTGCCTCGGCGTGGTCGCCCTGGTCCTGTGGGCGGATCGCCGCTTCCGTCTCGACCGGGGGCGGGCGTTCGCGCTGTACGCCGCCACGTACAGCGCAGGTCGCTTCTGGATCGAGTACCTGCGGGTGGACGAGGCCCACCACATCCTCGGCCTGCGCCTCAACAACTGGACCGCGCTGCTGGTTGTCGCCGTCGCCGTCTGCTACCTCGTGGTGACGACGCGGCGCGCAGTCGGCGGGCGGGACGGCGTCGACTTCGGCCGTCCCTTTCAACAAGTGAATGCCACCAGTAGCCCCAAGAACTGACCAATATCCCTCTATCCCTCGCATCCGTTTGGAGTTGCCATGTCCCAAGTCTCTGAAACGCTCCCCTCCCGTCGTGGTCCGATCATGGTGGCGGGAGGTGTGTTCGTCGCCTTCCTGCTGTCCTCGCTGGTGAACGCGTTGATCGCCGTAGTGGCGCTAGCGCTAGGTGCACCGGAGGAATTCGGCCCGTTGAAGCCCTCGTCGTACATCTCTCTGACCGCGCTGGGAGTGCTGGGAGGCTCCGTCGGGTGGACCCTCGTCCGCCGGTTCTCCGCCGATCCCGAACGGCTGCTCCGCCGACTCGTCCCGTCGGTCGTCGTGTTGTCCTTCGTGCCGGACTTTTTCCTGTTCGGCGAGGGCGAGGTGACCGGTGTGGTGGCGCTGCTCCTGATGCACGTCGCGGTCGCGGTGATCGCAGTGCCGACGTACTACAGGGTCATGCCACTGAGCTCGGTTCGGTGACCAGGCACCAGTCGGCACCTGGGCCCCGCTGGTCGCGCTCCGTGAACTCGGGAACCCGTACGTCCGTAACCTCCGACCGGCGCCTTGTTGCGAGGTGCCTCTGCCGCCTGCCGGTGCGCTCAACATTCGATGGCAGCAAACAGGTCCAGGCCGCTCCCGGACGTGATGGCCCGGTACGACGCCAGGGGCGGCTCGCCTGCTATCGCATTCGCCGTGGAACACGCGGTGTCGCTTGTCCCGGCGTCCACCTGACGCCAACTCATTTCCCCCATCGCCTTGTTGCCCCTATCCCTGGTGGGCAGCGGGCTGACCCGGCGTACGTACTCGGTGTGGCGCTACGAACCCGCGGGCCTTGTCGAGCTGTGCGTGCTGGGTCGGCCGGGCGCGGGGCCCGGTGGGGACGGGCCGCCGAGGTGGGAGACCAGGTGCGGCTGAGCAGGCCGGAGGGATCCTTCGTGCTGCGCCCCGACGCCACCAACCATTTCTTCGCCGGGGACGAGACCGCGGCCATCGCCTTCGGGGCGATGGCCGCGCTCCTTGAGAACGCGCGGGTCTCGGGGTGCGTGGAGACGGCGATGGAGGCCGACCGGCTGCCGCTGGACCACGGCGACCGCCTGGACTGGCTGGTCAGGGGCGATACACCGCTGCCTGCTGCCGTACGACGGCTCGCGGCATCGCCTATGTCGCAGGGGAAGCACGGACGGTGCAAGCGGTGAAAAGGTGCTCGTGCGGGAGGCAGGCTGGGACCGGCGATCGGTCCTCACCATCGATAGGAGCTTGAGCCGGGCCGGGCGTCACGCCCGCGCTGTCGGAGCCTGTTCTGGGAAGGCAGTGCCGGTCAGTTCCTCGGAGACGGTCTGCAGGCGTCGGGCAGTGGTCGGGTCGCTGGCTGCCTTCGAGCGGCCGACCGGGGTCGGGGCTCCCCGGAACTCGCCGAAGCCGTCAAGGCCGACGTAGCTGGCGCCGGGCAGGTCCTCGACGGCGGCATACAGGGTGGGCAGCGCGCCGGCCTGGGTTTCCTGCGCGAGCAGCAATTCGGCCAACCGGCTGCCGACACGCATGAGGACGCGGGAGTCCTGCCTGCTGTGCCTGCTGAGGTTGCTCTTGGCCGCGCCGGGGTGCGCGGCCAGGGCGCGTACGGGTGAGCCCGCTTCGGCGAGCCTGCGGTGAAGTTCCAGGGTGAACAGCAGGTTGGCCAGCTTGGACTGGCTGTAGGCCTTCATGGGGGCGTACTCGCCGGTCAGGTTGAGGTTGTCGAAGTGGATCCGCGGGCTGCCCGGCGCCTTGTGCGCGCCGGAGGAGACGGTCACCACTCGGTCGGTGATGTGCGGCAGCAGCAGGTTGGTCAAGGCGAAGTGCCCCAGGTGATCGGTGCCGAACTGCATCTCGAAGCCGTTTTTGGTCAGGGTGGGCTTCGGGATGTTCATGACGCCGGCGTTGTTGATGAGCACGTCCAGATCGCCGTGCCAGCCGGCAGCGAACTCGCGCACGGAGGCGAGGTCGGCCAGGTCGAGCCGGCGCACCTCCACGCTCCCTGGCACGGTAGCGGCCGCGGCCTCGCCGCGCTTCACGTCCCGCGCGGTGAGGACCACATGGGCACGCTGCCGACCGAGACCGCCGAGCACGGTCTGGACGACGTGATCGCGTACATCCTGCGAGTATGCGCGCCGGACTAGGAACACCGCCGGGACCGGTCAGTCCCGGGAGAAGGCGCCGCACCGGGGCAGCGACATCGCTCTGGCCACGAGCCCCAATTGAGTACGTCCGATGGTCGATTCAAGTTGAAGCACGATCCTGGGGAGCGCCCCGGAAAGCGGCGGGGAGCGGTCAGCCGTCGATCGGACGGAGAGTGTCGTCGACGCAGCTTGTCACCAGCCACTGCTCGACTGCGGTGATGTGAACAGTCGCGGCGGAGACCGCGAGCAGCGCGTCGCGTGCCTGGAGCGCGCGGAGGATCTCCTCGTGATCCTGGTGGGCGCTGTCCAGCGCATCACGGGTGCGGCTGCCTCGGACGATGCGGACCCGCTGAGTGCGGGTGGAGAGCACCTCCAGGAGCATGGACAGAACCGGGTTGCCGACGGCTTCGACGATGCGCAGGTGGAAGGCGATGTCGTGGGCGACGAAGTCCTCGACGGTTGCGGCCGAACGGCATCGGTCGAGGATGTCGCGGAGTTCCTGGAGGTCGTGCGGTTGCAGCATGGCCGCGGCCAGTCCGGTCGCCTGGGGTTCGAGCAGTCTGCGTACCTGGAGCAACTGCAGGGCGGCACGCCCCTGGGAGACATCCGCTGCGAAGGACAGGTTTTCGAGGAGAAGGTGGGGTTCCAGGCTGGAGACGTAGGTGCCGTCGCCCTGCCGGCTGACCAGGATCCGCATGGCGGTCAGGGCCCGCACGGCTTCGCGCAGCGAGTTGCGGGAGAGCCCGAGCTGGGCGGCGAGGATCTCCTCCTTGGGCAGGCGGGAGCCCGGGGCGAGTTCGCCGGCGACGATCATCGCCTTGATTTTGTCCATCGCCTCGTCCGTCAGTGCCACTGGGGTGCCTCTCTGTGGGGGATGCGTAGGGGCCGTCGCGCTCCGCCCGGTCCTCGTCCGGGCGGAGCGCTGAGCTGCCGGGAGTCGGCCTCTACTCCTGCTTCTCGCCGGAGGCGAAGCGGGAGATGATCAGGGCGACGATGATGATCGCGCCGTTGAGGAACTGGTTCCACAGGGGCGGTACACCCGCCAGTGTCATGACGTTGACGACGAGCTGGAGGGTGAGGACACCGGTAAGGGCGCCGAAGACGGAGCCCTTGCCGCCGTTGAGGCTGACCCCGCCGATGACGGTGGCGGCGAAGACCTGGAAGATCCAGCCGCTGCCCTGGGTGGCGGAGATGGAGCCGTAGTGCCCGCTGTAGAGGATGCCGGCGAACGCGGCGAGCAGGCTGCCGATGATCAGCACCACCCAGACGATCCGGTCGACGCGGATGCCTGCGGTGCGGGCGGCCTCCGCGTTGCCTCCGATCGCGTACAGCGCGCGGCCGTGCCGCAGCCAGGCCAGTGCACTGCCGCCGATCGCGAAGAGCACCGCGCACACCCAGATGGCGGCGGGCACGCCCAGCCAGGACGCCTTGCCCAGGTACGTGAACGAGGACGGCAGCTCCACGATGGACTGACCCTCGGAGAGGGCCACCTGAAGGCCTCGCAGCATGGTCAGGGCACCGAGGGTGACGATGAAACCGTTGAGGCGCAGTTTGAGGATGAGGAAGCCGTTGACTGCGCCAATCACCGCGCCGACCAGGAGGCAGAGCGGGACCGCCGCCCATTCGGGAAACAGCCCGAGGCCCATGAACCGCCCGCCGCTGGAAGGCAGCACGAGCCACACGGCGATGACCGGAGCCACACCGATGGTCGACTCCAGGGACAGGTCCATCCGTCCGCAGATGAGGATGAAAGTGGTGGCGAGGACGAGCAGGCTCAGCTCGGTGGACTGCTGGGCGACGCCGATGAGGTTGTCGGCGGTGAGGAAGGCCGGCGAGACGATGAACCCGATCAGCATCAGGACGAGGATGGCGGGGACCAGGGACAGTTCACGGAAGCGGCCGAGGTCGACCCGGCGGCGGGCGGTGTCCGCGGTGGCCGGCTCCGCCGCGCTCGCTGCGGGCTCGGTGAGATCTGTGGTGGCGGACATGACTACCTTCCGTGCTCGTCGGTGCCGGATACGGTGGATGCGAGGGGGGTGCCGACGCCCTCCATGGCGGCGACGAGCTGGTCGTCCTTCCAGCCGCGGTCGAACTCGGCGACCACCCGGCCGTGGAACATGACGACGACCCGGTCACACACTTTGAGGTCGTCCAGTTCGTCGGAGACGATCAGCGCGGCCTGGCCTGCGTCGGCGACCTGCCGGATCCTGCCGAGCAGGAACTCCTTGGACTTGACGTCGACGCCGTTGGTGGGGCGGATGGCCACCAGCACATGGGGGTCGGTGGCCAGGGCGCGGGCGACGACGACCTTCTGCTGATTGCCGCCGGACAGGGCGGAGACGGGTGTGGCGGCGCCCGGGGTCTTGATGTCGAGGTCCTGGATCATGCGCTGGGCGAAGGCCCTGGTCCGGGCGGGCAGGACCGTGCCCAACGGGCCGAGCTGGTCGGTGATGGTCAGGGTGGCGTTCTCCGCCACGCTGCGGTTGTTGACCAGTCCCTGGAGGTGGCGGTCCTCGGGGACCAGACCGACCCCGGCGGCGAGGGCGGACGGCACGCTCCCGGTGCGCACGCTCCTGCCACCGACCGAGATCCTGCCGTCCTTGGCCCGGTGGAGACCGGCGACGGCCTCGCCCACCTGGACGTTGCCGCTCGCCGCGGCACCGGCGAGCCCGATCACCTCGCCCGCGCGGACCGAGAGAGACAGCTCCTCGCAGGCACCGGGCAGCGTCAGGCCGCTGATCTCCAGCAGTTCCTCGGAGCCGGCCCGTGCGGCCGGGGACCTGCTCCCGTCGACCGCCGCGACGGAGGCGGACTCACCGGTCATGGCCTCCACCAGCGCCTGGTGACCGAGCTCGGCCACGGGCGCGGTGAGGATATGGGCCGCGTCGCGGTAGACCGTGACCGTGCTGCAGAGGTCGTACACCTCTTGCAGGTGGTGGGAGATGAAGAGGAAGGCGACGCCCTGGCCCTGCAGGTCGCGGAGCTTGTCGAAGAGGCGGCCGATGCCGCGGGCGTCGAGCTTGGCGGTCGGTTCGTCGAGGATGATGAATCGGGCGCCGAAGGACAGGGCCCTGGCGATCTCGACGAACTGCCGCTGCTCGACGGTGAGGTCTTTCGCGCGTGCGGCAGGGTCGACGGCCACGCCGTACTCGCCGAGCAACTCCTCCGCGCGCAGCCGCAGTTGCTTCCAGCGGATGGGCTGTACCGCGCCGGCGCTCTGCCGGTTCAGGAAGAGGTTCTCGGCGACGGTCAGGTCACCGATGATGGTGGAGCGCTGGTAGACGCAGGCGACGCGGGAGCGCCAGGCGTCGATGTCGCCGACGGCGGGCGCCGGCTCGCCCGAGAAGCGCAGGGATCCGGTGTCGGGCTGCTGGAGGCCGGTGAGGATGGACACGAGCGTCGACTTGCCGGCGCCG
The DNA here is from genome assembly GCF_015712165.1 of Streptomyces spinoverrucosus. Taxonomy (NCBI): domain Bacteria; kingdom Bacillati; phylum Actinomycetota; class Actinomycetes; order Kitasatosporales; family Streptomycetaceae; genus Streptomyces; species Streptomyces spinoverrucosus. The sequence goes on along the minus strand of NZ_JADPZX010000001.1, from coordinate 6,318,789 downwards.
TTGCGGCCGACCAGGGCGTGCGACTCGCCGGCGGCGATGCTGATACGTGCGTCGCGCAGGGCGACGGTCGCGCCGAACCGTTTGCTGATGCCGGTCGCCTCGGCCACCGGAGCCGGATGCCCGGGACCGGTCGCGGTATCCGCCATGGTGGATTCCGTCCTTTGACGTCGGATGCTGGTGAGCGGGGAAGGGCGCGGTGGGGACGGAGGCAGGTGCCGGTCCCTCCCCACCGCGGGCGTGAACTGCCGGTGATCAGCCGACGTTGTTGCCCCACAGGGCCTTGTCGTCCACGTTGTCCTTGGTCACCAGCGGGGCGGGCAGCTGGTCCTCCAGGCCGCCCGGGATCTTGATGATGGTGGAGTCGTGGTCGGTCTTGCCCGGCTTGAAGGTCTTGCCCTCGGCCGCGGCCTGGGCGTAGTACAGCGCGTACTTGGCGTAGAGGTCGGCGGGCTGGGAGATCGTGGCGTCGATCTGGCCCTTGCGGATGGCGTCGAACTCCTGCGGGATGCCGTCGTTGGAGATGATCGTGATGTGGCCCTTCTGGCCCGCCGGCTTGAGCAGCTTCTTCTGCTCGAGAAGTGCCAGGGTGGGCTGCAGGAAGACACCGCCGGCCTGCATGTAGATGCCGTTCAGGTCGGGGTGCTGGGCGAGCAGCGACTGGAGCTTGGCGGAGGCCACGTCGCCCTTCCAGTCGGTGGGCAGCTCGAACACCTTGATCTTGGGGAACTTCTCCTTCATGCAGGCGGCGAAGGCCTCGGAGCGGTCGCGCCCGTTGATGGAGTCCAGGGCGCCCTGCAACTCGGCGACCTTGCCCTCGCCGTTCAGCTGCTTGCCGAGGTACTCGCAGGCCTTGGTGCCGTACGCCTTGTTGTCGGCGCGGACCACCATGTAGACGTCGCCCTTGTCGGGACGGGTGTCGACGCTGACCACCGGGATCTTCGCGGCCGACAGGGTGTCGAGGGTGGAGGCGATGGCGCCGGTGTCCTGGGGCGCCATGACGACGGCCTTGGCGCCGGTGTTCTGGAACACCTGGACGTTGGCGACCAGCTTGGTGACGTCGTTCTGCGAATTGCTCAGCGGGAGGGCGTTGACACCATCGGACTTGATGTCCTTCTTCAGGTATTGCGCGTAGGAGTTCCAGAAGTCGGAGTCGGAGCGCGGCAGGTCGATGCCGATCGCCGGTGCGTCACTGCTCGAGCCGGCCGAGTCGGAACTGTCGCGGTTGCACGCGGTGACGAGCGACATCGCCGCCACGACGGCGATGACGCCTGCGGCGGTGGAGCGGGTGCGAGCGAGCTTCATGACCGTGTTCTCTCTTCAGGCAGGGCGGGGAGCCGCCGGGCGAGGGTGGAGGGGGCGTACTCGCCTGCGGGGGAAGGACGAGGCCGCCGCCGGGCAGACTGCGGATCCGGCGCAGGGCATGCGCGGACCGCACCAGACAGGGCGTGAGGGAGTGGCAGCCAGACGGACATGGAGGCTGAACGGCCGCACGGTGCGCACCGGTTGTACACCGGAACGTGCAAGCCATTCCTCCGATGTATTTGGGACGTCGAGGACGTTACGACGGCGTTGCCAGCGTTGACAAGAGTGCACGGCCGCAGATTTCCGTTGCTGAGGACCGCAGAGCGCCACGAGTCCGCGCGGGCACCCTGGATCGTCTGCCACAACTGCTTCCCAACTGCGTTTATATCGATGACAGCCGGTTCGAGGCACCGAGCGACAACAGCTCACAATTCGGCAACGAGGCCACCGCAGACCTCCTCGCGATGGCGAGGCGGGACGGATGCGAGGCGGTGCCGGCCCCCTCAAGGCCCGGAGAACCGACCGACGCTCCCTGCTCTCAGCAGGGAAGATGAGCGTGTGAGGGCTCTCCGGATTCATCGGGGGGAAGACATCGAACCTCATCTCTATTCATGGACAAAACAACCCATACCAACCAGATAGGCGGGACGCAGCAGCCAACGGTGGCGAAATACATCCGAGGTTTCCTTGGTCAGCGGGCCCTTCTGCGTCTACAGTCGCCCTGCCACCATTCCTCCGATGACTGCGAAGAGGCGCCAACCCCTCCGCAGGTCCTGCTCATGGCACCGACGGCGGCGCGCCCATACGGCCGGTCACCCCCTCACGAACCACCCATGGCAAGGAGTTGCCCAGTGAAACTGCTACGAGTCGGCGCGCCCGGCGAGGAGCGGCCCGCTGTCCGCACCGACGACGGCCGACTGCTGGATCTGTCCTCCGTGGCCTACGACATCGACGGCGCGTTCCTTGCCGGGGACGGTGTCGACCGAGCCCGTGCGGCGGTCGCGGCGGGCGGGCTGCCCGAACTGGACGCGGACGGTCTGCGGGTCGGCGCACCTGTCGCCCGTCCCGGCAAAATCGTCTGTGTCGGCCTGAACTACCGCGACCACGCCGCCGAGACCGGAGCGCCGATCCCGCCGCGTCCGGTGGTGTTCATGAAGGACCCGGGCACGGTCGTGGGCCCGTACGACGAGGTGCTGATTCCCCGCGGTTCGGTGAAGACCGACTGGGAGGTCGAACTGGCGGTCGTCATCGGCCGCCGGGCGCGCTACCTCGACGGACCTGCCGCCGCGCGGGCCGTGATCGCCGGCTACGCGGTCAGCCACGATGTCTCGGAGCGTGAGTTCCAGCTGGAGTACTCGCCGCAGTGGGACCTGGGCAAGTCCTGCGAGACCTTCAATCCCCTCGGCCCCTGGCTGGTCACCGCCGACGAGGTCGGCGACCCGCAGAACCTCGGACTGCGCCTGAGCGTCAACGGCGTGAAGCGGCAGGACGGCCACACCGGCGACATGATCTTCCCGGTGGACCACATCGTGTCGTACCTGAGCCAGTACATGGTTCTCGAGCCGGGCGACGTGATCAACACCGGTACCCCCGCGGGCGTGGCCCTCGGCCTGCCCGGCACCCCCTATCTGCGTTCCGGTGACACCGTCGAGCTGTCCGTGGACGGGCTCGGCGGCCAGCGCCAGACCTTCGGCCAAGCGTGAAAGGCACCCCCTTGACTGCAACCTCCGCCCGGATCACCGCGGTCGACACCTACGACGTCCGCTTCCCCACCTCACGGGAACTGGACGGCTCGGACGCGATGAACCCGGACCCCGACTACTCCGCCGCCTATCTGGTGCTGCGCACCGACGCCGGTGACGGGCTCGAAGGCCACGGTTTCACCTTCACCATCGGACGCGGCAACGACGTCCAGGCAGCCGCGATCAACGCACTGCGCCCGCACGTGGTGGGGCGTGACGTGGCGGAGCTGTGCGCCGACCCGGGCTCGCTCAGCCGCGACCTGATCGCGGACAGCCAGCTGCGCTGGCTCGGCCCCGAGAAGGGCGTGATGCACATGGCGATCGGCGCCGTCGTCAACGCCGTGTGGGACCTCGCCGCCAAGCGGGAGGGCAAGCCGCTGTGGCAACTGCTCGCCCACGCGGAACCCGAGTGGCTGGTCTCCCAGGTCGACTTCCGCTACATCGCCGACGCCCTCACCCCCGAGGACGCCCTGGGGCTGCTGCGCGAGGGCCGGACGGGGCTCGCGGAGCGCGAGACGATCCTGCTGGAGCGCGGCTATCCCGGCTACACCACCTCCCCCGGCTGGCTCGGCTACTCCGACGACAAGCTCACCCGGCTCGCCAAGCAGGCCGTCGCCGACGGCTTCACCCAGATCAAGCTCAAGGTCGGCGCCGACCTCGACGACGACCTCCGCCGGATGCGCACCGCCCGTGCCGCCGTCGGCGACGGCATCCGCATCGCCATCGACGCCAACCAGCGCTGGAACGTCGACGAGGCGATCGAGTGGACCAAGGCGCTCGCCGAGTTCGATCCGTACTGGATCGAGGAGCCCACCAGCCCCGACGACGTCCTCGGCCACGCGGCGGTACGCCGTGCGGTGGCACCGGTGAAGGTCGCCACCGGCGAGCACGTGCAGAACCGCATCGTCTTCAAGCAGCTCCTCCAGGCCGGCGCCCTCGACATCCTCCAGATCGACGCCGCCCGGGTCGGTGGGGTCAACGAGAACCTCGCCATCCTGCTGCTGGCGGCCAAGTTCGGGGTGCCGGTGTGCCCGCACGCCGGCGGAGTCGGGCTGTGCGAGCTGGTGCAGCACCTGTCGATGTTCGACTACCTGGCGCTGTCCGGCACCACCGAGAACCGGGTCATCGAGTACGTCGACCACCTCCACCAGCACTTCACCGAGCCCGTGGTGATGCGCGACGGCCACTACACCGCGCCGCTCGCCCCCGGCTTCTCCGCCACCATGCGCGAGGAGTCCATCGCCGAGTACCGCTACCCCGACGGGAGCTTCTGGGTGGCCGACCGCGCCGGGCAGGAGGATGCGGCATGACCGAACTCTCAGGTCTCAGAGCCGTCGTCACCGGAGGCGCTGCCGGGATCGGGCTCGCCACGGCCCGCGCGCTGGCCGCGCAGGGCGCGGCGGTGATCGTCCTGGATCTCGAACCCGCCGGTGTGCCCCAGCCATTGCTCGGTCTCAAGGCCGATGTGAGCGACGACACCTCGGTACGCGCCGCCGTGGAGGCCGCGGCCACCGCGATGGGCGGCATCGACATCCTCGTCAACAACGCCGGCATCGGCGCCATCGGTACCATCGAGGACAACCCCGACGAGCAGTGGCACCGCGTCCTGGACGTCAATGTCCTCGGCATGGTCCGCACCACCCGGGCCGCCCTCCCCCATCTGCGCAGCGCTGCCACTGCCCGTCCGGGCACTGCGGCCGTCGTCAACACCTGCTCCATCGCAGCCACCGCCGGACTGCCACAGCGTGCCCTGTACTCCGCCAGCAAGGGCGCCGTGCTCTCCCTCACCCTCGCCATGGCCGCCGACCACGTCCGCGAGGGCATCCGCGTCAACTGCGTCAACCCCGGCACCGCCGACACCCCCTGGGTAAGCCGGCTGCTGGACGCCGCCGACGACCCGGAAGCAGAGCGCGCCGCGCTCAACGCCCGCCAGCCCATGGGCCGTCTGGTCACCGCCGACGAGGTGGCAGCCGCCATCGTCTACCTCGCCAGTCCCGCCGCGGCGTCCGTCACCGGCACCGCCCTCGCGGTGGACGGCGGCATGCAGGGGCTGCGGCTGCGCCCGGCGGACCGGTCGTGAGGACCACCACGCTGGGCCGCAGCACGGTCGGGGTCACACAACTCGCGCTCGGGTGCGCGGCCATCGGCAACCTCTACCAGCCGGTCACCGACGAGGCCGCCCTCGCCACCGTGGACGCGGCCTGGGACGCCGGAATCCGCGCCTTCGACACCGCACCCCACTACGGGCTCGGCCTGTCGGAACGGCGGCTCGGCGCGGCCCTGCGCGACCGCCCCCGGGACACCTACACCGTCTCCACCAAGGTGGGCCGGCTGCTCGTCCCCGACCCGGAGGGCGGCTGCGGCGACGACCTCGCGAACGGCTTCGCCGTCTCCGCGACCCACCGCCGCCTCTGGGACTTCAGCGCCGACGGGGTGTTGCGCTCCCTGGAGGCGAGCCTGGACCGCCTCGGCCTCGACCGGATCGACGTGGCGCTGCTGCACGACCCGGACGACCACGCCGAGCAGGCCCTGCGCGAGGCGTATCCGGCGCTGGAACGCCTGCGCACCGAAGGCGTGGTCGGGGCCATCGGCGTCGGCATGAACCAGTCCGCGCTGCCCGCCCGTTTCCTGCGCGAGACCGACATCGACGTGGTGCTGCTGGCCGGCCGCTACACCCTCCTGGACCAGGACGGCCTCGCTGAACTGCTGCCGGAGGCCGCCGCGCGAGGCCGGAGCGTGGTCATCGGCGGGGTTTTCAACTCCGGGCTGCTCACCGACCCGCGACCCGGTGCCACGTACGACTACGCGCCCGCGCCACAGTCCTTGCTCGACCGTGCCCTGCGCCTTTGGGAGATCACCGAACGCCACGGCGTGCCGCTGCGGGCCGCCGCCCTGCACTTCCCCTTCGGCCATCCCGCGGTCGCGAGCGTCCTGACGGGCGCGCGGTCTCCCGAGGAGGTCCACGACGCCGTGGAGCAACTGCGCCGCCCCCTCCCCGAGGCGCTGTGGGGCGAGCTGTGCGCCGAGGGTCTGCTCACCGAGGGCGCCCCCGTCCCCGTAGTCCCGGCTGCGAAGGAGCCGTCATGAGGGTCGCCCTGCACACCAGGGTCCGCGCCGACCGCGTCGAGGAGTACGAGGCGGCGCACCGGGAGGTGCCCGAGGAGCTGACCGCCGCCATCCGCGCCGCCGGCGTGAGCGAGTGGACGATCTGGCGCAGCGGTACCGATCTCTTCCACGTACTGGAGGTCGACGACTACCCGGCGATGATCACCGAACTCGAGAAGCTGCCGGTCAACATCGCCTGGCAGGCGCGGATGGCCGAGCTGCTGGAGGTCGTCCACGACTACTCCGCCGAGGGCGCGGATGCCTCGCTGCCGGTGGTGTGGCAGCTGTGACCGTGCCGCATCCCTGGCCGGGCATCGTCGACGCCCGCCATCATGTGTGGCAGCTCTCGGTACGCGACCAGGGCTGGATCACCGGCCCCGAACTGGCCTCACTCCGCCGTGACTTCACCCTCGCCGACCTGGCGCCCGAGGCCCGTGCCGCCGGAGTCTCGGCCACCGTGTTGGTGCAGACGATCACCGTGCCGGAGGAGACGCCGGAGTTCCTGGCCCTCGCCGCGTCCAGCGATCTGCTCGCCGGTGTGGTCGGCTGGACCGACCTGACCGCACCCGATGTCGGCGACGCCCTCGCGAGGTTGCGCGCGGGCTTCGGTGGCGAGTACCTGGTCGGTATCCGCCATCAGGTGCAGGGAGAACCGGACCCCCGTTGGCTTGTGCGCCCCGACGTGCTGCGCGGGCTGACCGCGGTCGCCGAAGCCGGACTCGTCTACGACCTCGTGGTGAAGCCGCATCAGCTCAGGGCCGCGGCCGAGGCCGCCGCGCGCTTGCGGGACCTCATGTTCGTTCTGGACCACGCGGGCAAGCCGCCCATCGTTTCCGGTGCCCTTGACCCGTGGGCCGAGGAGATCCGATGGTTCGCCGCCCTGCCCAACACCGTCTGCAAACTCTCCGGCCTGGTCACCGAGGCGGACTGGGGCACCTGGACCGTCGAGGACCTCAGGCCGTACGCCGACACGGTACTGGACGTCTTCGGCCCCGAGCGCGTGATGTTCGGCTCCGACTGGCCGGTCTGCCGGCTCGCTGCCTCCTACGGCCAAGTGATCGCTACAGCACAGAAGCTGACGGCCTGGCTCGCCCCCACGGAACGCCACGAAGTCTTCACCGGCACCGCCGCACGGACCTACGGCCTGCCCGTCATTGGATTGCCGGGCCCACCCCAGGAAGCACCATGCGCATAGCCCTCTTCATCACCTGCTTCAACGACACCATGTTCCCGCGCACTGGCCAGGCGGTGACCGCACTCCTGGAACGCCTCGGCCACACCGTGGAGTTCCCCCAGGCTCAGACCTGCTGCGGCCAGATGCACTTCAACACCGGCTACCGCCCCGAGACCCTGCCCATGGTGCGCCGATTCACCGAGGTCTTCGCAGGCTACGACGCCGTCGTCGCCCCCTCCGGCTCCTGCGCCGGCATGGTGCGCGACCACCACCGGGTGGTCGCCGCCCAGTACGGGGACACCGCCCTCACCGAGGCGGTCGAACAGGTGGCGCCAACGGTGTACGAACTGTCGGAACTCCTCGTCGACGTGCTCGGCGTCACCGACGTCGGCGCCTACTTCCCGCACCGCGTCACCTACCACCCCACCTGCCACTCACTACGCATGCTGCGCGTCGGCGACCGGCCGCTCAGGCTGCTGCGCGCGGTGAAGGGCATCGACCTCGTCGAACTGCCCGCCGCCGACTCCTGCTGCGGCTTCGGCGGCACCTTCGCGCTGAAGAACGCCGACGTCTCCAACGCCATGCTGGCCGACAAGATGCGCCATGTCCTGGACACCGGCGCCGAGTTCCTGACCGCGGGCGACAACTCCTGTCTCACGCACATCGGCGGCGGCCTGTCCCGGCTCCGCACCGGCGTCGGGACCCTGCACCTGGCCGAGATCCTGGCTTCCACGGAAGGGGACGCACGGTGAGCGGCGCCGACAACGTCGTATGGCTGGGCACACCGGCCTTCCCCGAGGCCGCGCGTGACGCGCTCGCCGACACCCGGCTGCGGGCGAACCTGCGCCGGGCAACCGGCACCATCCGCGACAAGCGCCTCGCGGTCGCCGCCGAGCTGGAGGACTGGGAGGAGCTGCGGGAGACGGCCGCGGCGATCAAGCGCCACGCCCTGCGCCACCTCGACCACCATCTCCTGCGGCTGGAGAAGGCGGTGACCGCCGCGGGCGGAACCGTGCACTGGGCGGCGGACGCCGCCGAGGCCAACCGCATCGTCACCGGCCTGGTGGAGGCGACCGGCGAAAGGGAGGTCGTCAAGGTCAAGTCGATGGCCACGCAGGAGATCGGCCTCAACGAGGCACTCGCCGACGCCGGCATCCGCGCGTACGAGACCGATCTGGCGGAACTCATCGTGCAGTTGGGCGGCGACCGCCCCTCCCACATCCTCGTACCGGCCATCCACCGGGGCCGCTCCGAGATCCGGGAGATCTTCCGGCGGGAGATGGGAGAGTGGGGCAGGCCCGCCCCCGACGCCCTCACCGACGACCCGCGCGACCTCGCCGAAGCGGCCCGGCTCCATCTGCGGGAGAAGTTCCTGCGGGCCAAGGTGGCCGTCTCCGGCGCCAACTTCGCCGCCGCCGACACCGGCACGGTGGTGGTCGTGGAGTCGGAGGGCAACGGGCGGATGTGCCTGACGCTGCCCGAGACACTGATCACCGTCATGGGCATCGAGAAGGTCCTGCCCTCCTTCGCCGACCTGGACGTCTTCCTCCAGCTCCTGCCCCGCTCGTCCACGGGCGAGCGCATGAACCCGTACACCTCCCTGTGGACCGGCGTCACCGAGGGCGACGGCCCCCAGGACTTCCACCTGGTGCTCCTCGACAACGGCCGCACCGCCACCCTGGCAGACGAGGTGGGTCGCCAGGCGCTGAACTGCATCCGCTGCTCGGCCTGCCTGAACGTCTGCCCGGTGTACGAGCGCACCGGCGGCCACGCCTACGGCTCCGTCTACCCCGGCCCGATCGGCGCCGTCCTGACGCCGCAGCTCGTCGGCGTCGAGAACGCCGCCTCGCTGCCCTTCGCCTCGACCCTGTGCGGGGCCTGCTACGACGCCTGCCCCGTGAAGATCAACATTCCTGAGGTGCTGGTCCATCTGCGTGCCGAGGCCGTGGAGGCGAAACGTGCGGCCCGGCTGCTGCCCACCAGCGAAGCGCTGGCCATGAAGGCCGCGGGCGCCGTGCTGTCTTCCCCCGGACGGCTGGCCGCAGTCCAGAAGGTTGCAGCCTTCGGGGCCCGCCTCGTGGGCCGCGAGGGCCGGATCGGCTTCCTGCCGGGTCCCCTCGCCCGCTGGTCCGCCACCCGGGACGCGCCCGCGCCGGCCCGGGAATCGATGCGTGCCTGGTGGCGCCGGACGAGAACGACCGGACGAGACGAAAGCCCGACGACGGCGGAAGGGAAGGAAGCACGATGAGCGGCCGCGAGACAGTCCTCAGCGCGGTGAGGACGGCACTGGTAGACGTGCCCGGCTCCGAGAGCCCCGATAACGCACCGGTCACGCATGGACGTCGCGCGGACCATGCGGGGCCGGACATCGTCGGGCTGTTCACCGAACGTGCCGCCGAGTACCGAGCCACGGTGGTCCGTGTGCCGATGGCCGGCGCCGCGGCCGCCGTCGGGCGCGCGCTGGCACGCACCGGAGCGCGGTCCGTGGTCCTGCCGCCGGGGCTCCCCGAGGACCTCGTCTCCGAGGGGCCCTGGTCGCGGTTGAAGGACGTCCCGCCGCTGACGGTGAATCAGCTGGACGCGGCGGACGCCGTGATCACCACCGTCGCCACCGCCATCGCCGTCACCGGAACCGTGACCCTCGACCACGGCCCCGGCCAGGGCCGCCGGGCCCTGACCCTGCTGCCGGACCAGCACATCTGCGTGGTCCGGGCGAGCCAGATCGCCCCCGACGTGCCCGAGGCGCTGAAACGGCTGGACCCGTACCGGCCGCTGACGCTCGTCTCCGGCCCCTCGGCCACCAGCGACATCGAACTGGACCGGGTGGAAGGCGTGCACGGGCCGCGTGTCCTGGACATCGTCGTGGTCGAAGACGCGTAGCGGCCCGCCGGCGGACAGCCCGAAGCCGAGAGGGCGACAGGAGCGGTCCACCGTCCTGTGCTCACTGTGCGGCGGCGCTCTTCAGCGCCGCCGCATCTGATGTGACCGCTCAGCTGTGCTCTTGAGTCGCTTGTGCAGCCACTCACCGACCCAGTCAGCCGACTGGCGTGATCGTCCACAACAGGTTGGTGCTCTGCTGCCACGTCCACTGCTTGGTCACGGACCCTGAGGCGACCATTCCGCCGCCGTCGAGGACCAGTCCCGTACTGCGGTTGGCGATGGAGTACTGGCCTTGGCCTCGGTGGACGATCTGCCATTGCTGGGTGTTGCTGCCGTCCCAGGCCTTCTGCCGGGCCGGGTCGCCGTTGCGGGTGCCGCCCCAGCCGTCGGCGACCATGCCGTTGCTGCGGTTGACGAGCCTGTAGTAGCCGTTGCCGAGTTCGATGGCCTGCCACTGGAGATTGGCGTGGTCTATTGGCTCCCACTGCTTCAGGTTCGAGCCGCTGGCGACATTTCCGCCGCTGTCCAGTGCCAGGCCGTTCGTGACGTTGGCCAGGCGGAAGTACGTGGCCGGGTTGAACGTCACCTTCAGCGAGGCGATGACGTCATTGTTACCGGTCTGCCGAAGGTCGGCGGCGTTCGCGGTGAACGTCCAGGCGGTGCCGGTGAAGTTGTCGCCGGAGTAGCCCGTCACCTGGTAGCCGTCGGGCACCAGGACGGACGAGGCCGTGGCGGGCGCCAGACCGGCGGCGGACAGCTGGGAGGAGGTGTAGCTGCCCAGCGCGAGAACGGCGCGGGAGCCTTGGTAGTTGACGTTCTGGAACACCGTCGGGGAGACCCTCACGGGCATGCCCTGGACCTCGACGCACACCACGGAGACGTTGGCGTTCGGCGCGCTGGTCGGCACGGTGACGTTGATCTGATCGGTGACGGTGTGGGAGAGCGAGACCGAGGGGTTGTTCAGCAGGTAGACGCGGCTGATCGCGTTGTCGATCCTCGGGATCCGGAGCTGGCCGTTGGTGGGCCAGGTGAAGACATGGGCGAAGAGCTTGCCGTTCTTCTTGGTGATCTTCCCCCATGCGGGTTCGGTGGTGAACGGGCTGCCGCTGGTGCCGTGAATGCTGTCGCTGTACGTCGACATCCATGAGGCCACGCCGTTCAGGATGGTCTGGGTTCCCGCGGTGACCGAGCCGTCGCCCTTGGGGCCGATGTTCAGCAGGTGGTTGCCGTCCCGGGAGACGACCGTCACGAGCTCTCGAACGATGTCCGTGACTGATCTGTAGGAGTTCTCCTTCGACGCGTCGTAGCCCCAGGAGCCGTTCATGGTGGCGCACCGCTCCCACGGCCGGCTCATGGGTGCGCTGGGCATCCCGAACTCCGCGACCGCGTAGTCGCCGAGGCCGTGGTCCCGCTTGACCCGTTCGTTGACGATGAGGCCGGGCTTGCGGGCGATCAGCCAGTTATAGAGGTCGACGCCGTCCGATTCCAGCCACCAGTCCTCCAGGGTGGGGCTGGAAGGCTCGTCGAACCAGTCACCGTCGAACCACAGCAGCGCCGGGTCGTAGCGATCCAGCAGCTCCCGAAGCTGCGCCTTCATGTCGGCGATGTAGGCGGTACGGGCGGCCTGCGACGACATCGTGGTGAGACCGCCCTCGTGACGGTCGGTCTGGGACGGGTGGTTCCAGTCGAGGATCGAGTAGTAGAGGCAGAACTTGATGCCCCGGCTCTCGCACTCCGTCTTGAGGTCCATGAGCAGGTCGGTCTGGATGCCGTTGTAGTCGCGCAGGTTGTACTGCTTGGTACCCGTGGTGTCGGTGAAGCCCGCCACGTCGGAGTTCCACATCGCGTAGCCCTCGTGGTGCTTGGCGGTGATCACGATGTACTTCATGCCGGCGTTCTTGGCCAGTTCGGCGATGGTGGCGGCGTTGAACTGGTTCGGGTTGAAGTTCTGGGTGACCTGGGTCTGGTAGTCCGCCTTGCTCCACCGCTGGTTGTCGAAGGCCCATTCGCCCTGGCCGAGGTGCGAGTAGGACCCGAAGTGGATGAACATCCCGAACCTGGCCTGGTACCACCAGTCCATCTTCGAGGGGACGGTGTACGCCTCGACGGTGGAGGGCCACAGGGCCTGGGGCAGCCCGAAGGCCGCCACTCCTCCGGCAAGGGCGGCGGCCTTCATCAGAGAGCGTCTACTGAGGGAGGCAGAGGACATGGTGCGGCTCCATGTGTCAAGGGGAGGGATGACAGGACGTCAGCAGCGGGACGCCGACATGGCGGCGCCGTCCCCGTCCTCCGCGTCGCCCCAAAAGAGACATCGGATGGATTTATAGGAGCACGAAGGCGATCGCGTCTATAGCTGAGACGAGATTCAATCAAAACAGCACCCTAGACAGGCGATTCCTGGAGGCTTGCCGAGCCTTGAAGGCCACCCTCAAGCTTCAGGAACCCCGCCATACATCGGATCTCTTGATGTTCCACTCTTCCCGATCCGAGCCAGAGCCCAGGCCGACCGGCTCAGTCCAGCGGCGGAACCCCTGAAGCGCCCCGGGTGTCGACCCTGTCCAGACGGGCCTGGAGCACCACCCTCAGGGCCCGTGGATCCTCGGCCGCGAGATGGGCGGTTCGAGCATCTCCAGGGTGGCGTGAGCGATGCCCGCCACGAGCGCCTGGGTGTACCTGACAGGGGAGGCTTCGGAGTCGCGTCGGCCATCGCGGCCGAGATCAACGGGTTCGCGGGGTCGCACGTCGGCGAGTTGATGGGGACTCCCCTCACGGCTCACTTCCTCGGCGGCTGCCCCATCGGCTCCTCCTGCGAGACCGCGGTCCCGGCGGAGGCCTTCGGTGCGCTGCGGCTGCCGTTCCTGGGAATGCCGACGGTGCCGTCCAAGAAGTAGAAACAAGTCACTGAAGGACCCGCTCAGCCGGCAAGCCCCCGGTCGTCGCAGACTGGTGTGCCCGGTTCGGCTCGCAGGCCGGTGCACACCACGTCGATCACGCGCTGCCGGGCTTCCGGGTCGCAGCCCTGACGCTCTCGGGCCAGGCAGCCGACCAGGAGCGCTTTCACATCGGCGCGAGTGATGTCCCGCCGTACTGCACCCGCCTGCTGAGCCCTCGTCAGCAGTTCGCTCTCCACAGCCTCCAGGCTGTGCTCGGGACGGAAAGCGACCTCCTCGACATCGAAACCGGCACCGCAGATCGCCTCGGCAAGACCGCGGTTCACCGCCGCTTGCTCGACCATGTGGACCAGGAACTGGAAGAAGGCGCTGCCCGGATCATTCTTTGCGGAGAGGTCCCGGGCCTTGTCGACGATGCCACCGACCAGGTGAAGCACGATCGCTTCGTACAGGAAATCCTTCATTGGGAAGTGCCGACCGACGGCGCCGGTGCCTACCCCTGCCCGCCGGGCGATTGCGGCCACGGGCACTGACAGGCCCTCGGTGGCGAACGTCTCCATCGCCGCCTCCAGGACGCGCTTGCGATTGCGCTGGGCGTCAGAACGCATCGAGGTACCTTTACTCGACATCCGGAACGGCCTTACCGTATCGTCAACTGGAACGCGCTTTCCGATTATAGCGGGGGGAGGCTTCCCTGCCCTGCCTCGACATCATGAGCCGCTGAGCGGCAGAACGCATCCGACTCGACAGTCGTCACGGTGACCACTTCCAGCGAGACGCTTATGTTGCGAGATCAACTTTGTTCACCTTATGTCCGAGTAATCAGGAAAGAGACCATGCCGCGCCCTATGCCCTGGAGCCTTCCATGACTATGCCGACCTCAGTCACATCACCAGGCCGCCCGATGGACGTCCACCGCGAAATTGCGCTGCTCGACGCCGCGCTGGACCTGCTGGCCGAGGTTGGTTACGAGCGGCTGACCTTGACCGCCGTGTGCGAGCGGGCCACGGCCAGCACAAAAACGATGCATCACCGCTGGGGAGACAAGGACGAGTTGTTAACCGCGGCTCTGCACCGGGCTGCGTACCGGGTCATCAACCAATCCGCTGACGTAACCGCCACCGGATCGTTGCGCGGCGATCTGCTGCACAACTTGGCGCCGAACGGCGGCGCGCAGGCGCAACATCCGGCCAAGTATCTCTCCGGTCTACTGGTCGCCGCCTCCGACGACGGCGGTGTCGGACGCATGGCCAAGGAACTGATCCGCCTGCACCACGCCCGTCTGGCGAAGACCGTCCTGGGCTGTGCCAGGAAACGTGGCGAGGTCGGTGAAGGGGCGGATCCCGTCCTGCCGGCGGATCTCACACGCGCCGCAATCCTGCACCAGGTCCTGGTCGCCGACGGCCAGGTCGATGCGGCCTTCGTGGAGTCCCTGGTGGACCGGATTCTGCTTCCGGTGCTCACGTCCCGGCAGAGCGGGGACGCCCAGTGAAGATCAGTGTCGACCTGAACCGCTGCGAGGGTTACGGACAGTGCGTGTTCGCCGCCCCCGACGCCTTCACCTTGCATGGCCTGGAGGCTCTGACCTACGTACCGAACCCGCCCGACGAGATGCGGGACGCGGTACGCCGGGCCGCACTGGCCTGCCCCGTGCGCGCCATCACCGTCGGCACGGAAGACGCGGACGAACCCGCCACGGCCAGCAGGGAGAACGGCCGCCACGTTGTCATCGTCGGCGCCTCCCTCGCCGGGCTGAAGACTGCCGAGGCGCTGCGCGAGTCCGGCTTCTCCGGACAGCTGACCATCATCGGTGATGAGCCCCATCGTCCGTACGACCGCCCTCCGCTGACCAAGGCGTGCGTGAGCGAGAAGCTGCCGCCCGATCGCCTCGAACTGCCGGTCACGCAGGCCCTGGACGCACGCTTCCTGCTGGGTGTCCCGGCGACGGGGCTGGATACCGACCACCGCCTGGTCCGGCTGGCGGACGACGCCACGGTCGGCTACGACAGCCTGGTCATCGCCACCGGCACCCGGGCCCGTCCGTTCCCCGGCGGCGCCGCCGACGACATCGACGGTGTCCTCACCGTCCGCACCCGCGACGACGCCGAGGAACTTCAGCGGCGCCTGGCGCGTCCGCCCCGTCGCGTCGCCGTCATCGGCGCCGGCTTCCTCGGGGGCGAACTGGCCTCCGGCTGCCGCGAACTCGGCCTCGACGTCACACTCGTCGAGGCACAAGCCACGCCGTTGCAGGGACCGCTGGGAAGCGTGATCGGTGGCGTGGTGGCGGACCTGGCCCGGAACAAGGGCGTGGACCTGCGGCTGGGGACCATCGTCGAGCGCTTCGTGGCGGACGGGACCGGTGCGCTGCGGCAGATCGTGCTGTCGGACGGTGACACTGTCGACGCGGACCTGGCCGTCGTCGCGCTCGGCGCACAGCGCAACGTCGAGTGGCTGAATGGCTCCGCCGTACGGACGGACAGCCGCGGGGTGCACTGCGACGACCAGTGCCACGCACTCGGCCGTGGCGAGCAGGCCCTGCCCGATGTGTACGTCGTCGGCGATGTCGCCGCCGCGCCGCATCCCCTCCTCCCGGACCAGCGGCTGTCGGTGGAGCACTGGGGCAACGCCGTGACCCAGGCCCGCACGGTCGCCCACAACATCACACGCCGGCCCGGCCAGGCCCCGATCCCACACACCGGTCTGCCGGCCTTCTGGTCCAGCCAGTTCGGCGTGAACATCAAGGGCGTCGGCCACCCCGGCATCGCCGACCGCATCGCGGTGGTCCAGGGAACCCTCGGCCAGGGCTCCTTCAGCGTGTTGTACGGACGCGAAAACCGCACCGTCGCCGCGGTCACCTTCGACAACGGGCGCTACCTGCCCTACTACGAATCGCTCGTCCGCCAAGGCGCGCCGTTCCCGGCCGAGTTCGTCGCCTGCGACGAGAACACGTCCCGCACACTCCGGCCGGTCGGCCGCTGATCGCACACCCCTCTCCCCCACACCGAAAGTGAGTGGCACCCCCATGGCGTCCACCTTGTACAAGCAGGTTCTTCACCCCGACAGCCGCCCTCACCCCTGGCCTCTCTACGCCGAGCTGCGCAAAGAGCCGGTCTCCGTCCAGGACGACGGAACCTGCGTCGTCAGCGGATACGACGAGGTCAGTGCGCTGCTGCGCGACCCGCGTATATCCGCCGACCGCGGTAAGGCCACCCCGGACAGTCGGGTCGGCATCAACGCCCCGGCTCCCGGTACCGCTTCGACGTTCCTCGGGCGGGACAACCCCACACACGACCAGCTACGCGGCCTGGCCCAGCGCCACTTCGGCCCGCCCGCACGCCCCGGCTTCGTCGAAAGTCTGCGGCCGATGGTGGAAGAGCTGATCCGCGACCACATCGACCAGCTGACCGGGCGCAGCGAGTTCGACCTGGTCTCGGAGTTCTCCTACCCGATCCCCGTCCGCGTGGCCTGCCACCTCGTGGGCGTCCCGCCCGAAGATGCCGAGATCCTCGGCCCTCTCGGCGAGGAGTCGGCCACCGGCCCGGAGTTCCAGGTCGATCCGCATGACCAGGAGGCCGCCGCGGCCAGGAACCATGCCCAGCAGGAACTGGCCGAGTATTTCGTCGCCCACATCGAGCGGCTGCGCGAGAAGCCGGGCCAGGACATGCTGTCCCGGATGATCCACGACGACGGCCCGGGCGGTCCGATGAGCCTGCCGGAACTGCTCAGCACCGCCACGATGCTCTTCATCGGAGGCCACGAGACCACCGTCAACCTCATCAGCAGCAGCATGCTCCTGCTGCTGCGGCACCCCGAGCAGCTGGCCCGGCTCCAGGCCGACCCCTCCCTCGCCGCCGGTGCCATCGAGGAGACCTTGCGCCTGGAGCCGTCCGTGCACCTGCGACCGCGTGTCGCGGTCGACGACATCGTCATCGGCGGCCGCACCATCCCCAAGGGTTCCACGGTCATCCTCGCCCTCGCCGCGGCGAACCGGGACCCGCGCCGCTTCCCCGACCCGGACACCTTCGACATCACTCGTCCCGACACCAGCCACCTCAGCTTCGGCGCCGGCATCCACTTCTGCTTCGGGGCCGGACTCGGCCGCATGGAGGGCCAGATAGCGGTCCGCGAGCTGACTCGACGTCTGGTCAACCCTCGCTTGTCGCAGGACCCGCCGCCCTACCGCCCGATGGCCGACCTGCGTGGCCCGTCGGCCCTGTGGATCACCGTGGACGGCGTCCGCCCGGCCTGACCCGACCCTCGGCGGCACACGTGAGTGAGGCCTGGTGCTGCGTCTCGTCCGGCGTCATCGGCGGGGAGCGACCGCGGCTGCCTGCCCGCAACAGACGACAGTAAGGAAGTGATCTGACAGTGGACGGAATCTCGTTCGAGGGCAGGGTCGCCATCGTGACCGGCGCCGGCGGCGGTCTGGGTCGCACCCACGCCCTCGACCTCGCCGCGCGCGGCGCCCAGGTCGTCGTCAACGACCTGGGCGGCACGATCGCGGGCACCGGCGGCGGCACCGCCATGGCCGACCAAGTCGTCAAGGAAATCATCGCCGCGGGGGGCCAAGCCGTCGCGAACTACGACTCGGTCGCCACCCCCGAGGGCGGCAAGGCCATCGTGCAGACCGCGCTCGACGCCTACGGCACCGTGGACATCCTGATCAACAACGCGGGCAACATCCGCAACGCCCCCTTCACCGAGCTCACCCCCGATTCGATCGAGGCGTTGCTCGCCGTACACGTCAAGGGTGCCTTCTATGTCACCCAGCCCGCCTTCGCCGTGATGCGCGACAAGGGCTACGGGCGGATCGTGTTCACCTCCTCCGCCTCCGGCGTGTTCGGCAACCCCGAGCAGGCCAACTACGGTGCGGCCAAAGGAGCCGTCCTGGGCCTGGCCAACGTGGTGGCCCTCGAGGGCGCCTCTCACGGCATCCTGGTCAACACCGTTCTGCCGATGGCCCAGAGCCGGATGGGCGCGGACATGAACCCGGACATGATGGCGACACTACCCACCACTCCGGCGCACACGGAGCCCGAGATGGTCACCGCGATGGTCGCCTACTTGGCCGGCGAGGAGAACCCGTACACCCACGAGGTCTTCTCCATCGCCCGCGGCCGCTACGCCCGCGCCTTCATCGGGGTCACCGAGGGCTGGCACGTCGCCGCCGACGAGCCTCTCGCCACCGCGGACGACGTGCGAAGGCACATCGCCCGCATCCGCGACCAGGACGGCTACCACGTCCCCGGTTCTCTGATCGAGGAGGCCGGACTCATCCCCTGATCCAGCCGTGGGGCGACCGGCGCCTCGCATCTGCGCAATGGGGACCACCCCCTTCACCGTTGCCCGGAGAGAGAGCAACAAGCAGATGGCCGATCTTGCGCACTCGCACATGTAAGACGGTGTCACCACCGCCCAGGTATGAACCCCGCCCGGTCCTGGACTCTTCACAGGGCTGTGGTGCGCCTGGGAGGGGATCCACCATGACTCGGCGCAGTTCCTTCCCTTGCCACGTGACCCATCAGCCTCACCCACACCACCCCACCCCATGTCGTCGTCCGGAGGATGCCGTGCCAGATCCCGTTTCCGTCACCCTGACCCACCTCAGCGCCCCGGTCGGCGGTTCCAAGCGGCTGACCGGGCATCTCGTCCGGCCGGACGGACCTGGCCCATGGCCCGGTGTCGTGGTCGCGCACGAGGTCATGGGTGCCAATGACGAGATGCTCCGACAGGCACGGCGGCTCGCAAGCGCCGGATATCTGACCCTCATGCCCGACCTGTACACGGACGGAGGCGCACGCCGCTGCCTGATACCCACCATGCGGGCCGCGCTGTCCGGCCACGGCCGCGCCTACCAGGACATCGCCGCCGCGAGAACCTACCTCGTCGATGACCCCGACTGCACGGGCGCGGTCGGGATCATCGGTTTCTGCATGGGTGGGTCCTTCGCCCTCATGGCGGCAGGCAGCGGCATCTTCGACGCCGCGTCCGCCAACTACGGCCAGCTCCCCAAGGACATGGACCAGGCCCTGGCCGGCGCCTGCCCCATCGTCGCCAGCTACGGGGGCCGCGATCGACCGCTCAAGGGGGCGGCGGCAAAGCTCGACTCCGCCCTCGACAGGCTCGGCGTCGTACACGACGTGAAGGAGTACCCACAGGCAGGCCACGCCTTCCTCAACGACGAACAATTCGGCCCGCGCCTGCTGCACCCGCTGTACCGCGTCGCCGGGTTCGGACCTGTCCCAGAAGCCTCTGTTGACGCATGGCTACGCATTGAGGCCTTCTTCGACACCCACCTCAAGCAGACGTCCAAGGCCTGACCCCACCTCAGGGTGCCCCAAAACTCCGCAGTTCATCAGCGACCTCGGCCACGGCGGACCATGGCTGGTTCGCCGTGGCCGAGGTCGGCAACGACGGCTCTCGGCAACCCCACACCGTGTGACGCCGCGCAGGAACCCGGTCGGCGGCTCGTTCGGTCAACCCGACGAGCGTCAGATTCGGCCGACCCGGCCGCTCTGTGGCGGTTGCTTCACGGCATCCTGCTGGCTGATTCCGTCCTTGTCGGCAACGAGGTTCCGCACGCTTGCCGGACGCGACGTGTCTTGTACCGGTCGGCAGGACGCGGTCGCGAAACCGGCCGTGCCGACGACAGCGGCGGCGCGGGACGAGAACGGATCGGTGTTCGCCGTCATGTCCTGCGGCCGTCGTCTTCGCTTTGCCGTCTTCAGGGCTTGATCGGCTTCACCTTCCTGTCGGCGCCGTTGACCCGCACGGTGATGTTCCCCTGGTTCCGTGCCCGGTCGGCCACGATCTTGTAGGACGTGACCTTGCCGTCCCGCCATGCGCAGCTGACCTCGTAGCCGCCGCGGGCGCGCAGTCCGGTGAAGGAGCCCCTGGCTTTCCAGGCGTCGGGCAGGGCGGGCAGCAGGTGGATGACGTCGTCGTGGCTCTGCAGGAGCATCTCCGCCACTGCGCCCGTGATGCCGAAGTTGCCGTCCATCTGGAAGGGCGGGTGATTGCAGAACAGGTTGGGCAGCGTGTTGTAGGTCAGCAGTCCCCGCAGCATGATCCGGGCACGGTGGCCGTCGCCGAGGCGGGCGAAGAGGGCCGCCCGCCAGGGCCAGGTCCACGAGCGGCGGCTGTCGCCCGACACCGTCGCGGCCGTGAACGGAACTCCTTCCTTCTCGCCGCACCGGGCCTTGAGCGAGACGAGGGCTGCGGCCGCGAAGTCGGGTGTCTTCGGGGTGATCTGGCGGCCCGGGTAGACCGCGAAGAGGTGTGAGGTGTGGCGGTGGATGTCGGTGGGGCTGTCGATGTCCTCCTGCCATTCCTGCAGTTGCCCCCAGCGGCCGATCTTGTTCGGCGCGAGGCGCGCCTGCATGTCCGCGACCTTGGCCCGGTAGTCGGCATCAGCTTCCAGCGCGGCCTCGCAGTCGAGGTAGTTCTGGAACAGGTCCCAGATGATCTGCTGGTCGTACATGACGCCGTCCTCGCGCGGCCCGTGCTCGGGGGACCAGCCGTTGGGCGCGACGAGGAGTCCGTCCTCGCGCTCCTTGAGGTGGTCCTCCCAGAACTCGCAGATCTCCTTGATCATCGGGTATGCGACGGTGCGGAGGTACTTCCTGTCCTGGGTGAACGCCCAGTGTTCGTAGAGGTGTTGCGCGTACCAGGCGCTCGCGACGGTGTTCCACTCCCACGCGTTGCCGCCGAAGATGCTCTGACTGGTACGGGCCGTCCAGCCGCGCGTGTCCTCGCCGAAGGCGTTGCGGGTCGCCACGCGGCTGGGCACCGCCACCTGCCTGATGAACTCGATGAGCGCTTCGTGGCACTCCGGCAGGTTCGCCGTCTCGGCTCCCCAGTAGTTCATCTGGACATTGATGTTGGTGTGGTAGTCGGAGGCCCAGGCCGGTGAGTTGCTGTCGTTCCACAGGCCCTGGAGGTTGGCGGGCAGGCCGTTCGGGCGCGAGGAACTGATCAGCAGGTATCGGCCGTAGTCGAACATCGCCTGTTCGAGGGTCGGGTCCTCTCCGCCCGACGCGTAACGCGCGAGCCGGGCGTTGGTGGGCAGGGCGACGACGGCGTCGTCGGAGGTGCCCCAGTCGACGGAGACCCGGTCCATGAGCGCACGTGTCTCGGCGGTGTGCTCCTCGCGCAGCCCGGCGTAGGAGCGGGCGGCCGCCTTGTCGAGTGTCCTGGTGATGACCGGTTCGGGGTCGGTTCCGCGCCATCCGGCGGCGGCGTCGAGCTTGTAGTCGGTGCGGGCGTCGAGCAGCAGGGTCAGGCTTGTGCAGCCGCTGAACCGGAGGGCCGACCCGTCGGTGCGGACGTCGCCGTCGGTGTGCACGACCTGGACGGTGCACGCGTGCTTGAGGCCGTTGCCCATGACACCGCGGAAGGCGATCCGCCGGGCGGTGGCGTCCACGGTCGTCGGAGCCCCCTGCTGTCCGGACGTCAAAGAGATCGCTCCGGACAATCCCCGCTCGCTGTCCGAGGTGTACCGGAAGACCATGACGTCCGCCGACCGGCCGGCGAATGCCTCCCTGAGGACGCGCCGCCCCGGCGCGCCGAACCGGGTGACGTGGATACCGTCGAAGAAGTCCAGGGTGCGCTGGTAGTCGACGAACGTGCGCAGCGTGCGCGTGTCGAACCCCCTGCCTTCCAGGGCGACTTCGGCGATCTGGAAGCCGGTGGACGACTCGCCGGGGGTGAACGTGAGCCGGTAGGTGCGGTAGGCGGTGCTGTTGGTGATCCGGAACGCGCGCGTCTGACCGCGGTCGGCGAAGGGCGCGCCGGGGTTCTGCGTGTCGAGGGTCACCCACGTTCGCCCGTCCTGCGACGCCTCTAGCGTCCATCGCCGTGGGTCGTCCTGCGGACGGTCCGGGGCCGCCGTCAGCGTGTACGCGGTGACGGCGACCGCGCGGGGCAGGTCGGCCTGCCAGACGACCGCGGGTCCGGCAGCGTCGACCCGCCAGACCGTGGCCGGATCGCGGTCCACCGAACACGAGATGTCCATGGCCTGGGCCCCGGCACCCGATCCCTCGGAGTGCCCGCTCGGCGACGACAGGTACAGCGCGGCACCGGCGAGGTCGACGCCGGACAGACCGATCTCGCCCACCTGGAAGTGGCTGACCCCTGCCTTGGGGACGAAGTCGAACCGATAGAAGCGGTACGACCCACTGCTGGCGCAGGTGAACTCCTTCGTCTGGAAACGGCTCTCGAAGGGCGCCGCCAAAGTGCGGCTGTCCAGCCTGGTCCAGTCGGCTCCGTCGGCGGAACCGGACAGCGTCCACTCCTGCGGGTCGCGCTGCGGCACATCGTTGGCACTCGTCAGACGGTAGGAGGCAACCTCGACGGGCTCGGGGAGCTCGACCTGCCACTGCACCTTCGAACCGGGCCCGTCGATGCACCACTTGGTGCTCGCGTTGCCGTCGTATGTCTTGTCCACGCCCTCCGACGAGGAGGTGCGGTACGGCCCCCCGGGGGCCGTGACCTTCGCACGGTCGGCGAAGGTGACGACGACGTCGCCGAAGTTCCGGTACGAGCCGAAGCCGGTCATGCTGGTGTCGAACGCGCTGTCGGGCTTGCCCGCGAGCGCGTTGTCGTAGTTGTTGACCCCTCCCCACAGACTCTGCTCGTTGAACTGGATGCGCTCCTGATCGGGGTCGGCGAACAGCATGGCGCCGAGACGGCCGTTGCCGATCGGCAGGGCCTGGGACTGCCAGTCCATGGCGGGGACCGAGTACTTCAGCGCCTTGCGCGACAGGGTCGGCCACCGGACTCCCGCCGACGCGGCGGAGGTGGCGGCGAAGGCCGGCCCCGCAGGGGTACCGCCGGCCAGCTGAGTGATCAGGGGCGCGAGGGCGAGGGCGCCGCCCAGCTTCAGGACGCTTCTTCGCTGCGGGTGAGACGCATGGGTCACGGCAAGATCTCCCAGCCATGGGTGTTCGACATGAGGGGAAGTGCAGCCTCTTCGAGTCCTCCGAGGGGCACGTCATCTTTGCCGTGGTATAGATCGGATGTCTAGAGGGCTGCAGCACCAACTCATGTGACTCCAACTGCAACTCGACAGACCACTCTTGCAAGATGCGAAACGAAATGTACGCCGCGTCGACTGCGCCCGGAAGGAGCAGAAGGCAGCAAGGAGCTCCCCAATACATCGGATGTCAGCCGCCTTGACTGACCGTGCCGATGAACGTCAGGCGAGCTCGCGACTCCCCCAGATTCCCGGTCGTTGACGGTCATGGACGGGGCCGGAGTGCCCGCCCCGGCCGGCACAGCCGGGGAGATCTGGGTGCGCGAGCCGTCGGTGGCGGCGGTGTACCGGACCGCCGTCGGGACAGTGCCCGCGACCGGCGGCGTCGGCGATTTGGGGCCCCAACCCTCAAAGAACGACTCGTTGACGAGGTGAGCAGGGCCGACTTACTGAGTTGGGTCGACGACGCGCTTGCCTCGGGCGTGGCCGGTCTCGACCGCGCGGTGGGCGTCCTGGACGGCGCTCAGCGGGTAGACCTGCTCGACCACCGGGCGCAGTTCGCCACGGTCCACATATCCGGCCAGGGCCTCCATGTCGTCGCGCCGCATCTTCTCCGACATGAAACGCATCCGAGGGCCGGGGAGCAGCACGGAGAGCAGGGCGAACGGGAGGCCCTTCATGGTCATGGTGACGGCGCGGCCACCCCTGCGCACCATCCGGTGGTATTGACGCGCGGAGCCTCCGTGGCAGTCCACGAGCGCGTCGAACTCCCCTGTCAGGGCGCCGGGCTTGATCGAATCGTAGGCGAGGAACTGGTCGGCTCCGAGCTCACGGCAGAAGTCGGCATTGCGGGCACTCGCGACGGCCGTGACGCTCGCACCCATGGCCTTGCCGAGCTGGACGGCGGCGCTGCCGACTCCGCCGCTGGCGCCGACCACCAGGAGCCGCTGGCCGCTCTGCAACCGCAGCCCGTCCCGCAGGACCTGCAGAGCGGTGAGGCCGACGGCCGGCAGAGCCGCCGCCGAGACGAAGTCGATGGTGGTGGGCGCGGCCGCCATCTGCTCCGGTCTCGCGACGAGGTACTCGGCTACGGCACCGGTCCTGCGCATGCGGATGCCCAGGAAGCCCCATACCCGCTGCCCGAGTTCCAGACCTTCGGCGCCCGGGCCGAGCGCGGCCACCTCTCCCGCGTAGTCCACGCCGGTCCCGCGGGGGAAGGACCCCAGCCGGAGCCGTCGCAGCTGGGTGTCGATGGGATTGACGCCGGCCGCGTGCACCTTCACGAGTACCTGGCCGCGCGCCGGAGTCGGCACAGGGACATCGCGGATCTGCAGCACTTCCGGCCCACCGGAGCGGTCGAACTGAGCCGCTCTCATCGTACCGTTCGGCATGGTCATGCTCCTGTCTGAATTGTCGAACGCGGGTCGGCCACTGGCCAGGAGCGCGTCGCGGACGCCTCCTGCGGCTGAGGCCTTCTAGGGGGGATGGGTGCCTGCGGTCAACAGGGAGGCGAACCGGGCTTCGCCGCTTCACCACTGGCGAAGTCGGGGAGCGGGACGGCGGAGTTGTCGTCGGGGAAACGGTTGGACAGAACCTGCTCTGTGGCACAGCGGTCCACCCGGCCTGAGGTGGATCGCGGCGGCGTCAGACCGGGTCCTCGGCCTGGATGTTGCGGACCACCTCGAGCGCATCGTTGACGTGCTGGTCCGTGTTGGTCAGCGAGTTGAAGACATGCCGGACCGTCCCCTGACGGTCGATGACGTAGGTGACCCGGCCCGGGATGATGCCCAACACGCTGGGCACGCCGTAGTCCTTGCGTACCTGCCCCTCCTCGTCGCTCAGCAGCGTGAAGGGCAGATTGTGCCGGGCGGCGAAGGCCGCATGCTTGTGCACCGAGTCGGAACTCACGCCGATGACCTCGGCTCCGGCGTCGGTGAAGACCTCGTGGCTGTCCCGGAAAGCACACGCCTCGGCCGTGCAGCCGCGGGTTTCGTCCTTGGGATAGAAGTACAGGACGACCACCCCGTCGCCGAGCCTGTCGTACAGCCGGACCGGTGCACCGGATTGTGACGGCAGGGTGAAGTCGGGCCCTTTGTCGCCCACTTGTATGCCTCTTGCCATGTCCGTCTGCCTCTTTTCTTCCGCCGCGGGCAGGAGAGTGCTGCGGCTGTGGGTGGGCTGAGAGACCGGGTGTACCGGCGGCGTAGGTGATGCCGGCCGCCCGTCCCTGCGCAGGGGACCTGAGTGGTGCCGGCTCTCCCAGGAAAGGCCGGCACCACTCACGCGGCACGAAAATGAAGCCGTAGCCGGGCCTGCGGTCATCCGCCGCGCGAACTGCCGCTGCCGCGGATCAGTCAGCGGGGCTCAGGGCGTGTCTCCGGGAAGGGCGTGGACGATCTCGGGCTTGTCGCGCTTGGTGTGGGCGGTCCAGTAGTGCTCGGCGATGGTGTCGGCCTCGGTGCCGGGGCCGCTGCCGATGAAGACGCTGATGGCCACGTGTGCGGCATGAATGCCGCGCTCGGCGAGCTCGACGTTCAGCGTCATCGCGTAGTTGCGCAGCGAGGCAGCGGCGATGCCGATGGTGGCGAAGCTGCCTCCCCTCGGCTGCACCGAGGAGCCACCGGTGGAGAACAGAAGGGTGCCGCTGCCGCGCTCCAGCATCCCCGGGAGTACCTGGCTCACGGCGGCGACGGCCCCGTAGAGATAGTGGTCGATCTGTGGCTGGAGGTCCTCGGCAGTCGCCTCGGCGGCAGAGACACCGGCGAGGCCCCGGTCGGCGGGCGAGTATTCCAGCACGTCGATGGGACCGAGGCGGTCGGCTGCGGCGGCCAGTGCCGAGCGCACGGTGTCCGGGCGCATCACGTCGGCGGCGAAGGCGGCGGCCTCGACTCCGTCGGCCACGAGCTGCGCGGCAAGGGCTTCGACCTTCTCCTTTGTCCGGGAGATGAGGGCGACTTGGAAGCCTTCGGCTCCGAAGCGGCGGGCGATGGACAGCCCCATGCCGGGGCCTGCTCCGATGATGGCGATGACGGGCATGCGACGAGCTCCTGTTCGCAGTGTGAGGAAGTGGCTGAGCGGAAGAGGACGACCGCCCGGGGCTGCGGCCGTGGACAGGACGTGCGAGACGCCGACGGGCGATTGACGTCCGGCCGGTGCCGGCCGCCTCTAGGAGAATTTGCCGCCCGCGGGGCCCCGGACGGCGCCGTCGGTCAGTTCCTTCACCTGGTGTGCGGGGACCGGGACTCCCTCGACCGCGAGGAACCAGCTCATGACCTCCTCCTGGCCGGCACCCTCCGGCGGCCGGCCCGGGAGGTATGGCTGCACGTAGACCGGGGTGTTGGGTTCGCTGCGCCAGCTGTCGGCGAGGGTTCCGATGTCCACCGTGTCGTAGCCGAGGGTGTCCAGCAGTTGGGCTGCCTCGGTCTTGGCGGTCGGGTCGTCGCCTGCGATGGGCAGGGCGCTGCGATCGGGGGCGCCTGCGGGGCGGGCGAGGGTGAGCAGAGAGCGGAAGAAGATGTTGTTGAACGCCTTGACCACATGGGAGTCGGCCAGGTGGCGCTGCACCAGGGCGCTGGAGGTCAACTCGCCGGAGTCCAGCTCGCTGATCTGGCCGTCGCGCTCGGGATAGTAGTTCATCGTGTCGATCACGGTCTTGCCCGCCAGGGCGGCGGCAGGCAGCTTGTCATAGGCGACCAGTGGAATGGTGACCACGACCAGGTCGCCGGCCAGGGCGGCCTCGGCCGGGGTAGCCGCGCCGGCGCGGGAGCCGAGTTCGCTGACGAGGTCGCTGAGGGTCTCCGGGTCCCGGGAGTTGCTGAGGACGACGTTCAGGCCGGCGTCGACGGCGAGGCGGGCCAACGTGCTGCCGATCATGCCGGCGCCGATGATTCCAAGGGTTTTCGTCACGGGATCGCGTCTCCTGGTTAGTCTGCAGAAAAGGGGTGCTGAGTTGCCTGGGCGGTACTTCGAGAGGTCAGGGTGGGCGCCCGTCCGGGCACGTGGCGCAGACGCGGCCCCCATGACCGGGCCGGGCGCGAAGACGTCCTCGCAGGCAGGGCCCGCAGTACCCGCAGAAGGCACCCCGCCGGAGTAGACATCAACGCCTCAAGGTCACAGGGCGGGACCCGGGCGGGCGGCATTCCTGGCGGCCCTGTCAGCGGGCCTTGAGCTGGTCCTTGTGCTCACTCACCCACTGCTCGAACGTCTCGACCTTCGGGTTGAGGACGCGTACCACATCCAGGTCGCGGGCGCCGACGTACTCTGCGTTGAAGGCCTGCTTGAACTGCATCAGGTTGGCGAAGTTGTCGGCCATGGGCATGTCGAGGGCGCGCAGCGCGTCCAGGGTGTACGGCTCGTAGCGGACCTCCTCGCCCAGGAGACGGGCGAGGGTGTCAGCCATGTCCGCACCGGTGAGGTGCGCGTTGGCGACACCGACGGTGCGGCCGATGAACTCCGGGTGGGTGAAGATGCCGAAGGCGAACCGGCCGATGTTCTTCACCGACACGCCGGGCAGCAGGGCATCACCGATGGCGATGGTCAGCAGCAGCGCACCGTCGTCACCACGCCGCAGGAACAACGGGCCGAACAGGTTCTCCCAGAAGAAGCAGGTGCGCATGAACGTGGTGGGCACGCCCAGCTCGCGAAAGTAGCCGTCCGCCTCGCCCTTGGAGTCGGAGTTCAAGAGGTAACGGCCGCCCTCGAGCTTGACGAAGCGCGGGTCGTCGTCGGCGATCAGATCGCGGGTGTCCTCCAGAGTCGACCAGACCGCGTGCCGCACGCCGGCCTTCTTGACCGCGTCTGCCATGGCCTTGGCCTGCGCGGTCTCGCGGGCGGCATCGCCGTGCTCGTTGAAGTTGGTCACCAGGAACGCGCCGTGAGCGCCCGTGAATGCCAACTCCAGACTGCCCTGGTCGTCGGCGTCGCCGCGAACCACCTCAATGCCACGCGAGGCAAGGGCTTTAGCCTTCTCCGAGTCGGGGTTGCGGGTCAGGGCGCGGACCGTCAGGCCGCTCTCGGGGTGCTCCAGGATGGCCTCGACGAGGCTGCCGCCCTGCGCGCCCGTCGCGCCGACGACCGCAATGACCTTGTTCTCAGGCATAAGAGATTCCTTGGCTTCTGAGGTGATGAGCCCACCCTTGTCGAGGGAGGGACAAGGAGAGTTGGGGTGCCGGCGCTGGTCATGGGAATCCCCGCACGCGCCGGCCGACCTGCACCCCTGCGGCCAGCGCGAGGAGACGTTCTGGCCACGGCGCATGATTGGCTCGTCCAACTCCCGGACGGCGGCCGGCTGTCCCGTTCCGGACCGGTGCTTCTGGACCAGTCACGGACCATTCGCGTCCGGCCGGAGCAGACCACCTCTAGTAGGAGAAACGGCCGCCTACCGGGCCCCGGACTGCGCCGACGGTCAGTTCCTTCACCTTGTGTGCGGGCACCGGGGCTCCGGAAGTCTCGCGGACCCAGCGCATGACCTCTTCCTGACCGGATCCGAACGGCGGCAGACCCGGGAAGTACGGGTACACGTAGACCGGGGTGTTGGGTTCGCTGCGCCAGCTCTCGGTCAGAGTGCCGATGTCCACCGTGTCGAAGCCGAGGGTGTCCAGCAGTTCGGTCACCTCGGCCTTGGCACTCGGCTCGTCCCCGGCGATGGGCAGCGCACTGCGATCGGGCGCCCCAGAGGGACGGGCAAGGGTGAGCAGGCAGCGGAAGGAAATGTTGTTGAACGCCTTGACCACATGGGAGTCGGCCAGGTGGCGCTGCACCAGGGCGCTGGAGGTCAGCTCGCCGGAGTCCAGCTCGCTGATCTGGCCGTCGCGCTCGGGATAGTAGTTCATCGTGTCGATCACGGTCTTGCCCGCCAGGGCGGCGGCAGGCAGCTTGTCATAGGCGACCAGTGGAATGGTGACCACGACCAGGTCGCCGGCCAGGGCGGCCTCGGCCGAGGTGGCCGCGCCGGCGCGGGAGCCGAGTTCGCTGACGAGGTCGCTGAGGGTCTCCGGGTCCCGGGAGTTGCTCAGGACGACGTTCAGGC
This sequence comes from Streptomyces spinoverrucosus, assembly GCF_015712165.1. Taxonomy (NCBI): domain Bacteria; kingdom Bacillati; phylum Actinomycetota; class Actinomycetes; order Kitasatosporales; family Streptomycetaceae; genus Streptomyces; species Streptomyces spinoverrucosus. The sequence goes on along the minus strand of NZ_JADPZX010000001.1, from coordinate 6,289,694 downwards.
CGGCGTCGACGGCGAGGCGGGCCAGAATGCTGCCGATCGCGCCGGCGCCGATGATTCCGAGAGTCTTCGTCATGGGTCATGTCTCCTGGTAAGTCAACAGAGCTGGGTAGGAGGTCGCTGGGGCAGAGCGTCGAAGGGTGGGAGTGGGCCAGGCTCGATCACGCAGGGGCAGATTCGAGGAGGCCGCCATCCGCTGGGCCCACAGGAACGCCGGCGGTTCTTCGACCCTTTCCCGGCCACGGCTGGGCCGGTCGCGAGACGTCGTCGCCGGCAGGACATGCGCGGGAGGACGCTGGTCCGGACTGCGTATGCGACTGGCGACATGCACTCCCGACCATACAAGTCGAGGGGTCCCTCATGTTGCCCATCGTACCAGCAAACATGAGGACGGCCTCATGTTGGATATCCTCTTAGGTATGTCGACTCAGCGAGCACGCGGCGAAGCCGCGACGGGCCGTCCTCTGCGGCGTGACGCGCAGCGCAACCGGGACGCCCTGCTCTCGGCGGCTCGCGCATGTCTGGCCGAGCAGGGCATGGAAGCCTCGCTGGAGCAGGTGGCCAAGCGAGCGGGCCTGGCCATCGGCACGCTGTACCGCCATTTCCCCACACGCCTCCACCTCGTGCAGGCGGTGTTCGCCGACAAGATCGAGGCCTGGCGGGAGGCCGCAGAGAAGGCCGCGGCCATGGACGACGCGTGGGAGGGACTGTGCCTCTTCCTCGAGACGATGTGTGAACTCCAGGTCGGGGACAGGGGATTCCAGGACCTGGCTGCCATTCGGCTGCCGGAGACGGCATGTCTGGCGGGGGCGCAGTCACGCATCTATGAACTCGCCGTCCGCATCGTGGAGCGCGCACAGGAGCAGGGAACGCTCCGCTCCGACATCACGTCCGAAGATCTCACCTTCGTGATCTGGGCCAACGGAAGCGTCACCGAAGCCACTGAGGACGTCGCACCGGGGACTTGGCGCCGCTTCCTGCACCTGCTGCTCGACGGGTTCCGCGCCGAGCGGGCGCATCCGCTTCCCCAACCGCCGTTGAGCAAGGACGAGTTGTACCGCGCCATGCTCCGACTCGACGGTGATCGCGACTGCACTGGGTGAACGACCGTTCTCCGCGACGGCACACCGCGTGACGCCGCGCACAGGTGACTGCCCTGTGCCGTGACGCTCGCCAACACCGCCTGCAAGCGCTCGAAGACCTGCGGGACCGACCCGTCGGCATCCCCTCGCAGCACGACACCCGATGGGCGTACCAGCACAGGAGTGGCGCGACGGGCGGCGTGGACCGCCGAGCGCCGCCCGAGGGACGTCTCGGTGTCGTGACACAGACGCGTCACCCCGTGAGGCGATCCACGAGTGCCCCATTCGGCGTGCGGTAGGCGATCGCAGCGACCAGCGCGGGCCGTGTTGCACAGGTCGTCTTCGAGGAGTTCCGGCTGCCGCACACCATGGGAGCAATCCCCATCGTTCCCTTGAACACCAGCGTCCTTCTACGCCCGGCCCGGACATCCGTCACAACATACGGTTTTCTGGGGACGCGAAGGCGATTGAGCCGAGGTGAGCTCACCCGTGGCGCCGAGGCAAGTCAGCACCGCGACACTCGGCGGAGGCCGAACGCCTGCTGTGCCCACACGGAAATCGGGCTCCCTGTCACTACTCGCAGACAGCAGACCCAGGGGTCTGCCGAGATGATGGGGGCAGGGTGGTCGGCGAGACGCGCAACCCTTCGACGACCAAGGCGAGATTGCGTCTGCGGTCCGCGCCATCGGGATCGCTTGGACGCACCGTGGCCAGAACCATGACGATGACCGCCGCCAGATCACGAACCTCCAGTTCCGGTCGCACCGCTCCCGCTTCGACGGCGCGGCGCAGCAACCGTTCAAGGGAGGACAGGTAGTGGCGCACGCCTTCGACATCGAACGCGTCGGACTCCCGGGCGATGGAGAGGATGACCTGCCGACGAGCCAGCACATCGATGCCGGCCTCCAGCACGTTGACGAGATCTCGCCAAGGATCGTCGGTGTGTGCCGCTGTCATGGGCTGGATCTCTGTGGTGAGGACGTAGTCCAGGACAGCCCGGACCAACTGGTCGCGCGCGCGAAAACGCCGGTAGACCGTCATCACACTCACATCCGCGCGCCGAGCGATCTCCTCAAGGGTCACCTCCGGCCCGAGTTCCTCGAACGCCGTGACCGCGACACCGACGATCCGCTGGTAGTTACGAGCAGCGTCCGCCCTCAAGGTCCGTCCGTCCGTCGCCATGACTGCACAGTAGTACGCGCTTCCAGGGTCATGACCACGTGCACTCCAGCAGTCATCCGACATGCGTGGCGAACATCGCCGTAGCGGAGGAACAGCTACGCGGGCACGCAGACCGGCGTCATGAGCCGCACGTTCCACCCTGACCTGATCGACAAATAAATGAAAGGTGACTAACACTTAGCGGAGGAGCGATGCTACGGTCCCGGCATGACAAGCAACCTTTTCCAGATCAAGGACAAGGTCGCCGTGATAACCGGGTCCGGCCGGGGCATCGGCGCCGCGACAGCGGTGGCACTCGCCGAAGCAGGCGCCGACGTGGTCATCACCTCGCGCACGGAAGAGGATCTGACCGAGGTGGCCGCGCGGGTGGCGAAGGCCGGCCGCAGGGCCCACGTCGTGCCCGCCGACCTCAGCGATCCGCAAGCGGCGGCAGACCTGGCACATGCGGCGGTGGAGGTCTTCGGCCGACTCGACATCGTGGTCAACAACGTCGGCGGGACCCACACCGGCACCCACTGCTGGAGACCACCACCGACTTTCTCGAGGAATCCTTCCGTTTCAACGTGTCGGGCGCGCACGCCCTCACCACCGCGGCGGCGCCCTACATGCTCGAAGGCGGAGGCGGGGCGATCGTCAACGTCTCTTCGCTCGTCGGCCGCGTCGCGGGACGCGGCCGGGCCGCTTACGGCACCGCGAAGGCCGCGCTCTCCCACTACACGCGCCTAGCCGCGCTGGATCTGGCACCCCGGATCCGGGTCAACGCGATCGCGCCGGGCTCGATCGCGACGTCGGTGCTGGACGGTGTGAGCACCCCCGAGATCATCGAAAAGCTGGAGAGTGCGATCCCGCTGCGGCGCATGGGCGACCCCGAGCACATCGCCGCGACGGTTCTCTACCTCGTCTCACCTGCGGGCGCCTACGTCACCGGCAAGATCCTCGAAGTCGCCGGCGGGAGTCGGCTCCCCCCGCCGGCGTTTGACCGACGGACCTGTACACCGTACGGGTCGATGGACCAACCGAATGGGCCGCGAGCTCGGCATTCTCGACGCAGCGGCATGCCCGGCGGTCCCCGATGTCCGGCTCCCGGCGCTTGAGAAGGCACGGTCCCACCCGGCGACGCCAGGGTGCCCGACGGCATCGGCCATATCCAGTTCACCGGCGAGCAAGGCGGCAGCCACCCCGGCGAGCGCGGGGAGGTGGAGCGCCTCCTGGCACCTCTCCTCCTCCACGGTGTCGACGGGGCGCGCGGCAACGAACCAGGCCACGGCGTGCTCGGACCACGTCCGGATCGTTCGTGAAAGCCGCAAGGCCTCCCTGTCGCACCACCCCTCTATCGCCTATTACCTCTTGTACTCACGGAGGCTCGACCATGTCCCACGCCTCTCCCCGGACCGGTGACGATGGAAGGACCACAGCACCGAGGGCCAATGCCGTCGTGGCGGCCCTGGCCTTCGGCGGGATCGTGTTCTCGCTGATGCAGTCCCTGGTGATCCCGATCGTCCCGGACCTTCCGAAGCTCCTGGGAGCCTCGCCGTCCGACAGTTCCTGGGCCCTCACCGCCACGCTGCTCGCGGCCGCCGTGGCCACCCCCGTGACGGGCCGACTCGGAGACATGATCGGCAAGCGCCGCATGCTCCTGGTCAGCCTGGTCCTGCTGGTGGCGGGCTCGGTCACCGCCGCCCTCAGCGACACCCTGGCCCCGCTGGTCGTCGGCCGGGCGCTGCAGGGGCTGGCCGCCGGCGTCATCCCGCTCGGCATCAGCATCATGCGCGACGAACTGCCCCCGGAGCGACTCGGCTCCGCCACCGCGTTGATGAGCGCATCTCAAGGCGTGGGCGGTGCCCTCGGCCTGCCCGCCGCCGCGGCCATCGCGGACAACTTCGACTGGCACACGCTGTTCTGGGCCTCGGGCGCCGCAGGCGCCCTCGCCGCCGTCCTGGTGCTGGTGTTCGTACCGGAGTCGAAGGTGCGTTCCGGCGGACGCTTCGACCTCGTCGGAGCCATCGGCATGGCGGCCGGCCTGGTCTGCCTGCTCCTCGCCGTCTCCAAGGGGGCCGGCTGGGGCTGGACCAGCGGCACCACCCTCGGCCTGTTCGCCGCGGCCGTCGTGGTGCTGCTGTTGTGGGGTCTGTTCGAGCTGCGCGTCAAGGAGCCGCTGGTGGACCTGCGCACCAGCGCGCGCCGCCAGGTGCTGTTCACCAACGTCGCCTCGATCGCCGTCGGGTTCAGCCTGTACATGACGATACTGATCGTGCCGCAGTTCCTGCAGCTGCCCGCGGCGACCGGTTACGGTCTGGGCACGTCGCTGCTCACCGCGGGCCTGGTCATGGCGCCGATGGGCCTGGTGATGATGGCCACGGCTCCGGTGTCCGGCCGCGTCACCAGGGCCAGGGGCCCGAAGACGACCCTGATGATCGGCGCTCTGATCGTGGCGGCAGGCTACGGGCTGAACATCGTGCTCATGAACGCGGTCTGGCACTTCGTACTGGTGTCCTGCATCGTCGGCGCCGGCGTCGGCTTCACCTTCGGCGCCATGCCGACTCTGGTCATGGGCGCCGTGCCCGCATCCGAGACGGGTGCCGCGAACAGCCTCAACACCCTCATGCGTGCCATCGGTACGTCGTCCGCCAGTGCCGTCGCCGCCGTGATCCTCTCCCAGATGACCACGAACTTCGGCTCCGTCGCCCTGCCGTCGGAGAACGGCTTCAAGACGGTCATGGCCGTCGGCGGCGGCGCCGGCCTCCTCGCCTTCGCCCTGGCCTCCTTCATCCCGCGCGACCGGCGCGCCACCGCCACGGCGGATACCGCATCCGAGTCCGCGACGCCGTCCGCGGTCCCGGGCGGCACCGCCGCACTGGCACGTCACGCGGTCAACCCCACCGATCCTCCGAACCAACCTCTCCACGCTGTGAAGGAATGAACCCATGCGCGTCACCGTCTTCGGCGGAACCGGCCCCACCGGCCTGCTCCTGATCAACCAGGCCCTGGCCGAGGACCACGAGGTCACCGCCTACGCCCGCACCCCCTCGAAACTGCCCACACACGAGCGGCTCACCGCCGTCCAGGGACAGCTCGACGACGCCGCAGCCATCGCCAAGGCGGTACACGGCAGCGACGCCGTCCTCAGCACGCTCGGCCCCACCACCAAAAAGGCCGACGCCCCGCCGCTGGTCACCGGCTACCGCCACATCGTCGCGGCCATGCACGAACACGGCGTCGAGCGGCTGGTGGCACTGGGCACGCCCAGCATCCCCGACCCGGCCGACAGCAAGGAGTTCAAGGTCGGCCTCACAGCCACCGCCGTCAAGAAGTTCACGCCGGACGCGTACAACACCATCGTCACCATCGGCCACATCGTGCGCGAGTCCGGACTGAAGTGGACCATCGTCCGCATCCCCTTCCTCTCCAACGGCCCGAAGACCGCCTCCATCAACGTCCGCAAAGTCGGCGACAAGGGAGGACTGCGCCTCTCTCGGGCCAACGCCGCCGCGTACTTCCTCCAGCAGCTCACCGACCCCACCCAGATCGGCCGCGCACCGTTCATAACCGACAAGTAGGCCACACCGTCGGCCATACAACAGAACGCGGCTGCCGCCTGGCCACGCCCGGACATTCCGCTCAGCCGGGGGTGGCTCGCCGATGGTTCCCAGGTCGGCCAAGCCTGGAAGCCCCTCAGCGTGACTTCGAGGTTGATCAGGCGGCCTGATGCGTCGGTGTGCGAGGGCGGGGCACGGCGATGGCCGACCCCAGATCGAGGCGCTTGTCCATGTCGAGGCGGAACGTGCTGTGCGCACGGCCCGGCCGAGTTCTTCGAGTGCCTGGTAGGTGGGATGCTTGGGGCACGCCACCCCGGGTGAAGCGCCGCAGCACCTGCTCCGCCTCCGCCGTTCCGAACCGGAGCACAGTCGCGCACTTCACCATCTGGTCGTACTGCTGCTCGATCAGCTCCCAGCGGATCGGCCTCGTCAGCGAGGCGCCGAGCGCCGGCCAGCCGGGCGGGGTGTCGTCCGGGCGGTACAGGCGGATGCTGCCGATGTTCTTCAGCCTCGGCAGCAGGCCGAAGTTCAGCAGTTCGGTGAAGGCGAAAGGAACAGGGCCCGGCCCAACCTCGTCGGGCTTGTCGACCGCGGTCGTCGCCAACTTGAAGAGAATGCCCTCCTTTCCGCGGACCTGCCGTCGGCAGCCGCTGTCGTAGCCCCAAGGGCGCACCTCCAGAACTCCCCCTACGGGTGCGCCCCGCACGCGCACCACGCCCTACGGCCAGCTCTTCGGTTGGGCTTCCTGGCCCGCTGCCATTTCGCGTGACCGGCGCCTGTTGACCGGTGTTGTCCTTGCGGACCCACGTGCGCAGCGCCTCCCCGATGATCCCGAGCTCCGCGGCCACGGCCGCGTACATGCGTTTCCCGGATCAGCCTCAGTTCACGTCGGCACGCGCAATGAGCATCGGGTAACCGAGCAGCGCGAGGCCGGCGGGCGGCGTCCACCCTCCCGGAAGATCAGTCGTACCTGCGCTGCCAGTCATCCCGTGATCTTGACAGATGCGTTGGCTGTCGGCCTGGGCGCCTCGGACCGACGGTGCCGGCCACCGGACCGAGCCGCTGATGCGCATCCGGGCGCACGTGACCATTCAGCCAGATCCTTGCGAGGAACCCAATGCGTTGACGCCTGGGAGGAATCGCATCGTGTGGTGGCGACGCGGAGCGTCGCTGTGTCCGGGGGGCGGGCGCGGAGCGCGCAGGGCTGTCCGGCGGAGCCGGACGAAGGGGAACGCGCGAGCGAGTGATCACCGATTCGTGGCCAGTTGTGCGAGAGTTGCCCGTTTGTGCGGACGGCTGCGTAACGTCGGGTCCTGTGAAGCTCACCGTGCAGGTCAAACTCCTGCCGACGCCCGTGCAGGCGGCGGCACTTGAGGCGACCCTGCACGCCTGCAACGAGGCGGCGACCTGGGCGAGCGCGGTGGCGTTCGCCAAGGATGTGAAACGGAACTTCGCACTGCGCGAGCACACCTACGCCGAGATCAAGCAACGCTGGGGGCTCGGCGCGCAGGCCGCCCAGCACGTCATCAAGAAGACCAGCGACGCCTACGCCACGCTGGCGGCGAACCTGAAGGCCGGAAACCTGGGCAAGCCGTGGTCGAAGCGGTACCGGCGGGCGGTGGACAAGCCGGTCGTCTTCCGGCCCGAGGGCGCCCAGCCGTACGACGACCGGATGCTGTCCTGGCAGATCCAGGACCGCACCATCTCCATCTGGACCCTGTCCGGGCGGGTGAAGCAGGTGGCGTTCACCGCCTCCCCGGAACAGTTGGCCCGCCTGGCCCTCTACCGCAAGGGCGAGTCCGACCTGCTCTACCGGGACGGCATGTGGTTTTTGAACGCCACCTGCGGGATCCCCGAAACCGAACCCCACGTGGATCCGGCCGGCTTCCTCGGCATCGACCTGGGGATCGTGAACATCGCCACCACCTCGGACGGCCAGATCATGGCCGGACGCGCCCTGAACCGGGGACGGCTGCGCGAACGCACCCTGCGGACCAAGCTGCAGAAGAAGAACACCCCCTCCGCCAAGCGCCGGCTGAAGAAACGGCGGCGCAAGGAGGCGCGGCGGGCGCGAGACATCAACCACAAGATCGCGAAACATGTGGTGGCCGAGGCAGAACGCACCGGACGCGGAATCGCCCTGGAGGACCTGGGCGGTATTCGTGAGCGGGTACGGCTTCGCAAGCCTGGGGGCACCTCCCACGCCCTTAAGGCAGTGGGGGAGGGCCACCCACTCCAGCTGGAGCTTCGCCCAACTGGGGGCGTTCATCGCGTACAAGGCCCGCAAGGCCGGGGTACCGGTGGTGTACGTCGATCCGGCGTACACCTCCCGCACCTGCGCCGAGTGCGGCCACATCGACAGAGCGAACCGGGTCTCACAGGCCTGGTTCGCATGCCGGTCCTGCGGACTCGTTGATCACGCGGATCGCAACGGCTCCCGCAACATCCGCGCCCGCGCGGAAGAGTTGTGGCGACGCGGGGCGCAGTCAACCGCCCCAGACCCACCCCCGAAACGGGTCGGTGGGACCGGACGCAAGCCAAGCGCCACACCCAGTGGCGCCCGCTCTGCAAGCCCGTCGTTTTAGCGACGGGTCGTTGACTCCTTCCTCCCGGGTTCCGGCGAGGCAGAGCACGCCTGACCGGCACGGAGCATGGCCTTATAGAGGGCGCGGGGCTCGGGCGAGTCGGGCAGGGGACCGCGGGCGGGAGCCTCGAAGGACTGGAGCATCAGGGCGACGACGCGTTTCCAGGCGTCGGGAGCGGCATCGCCGGTGGCGTTGACGACGCCGGCAGTGGCCATGTGCAGCAGCACCAGATCCTCGGGGCTGAAGTCCTCACGCAGACGCCCTGCGGCCTTGGCGCGGCCGATGAGCTGTACGACGCCCTCGTACGCCTGGTCTCGGCGCTTCTCCAGAGCCTTGGCTGTGGGGAAGGTCATGGTCAGCACGTCGGCGAAGCCGTAATCGGCGGCCTGCATCGCGCAGGCGGTTTCGATGAACCCCGCGAGACCGCGCCAGGGATCGGGGTCGTCGAGGGCGACGCCGACCGCGTCGACGTAGGCGTCCATACGGTCGGCGAAGACCGCGGCGACTAGTTCCTCCTTTGTCGGGAACCGGCGGAACAGAGTGGCGATGCCCACCCCCGCCTCGCGGGCCACGGAAGCCATGGAGGCATGCAGGCCGTCACGCCTGAACACCGTGCGCGCGGCGGCGACGATCCGCGCGCGGTTGCGCTCGGCATCGCTGCGCAGAGGCTGTGCGGCAGGGTCGTCGCTGGAGTGGGCGCCAAGGTTCATGACACTCAGCCTACCGAATCGGAATGCCCCATCCAGTTTCAGTGCTATCGTAGACACCGCAGAATCGGAGTGGCCTTTCCGGATCACGAATCGGATGCCCCTTTCCGAATCGAGCGAACCGATGCCAAGGAGTTGATGATCAGTGCGCGCTGTGACACTGGCGCAGGTCCCCGGCAGCCCCGAGGTGACCGAGGTGGAGGTGCCCCGCCCGGAGGCCGGTGAGGTGCTGGTGAAGGTGGCCGCGTCCTCGGTGAACGGGTTCGACCTGGGCACGGCGGCCGGATACCTGCAGGGCATGATGGAGCACCGCTTCCCGCTGATCCCCGGCAAGGACTTCGCCGGCACCATCGAGGCGGTCGGTGAGGGTGTCGAGGGTTTCGCGGTCGGCGACGACGTGTTCGGCGTGGTCACCAAGGCGTACCTGGGCACCGGTTCGATGGCGCAGTACGTCGCCGTTCCCGCTGCCATCGGCATCGCCCACCGGCCCGACGGGGTCTTGGTGCGTGACGCCGGCGCGCTCGGGCTGGCGGGCACCGCCGCCTTCGACGGTCTCGCCCTGCTCGGCCCGCTGGAGGGCAGGACGGTGCTGATCTCCGGTGCCACCGGCGGCGTGGGTGCCATCGCCGTGCAGCTGGCCGCGGCCCGGGGCGCGAGGGTGATCGCCACGGCCAAGTCGGGTTCCGAGAGCGGCTTCGTCTCGGCGCTGACCGACGCCGAGGTGACCGTCATCGACTACACCCAGGAGGTGACCGCGCAGGTCCGGGCGATCGCCCCGGACGGCGTGGACGCGGTGCTGCACCTCGCCGGCGACCTGGCCGAGCTCACTGCGCTCACCCGCGACGGCGGCGCCGTCGCCTCCGCCCTCACCCTCGCCCCAGTCCCCGAGGCCTCGGAGGACCGCAAGCTGCAGACCGCCATGATCCGGTCCAACCCGACCGCCGACACCCTGTCCACCCTCGCCGGGCAGGTCGCCTCCGGCGTCCTCAAGGTGCCGGTGAACTCCGAATTCGACCTGGAGCGTGCCCCCGAGGCATTCGCCGCGTTCGGCCGCGGCACCCTCGGCAAGATCGCGATCACCGTCGCCTGACCAGTCCGTATCCCAGACGCTTCCCCCACGAAAGGACTATCACCATGCCCAGCATCGCCATCGTCGGAGCCGGCCCCGGAATGGGCCTCGCCATCGCCCGCACCTTCGGCTCGCGCGGCTACGACGTCGCTCTCATCGCCCGCAACCGCGCCAAGCTCGACGACCTCGTCGGCCGGCTGGCCGCCGAGGGCATCACCGCCGCCGCGTTCCCGGCGGACGTGCTCGACCACGATGCGCTGACCCAAGCCCTCAAGGACGCCGCCACCCGCTTCGGCGGTATCGACGTCCTGGAGCACTCCCCCTCTCCGGGCAACGGCTCCATAAACTCCATGACCCTCACCTCCCCGTCCCAGACCAGCCCCTCCGATGTGCAGGGCTGGATCGACTTCCTGCTCCACAGCGCCATCACCGCCACCCAGGCCGTCCTGCCCGCGATGCGTGAGGCCGGCGCGGGCACCCTGCTCTTCACCAACGGCGCCGGCTCGGTCGACCCCATCCCGATGCTCGGCAACGTCAACCCCGCCCAGGCGGCGCTGCGCAACTGGGCGCTCAACCTGCACAAGGAGCTGGCCGGCACCGGAATCCAGGCCGCGCATGTCGCCATCGGCGTGTGGATCGGCGCGGGCGGCCCTCCCGAAATCCCGACCGCCGAGGCCGAGGACATCGCCCCTCTCTACTGGGACCTGCACACCCAGCGCGACGAAGCCGAGCGCGTCTTCACCGGCTGACGCCTCCCGGTTCTCCCCCGTTGAATCCTGATCCGCTCAATCCCCGTCCGCCGCGGCGATCCCCGCCGCGGCGCGACCGAAGAAGAAGGTCTCCGCCCCGATGAACGTGTTCCTGTGGATCCTGCAGGGCGTCCTCGCCGCGTTGTTCGTCGCGGCCGGCGTCACCAAGTCCACCCAGCCCCGCGAAAAGCTCATGTCCCAGCTGCCGTGGGTCAGTGACGTCTCAACACCCGTGGTGCGTCTGATCGGCGTCGCCGAACTCGCCGGAGGCCTCGGGCTCATCCTGCCGGGCGCTTTCGACATCGCCACCGTGCTCACCCCGCTGGCCGCCACCGGCCTGGCTGTGATCATGGTCCTGGCCATGGGCCTCCACGCCCGCCGCAAGGAGCCGCAGGCCATCGGGTTCAACGCGATCCTGCTCATCGTCGCCGCGGTCATCATGTGGGGCCGGTTCGGGCCCCACTCCTTCTGACCACCCGGCCCCCTCCCCCGCACAGCGGCCCGGCCAGCGACCACGCCGGCCGGGCCGCTCCCTCCCACCCCCTGTCCCCCTATCGGAGACGACCGTGGAACTGGGCATCTTCTCCCTGTCCGACCTGCAGACCGACCCCGCCACAGGAAAAACGCACGACCCGGGGCGCCGCACCCGCGAGATCGTCTCCTACGCCGTCGCCGCCGACCAGGCCGGCCTGGACGTCTTCGGTCTCGGCGAGCACCACAGCTGGGACTTCGCCGTCGCCAACCCCGCCGTCCCGCTGGCCGCGATCGCCCAGGCCACCAGCCGTATCCGTCTGGCCAGTGCCGTGTCGGTGCTCTCCACCGCGGATCCGGTCCGGCTGCACCAGGACTTCGCCTCCCTCGACCTGATCAGCGACGGCCGCACCGAGATCATCGCGGGGCGCAGCGCGTTCGTCGAGGCGTTCCGCCTGTTCGGCGTCGACCTCGAGGACTACGACGACGTGTTCGCGGAGAAGCTGCGGCTGCTGCTCACCATCCGTGAGAACCCCGAACACGTCACCTGGCGCGGACGGTTCCGTCCGGCCATGGACGGCCTGTCCGTCCAGCCCCCGCCCCAGCAGCCGCAGCTGCCGCTGTGGCTCGGCGTGGGCGGCACCCCCTCCAGCGTGGAACGCGCCGGACGCCTCGGCCTGCCCATGGCGCTCGGCCTCATCGGCGGGGACATCCGACGTGCCCGCCCCCTCGTCGAGCACTACCGCGCGGTCGGCACAGCGGCCGGTCACCCCGCGCGCCGGCTGCGGCTCGGCAGATCCGGCCACTTCTACGTCGGCCGCACCTCCCAGGGCGCACGCGACGACGTCTTCCCCTTCTACAAGGAATACGTCCGGCCCAAGCCGCCCACCGGACGCGGCTTTCACATCGGACGCGCCGAGTTCGACGCCGCAGCGGTACCGTTCGGCGCGCTGATGGTCGGCAGTCCCCAGGAGATCATCGACAAGATCCTCGCCGAACGCGAAGTACTCGGCATCGACCGCTACCTCGGCCAGATCGACTTCGGCGGTATGCCCGCCCGGATGGTCCACGACTCGATCGAGCTTCTCGCCACCGAGATCGCCCCCGTCATCCGCAGGGAACTCGCCCCGCCGGCCGGACCGGCCGCAGCCTGACGAACAACTGAACCGGCGTCACGGACGGCGGCGGCCACGATCTTGCGACATGCGCACCCTGTTCGAAAACGACGACCGACCTGAAGGCCTCGACGAGGGTAGCGGCGTGGAGATTGACCAACGCGCGGTAGACGTAGACCAACCCGGTCGCTCAACTCCTTCTGCGGGGTCTCGCACACGCAGGACGCTGACGTAGTTTCCGGTGCCAGGCATCGAGCATCCGCGCAGTCGCCGGACCAGCGGTCACCGGCATGCCCGGTGCAGCGGAGTTCGTCGGCGTGACCCGGGTCGTCGTCACCGGCGATCGTGTCACAGTGGAGGAAGACGCGGCCCGCGTCGAGGCAACGAATTGCGTGGTGCTGTTGACCCGGATGGACGGGTCGTCGACTCCTGTGGACGCCAAGGCGCTGAGCGAGGCACTGCTCGCCGAGTAGGACGAGTTGCTCGCCCGCCATGCCCCCGTCCACGGCGAGCTCTAACGCCCCCGAGCGGAACTCGACCTGAGCGTGTCCGACAGCGACAGGGCTGCGACATCGATGCCCCCGCCACGCGCGCCGAGCTGCGGTTCGCACTGCGACATGACGACCGGTCCTGAGCAGGATCGGGGCCGCGGTGCCGGCCGAGATGCCGAAGTCGGCCGCGGGCTGCGCGAGACCGTCGTGCCGACGCATCGTGACCCACTCGAATCAGCGGGGCGCTGAGAGCCGCTACCCGCTGACCCGGGAGGCGGCCGATCCCGCGTACCCGACTCGAGCGCGAGCCGGGATGGTCCGCGAGATCGCCGCCCGCATCTATCTGGACCCGGACGGGCTACGCGGCGTTCCCGCCGGGGCCGCGCTCCCACACCGCATCACACACGCCGCGCCCACATCGGACTCGGCGGTTTCGGTGGTCACGGATGTGTCGGCAGCCTGAGAGCCTGCGCCGTGGCGTCGGGGTTCGCGTTCGTCTGGAGCACGTTCATGATCCTGTGCTCGAACAACCAACCGGCGTCCGTCCGGACAAGTCGATCATCCCAGCGGTGAGTGATGACATAGAGCCCATCCTGCGCCAGTTCACTCGGGACCTGGCGGAACACCAGCATGTACGACATCTGGGTCGCCTTGTCACCCTCGATGGTGATGACGTTGTCGGTGGTGGCATGCACGGTAGAGAAGAGATGTCCCGTCATTCCGAAGCCAATATCGACAGGCTCTCCATGGGCCTGGGCGTCGAAGAAGGCTGCGATGGCCGCTCTGCCCTCGAGGCGCCCGGCCGACTCGAGTACGCCGTTCTCGGTGAAGGCTGCGGCACAATCGGCGCCGCGCAGCTGGTCGACCATGTGATTGAAGCGTGCGGTAAGGCCACGGATGGCCAACTCGTCAGCGACCCTGTCGGGCACGTAAATCCTCCTTGATCGCTCCGTGCAGCACGGAGTTGTGAGCTTGATGGCGTCCGGTCCGGGCGTGGACGGGAGGTGTCGACGCCCGGACGTCGCGAAATCGAGCCGGCGCGATGGATGTCCGCCCCACTAGGGACATCGCCGCCAGTCCCTGGGCTGCGGCGGAGCGCGGTCTGGCGCCCCGCGCTCCGCCGAGCTTCCTGGGTCCGGTTCGCTCAGACTGCTGGGGTCACCGGGCGCAGTACGTAGTCGTGGGTCACGGTGTGGTAGGGCGCGTCCAGGCCGCGCGCCTTGAAGTCGGCCGGGTCGTCGTGGAGCTGTGTGGCGTGCACGCTGGACTCGGGCGTCGTGCGGGGTTCGAGGGTGTTGCCGACCCTCGGGTCGCCTTCGAAGTGGGACTGCGTGGTCAGCGTGTGGAAGCCAGCGGCGGTGACGATCGCGTGGATGTGCAGCGGGCGGGTGTCGACCCGGTCCAGTTTCTTGATGAGCTTGCCCAGGGGGCCGTCCTCGGCGATGCCCATGACCTCGATGCCGGGCATGACCGTCCGGTACTCGAAGCGACCCTCGTCGTCCGTGAGCAGCTTTCCGCGCAGGTTGAACGGGGGCAGGCTCTCGTCAATGTCTATGACCAGAGGCCGGATCATCTCCGCGGTCAAGTTCGAGTAGTCGCCCTTGGCGTTGGTCATCCAGATGTCGAGCTCCGCGCCCGCGATCGGCTCGCCGCTCGTGGAGCGCACCTGTCCCGAGACGAAGAGCGCCTCGCCGGGTTCGTCGGGGCGCATGGGCAGCGCGTACGGGCGTTCCAGGACCGGCGCCCCGGGTGCATAGGCCGGTCCCCTGCCGATCCAGGGGCTCGCACCGTCCTTCTCCGGATTCGCATACGCGGCGCCCAGGTTGACCTCGAGTACCGGATGCATGAAGAACTGGTAGATCGTCATGGGCATTTCGCCGGCTTCGGCGAGTTCCAGGGCCCATGCGATGGCTTGCTGGAACTCCTGCTCGGTCACTCCGTGCTTGATGATCAGATCCGCGATCGTCGACTGGAGGTCGTCGAAGACGACCTGGAGCCTGGTGCTTTCCGACGTGCTCATCAAAGTCCCCTGCTGGTGGTGGGCGTCGGGCCGCGACGGCCCGGAACCCCCAAGCGGATAAGGTACTCCAGTTGAGGTTACATCAACTGGAAAGGCCAATCCAGTAATTCTTGTCCCGTGACTGCCGGTCACTGGATGCGACAATCACGGCGTAGGATCCGTCCGCATGCGCGCGAGGAGGCCGACGCGTTCGGCAGACAGCAGGTTGCCGATGGAGGCGCCCAGATTTGACCCTCTTCCGCGACGTCGACAGACTCCACACCGAGCCCACCGATGCCTACGCGTCCTGGCCGGCAACACCTTCTCCATCCCACTGATCGACCTCGCCAGAACCCATGAGTCCGCAGCCGAGCACGGTGATGCGGAAGATCGTGTTCATAAGGGCGTGTCCAAGAAGGACGCTGGTGGCCGTGGGCGAAGAACTGCCTCTGCACAGCCCTGCCGCGTCAACGCCCGCTCAGCGTGATATCCGCGTTGCATGGAGGAAGAACAGCAGTTTTCTGCTGCGGTTCATCACAAGTACACCTGATCAGGATCCCGGCGGCAGGTCCTGCTCGGTCCAGATGCACTTGCCGTCCCCGAGGAAGCGGGTGCCCCAGCGCCGGGAGAGGGCAGCGACCAGGTGGAGGCCTCGGCCGCCCTCGTCCGTGTACCCAGCACGCCGGATGCGCGGGGTGGTGAGGCTGTGGTCGTACACCTCGCAGATGAGTGACCGGCTGCGCAGGAGGCGCAGGCGGATGGGTCCCTGTGCGTGCCGGACCACGTTTCCCACCAGCTCACTCACCAACAACTCGGTGGCCATGACCAGTTCGTCCAGGTCCCAGACGCCGAGCCGGTCTCGGACGTGGGCTCGGGCCTGTCCGGCCGCTTTGGGGTCATGGGGCAGGTCGTAAGAGACGACGTAGGCGGCGGGGGTGCAGCGGATGCGAGCGATCAGCAGTGCGGCGTCGTCGGTGGTCTGCTCCCGATCGGGTACCAGGGTTGAGACTATGTGGTCGCACAGCCTGTCGAGATCGCCCCCGTCGCCCGGCGAGCCGACGTCGAAGTACGGTGTACGGCCCACTACTTCGGCCAGGGTCCGGCGCAGCTGGACGAGGCCTTCCTCCGTGTCCCGGGTGGCGGACTCGACGAGACCGTCCGTGCAGAACACCAGCAGACTCTCGTCGGGCAGGTACACCTCGTGGACGTCGAAGGGCGGTTCGGCGGCGCCGAGGGGAGGGTTGACGGCCAGTTCTGGACTGTGCACCGTGCCGTCGGGATGCACCACGAGTGGCGGCGGATGACCTGCCAGGCAGAAGGAGCAGGTGCGCGCGACCGGGTCGCAGACGGCGTACGCGCAGGTGGCGTAGTGGTCGTAGCCCAGGTCGCCGACGAGTTCGTTGAGATGGCCGAGCAGTTCGGCCGGCTCCAGCTCCAGGTCGGCGAGCGTGCGGACGGCCGTGGCGACGCACCTCTGATGGCCGGGATCACGGCAACGCAAAACACTCCTGGGAACAGCCGCTGTCCCGGTAGTCGTGGCGCTCGTCCAGGCATAGCGCCGACCGAACGCTAGCGCTGCTTGCTCCGGTGGCGGCGGACCGCATCGGTGTTGGCGCAGCGGGAGGAACAGTAGGCACGGCGGCCGTTGCGGCTGGTGTCGACAAAAGCGGTCCGGCAAGAGCCCAGCGCGCATACGCCCAGTCGTTCCCCTTCGGCTTCCAAGGCGAAAATGGCCAGACCTCCGGCAGTCACGGCTTTCACGCGGCCTTGGAGGTCCTTGGTATCCGGAGCAAAATGCAAATGCGGCCGCAGGTTGTCATGCGTGGTCAGGTACACGCTTCCGGCGCCGTCCGCGAGCAGAGCGTTGATGTTCTCGCAGCGTTCGGCCTGTGAGGATGCGTCGAAGACCGGCCTCATCAGCCGCGACCACGCTCTGATGCGCTCGGATGTGGAGCCAGTGACATGCGGACGACGAATCTGATGCGCCCGCAGCGTCTGTTCCAGCGTCTCGGGCAGCCATGAACCGCTCGAATCGAGGTTCACCAGCGCCAAGGCCAAGTGAACCCCGACCATGTTGTCATGCTCGAACTGCACTTGACCATTACAACATGGTGTCTCCGCAGAGCCAGTCGCGTCGGCACGTGTTGCGTCACGGTCACTGTGCGCCGGCGCCGCCCTGGAAGGCAACGAACGGCGTCTGGTCGAACACGATCAGCCCCATCACGCCGCTCCGGATGGGGACACCTCGGACGATACTTTCGAGCTCGTCCGGTGGCTTCCCGTGCCGCTGCACGCCGACTTCCAACCACCTTCACACCCGCGTGGCTCTGACGCGTAAATAGGTCCAGGTCAGGGGTTGTTTGGGCAGGGCTGAGCGTCCGGTGGCCGCAGGGGCTGCCGGGGCTGCCGGGGCTGCCGGGCGGTCGTGGGGTGGTCAGGCTGTGGTTCCCAGCGGGTTGAGGGTGACGGTGTAGCCGAGCTGGTTGAGGGCGTTGATCGCGCGGCGGGTGGCGCGTTCGGGGTCGCGCTGGGTGAAGTAGGCGCCGCCGAGCTCGCGGTAGGTGACGTGGTCGGTGAGCATGTGCCAGATCGCGGTGATGATCGAGTGCTCGACGGCGACCAGGGCCCTGAGCGGGCCGCGGCGGGCGGTGAGCCGCTTGTAACGGGCTTGCAGGTAGGTGTCTTTGGTTCTCACCGCGCCGAACGCCGCGAGCCCGAGTGCTCCCTTCAGGTAGGGATTGCCGGGGCGGACCTTGGTGTTCTTGGTGCGGCCGGCGGACTTGTGGTGGCCGGGGCAGACCCCGGCCCAGGAGGCGAGGTGCCGGGCGGAGGCGAAGCGGGCCATGTCGCCGCCGGTCTCCGCGATGATCACCTCGGCGACCGCGCGGTTGATCCCGGGGATGGTGTCGAGCAGGTCGAGGGCGCCTCGAAAGGGGGCCATCGCCTCCTCGATCCGCGCATCCAGCTGCCCGACCGCATCCGTGAGCTGGTCGTAGTGGTCCAGGTGCAGCCGGACCAGGAAGGCATGATGGTCGCGGGAGCGGCCGGTCAGGGCCTCGGTGAGTTCGGGAATCTTGTTGCGGAGCTTGCGTTTGGCCAGCTCCGCGAGGGTCTGTGGTTCGCGTTCGCCCGAGACGAGAGCCTCCAGCATGGCCCGGCCGGAGACGCCCATGATGTCGGAGGCAACCGCGGCAAGTTTGATCCCGGTGTCCTCCAGCAGCTTCTCCAGGCGCTGGACGATCTGGCCGCGCTCGCGGGTGAGCTGGGTGCGGGCGCGGGTCAGGTCCCGCAGTTCACGCACGGGCTGGTCGGGCACGAACGACGGCCTGACCAGGCCGTGGGCGCCGAGCTGGGCCAGCCAGGCCGCATCGGAGACGTCGGTCTTGCGGCCGGGCAGGTTCTTGACCTGCCGGGCGTTGACCAGGATCACGGCCAAGTCCTCGGACAGCAGGTAGTAGAACGGTTTCCAGTAGTCGCTGGTTGCCTCGATCACCACCAGGGTGACCTCGGCGGCGAGCAGGTGATCCCGCAGCGCAAGGACCGCGTTCGTCGTCGAACCCCACGTCGTGGTCTCGGTGGTGAACGACCCCCGCCGTTTCGCAGTCGGCGTGCGAACGCACACCTTGGCGTCCTTCTTGCTGATGTCCACACCAGCGCAGCGTTCGTGCAGCACGTCCACAGCTCTGCTCCCTCCCAGCCGGCAACCGGTACACCGTTCCGGGAGGGCCAGGGCGAAACAGGAATTCTGACGCACGTGCTCACAGCAACACTCCACGGTTCCCGTGGACGGCCCTCAGTGCCACGCTGACCTGCGAGCTCACCGGCATCACAGAGACATCGGCTTCGGCCGGAACGAACCCCTCCAGCGTCCCGGACCGGCATCACCCCACGTCAGGGCAGACGGAAGCACCTTCGGCGCACGCCACGGGATTTACCACGCCCCCGGCGCGCACCAAAGGTGCGCTGGTTCGCTGACCTGCGGAAATAAAGAGCGGCAGACGAGTCGGGCTATACGCCGGGTTCTGTGCTCCGGGGCCTCGCGGCGCCCGGAGTGACGGCCATCCATCTGACGCGTAAATAGGTCCAGGTCAGGGGTTGTTTGGGCAGGGCTGAGCGTCCGGTGGCCGCAGGGGCTGCCGGGGCTGCCGGGCGGTCGTGGGGTGGTCAGGCTGTGGTTCCCAGCGGGTTGAGGGTGACGGTGTAGCCGAGCTGGTTGAGGGCGTTGATCGCGCGGCGGGTGGCGCGTTCGGGGTCGCGCTGGGTGAAGTAGGCGCCGCCGAGCTCGCGGTAGGTGACGTGGTCGGTGAGCATGTGCCAGATCGCGGTGATGATCGAGTGCTCGACGGCGACCAGGGCCCTGAGCGGGCCGCGGCGGGCGGTGAGCCGCTTGTAACGGGCTTGCAGGTAGGTGTCTTTGGTTCTCACCGCGCCGAACGCCGCGAGCCCGAGTGCTCCCTTCAGGTAGGGATTGCCGGGGCGGACCTTGGTGTTCTTGGTGCGGCCGGCGGACTCGTGGTGGCCGGGGCAGACCCCGGCCCAGGAGGCGAGGTGCCGGGCGGAGGCGAAGCGGGCCATGTCGCCGCCGGTCTCCGCGACGATCACCTCGGCGACCGCGCGGTTGATCCCGGGGATGGTGTCGAGCAGGTCGAGGGCGCCTCGAAAGGGGGCCATCGCCTCCTCGATCCGCGCATCCAGCTGCCCGACCGCATCCGTGAGCTGGTCGTAGTGGTCCAGGTGCAGCCGGACCAGGAAGGCATGATGGTCGCGGAAGCGGCCGGTCAGGGCCTCGGTGAGTTCGGGAATCTTGTTGCGGAGCTTGCGTTTGGCCAGCTCCGCGAGGGTCTGTGGTTCGCGTTCGCCCGAGACGAGAGCCTCCAGCATGGCCCGGCCGGAGACGCCCATGATGTCGGAGGCAACCGCGGCAAGTTTGATCCCGGTGTCCTCCAGCAGCTTCTCCAGGCGCTGGACGATCTGGCCGCGCTCGCGGGTGAGCTGGGTGCGGGCGCGGGTCAGGTCCCGCAGTTCACGCACGGGCTGGTCGGGCACGAACGACGGCCTGACCAGGCCGTGGGCGCCGAGCTGGGCCAGCCAGGCCGCATCGGAGACGTCGGTCTTGCGGCCGGGCAGGTTCTTGACCTGCCGGGCGTTGACCAGGATCACGGCCAAGTCCTCGGACAGCAGGTAGTAGAACGGCTTCCAGTAGTCGCTGGTTGCCTCGATCACCACCAGGGTGACCTCGGCGGCGAGCAGGTGATCCCGCAGCGCAAGGACCGCGTTCGTCGTCGAACCCCACGTCGTGGTCTCGGTGGTGAACGACCCCCGCCGTTTCGCAGTCGGCGTCCGAACGCACACCTTGGCGTCCTTCTTGCTGATGTCCACACCAGCGCAGCGTTCGTGCAGCACGTCCACAGCTCTGCTCCCTCCCAGCCGGCAACCGGTACACCGTTCCGGGAGGGCCAGGGCGAAACAGGAATTCTGACGCACGTGCTCACAGCAACACTCCACGGTTCCCGTGGACGGCCCTCAGTGCCACGCTGACCTGCGAGCTCACCGGCATCACAGAGACATCGGCTTCGGCCGGAACGAACCCCTCCAGCGTCCCGGACCGGCATCACCCCACGTCAGGGCAGACGGAAGCACCTTCGGCGCACGCCACGGGATTTACCACGCCCCCGGCGCGCACCAAAGGTGCGCTGGTTCGCTGACCTGCGGAAATAAAGAGCGGCAGACGAGTCGGGCTATACGCCGGGTTCTGACGCGTAAATAGGTCCAGGTCAGGGGTTGTTTGGGCAGGGCTGAGCGTCCGGTGGCCGCAGGGGCTGCCGGGGCTGCCGGGCGGTCGTGGGGTGGTCAGGCTGTGGTTCCCAGCGGGTTGAGGGTGACGGTGTAGCCGAGCTGGTTGAGGGCGTTGATCGCGCGGCGGGTGGCGCGTTCGGGGTCGCGCTGGGTGAAGTAGGCGCCGCCGAGCTCGCGGTAGGTGACGTGGTCGGTGAGCATGTGCCAGATCGCGGTGATGATCGAGTGCTCGACGGCGACCAGGGCCCTGAGCGGGCCGCGGCGGGCGGTGAGCCGCTTGTAACGGGCTTGCAGGTAGGTGTCTTTGGTTCTCACCGCGCCGAACGCCGCGAGCCCGAGTGCTCCCTTCAGGTAGGGATTGCCGGGGCGGACCTTGGTGTTCTTGGTGCGGCCGGCGGACTCGTGGTGGCCGGGGCAGACCCCGGCCCAGGAGGCGAGGTGCCGGGCGGAGGCGAAGCGGGCCATGTCGCCGCCGGTCTCCGCGACGATCACCTCGGCGACCGCGCGGTTGATCCCGGGGATGGTGTCGAGCAGGTCGAGGGCGCCTCGAAAGGGGGCCATCGCCTCCTCGATCCGCGCATCCAGCTGCCCGACCGCATCCGTGAGCTGGTCGTAGTGGTCCAGGTGCAGCCGGACCAGGAAGGCATGATGGTCGCGGAAGCGGCCGGTCAGGGCCTCGGTGAGTTCGGGAATCTTGTTGCGGAGCTTGCGTTTGGCCAGCTCCGCGAGGGTCTGTGGTTCGCGTTCGCCCGAGACGAGAGCCTCCAGCATGGCCCGGCCGGAGACGCCCATGATGTCGGAGGCAACCGCGGCAAGTTTGATCCCGGTGTCCTCCAGCAGCTTCTCCAGGCGCTGGACGATCTGGCCGCGCTCGCGGGTGAGCTGGGTGCGGGCGCGGGTCAGGTCCCGCAGTTCACGCACGGGCTGGTCGGGCACGAACGACGGCCTGACCAGGCCGTGGGCGCCGAGCTGGGCCAGCCAGGCCGCATCGGAGACGTCGGTCTTGCGGCCGGGCAGGTTCTTGACCTGCCGGGCGTTGACCAGGATCACGGCCAAGTCCTCGGACAGCAGGTAGTAGAACGGCTTCCAGTAGTCGCTGGTTGCCTCGATCACCACCAGGGTGACCTCGGCGGCGAGCAGGTGATCCCGCAGCGCAAGGACCGCGTTCGTCGTCGAACCCCACGTCGTGGTCTCGGTGGTGAACGACCCCCGCCGTTTCGCAGTCGGCGTCCGAACGCACACCTTGGCGTCCTTCTTGCTGATGTCCACACCAGCGCAGCGTTCGTGCAGCACGTCCACAGCTCTGCTCCCTCCCAGCCGGCAACCGGTACACCGTTCCGGGAGGGCCAGGGCGAAACAGGAATTCTGACGCACGTGCTCACAGCAACACTCCACGGTTCCCGTGGACGGCCCTCAGTGCCACGCTGACCTGCGAGCTCACCGGCATCACAGAGACATCGGCTTCGGCCGGAACGAACCCCTCCAGCGTCCCGGACCGGCATCACCCCACGTCAGGGCAGACGGAAGCACCTTCGGCGCACGCCACGGGATTTACCACGCCCCCGGCGCGCACCAAAGGTGCGCTGGTTCGCTGACCTGCGGAAATAAAGAGCGGCAGACGAGTCGGGCTATACGCCGGGTTCTGTGCTCCGGGGCCTCGCGGCGCCCGGAGTGACGGCCATCCATCTAGGACCGACGTTGCCGTCGGCCTCGTGCGGTCTACCCGCGGACTCGGGCGGGCAGCCCTCGAACGTCCGCGCAGAGCGCGTTTTACGGCGCTCCTTTTGACCTTGCTCCAGGTGGGGTTTACCTAGCTGCCCAGGTCACCCTGGGCACTGGTGGTCTCTTACACCACCGTTTCACCCTTACCGAGGACCGAGATCCCCGGCGGTCTGCTTTCTGTGGCACTGTCCCGCGGGTCACCCCGGGTGGCCGTTAGCCACCACCCTGCCCTGTGGAGCCCGGACGTTCCTCGGGGAGATCCACAAGAACCTCCACGCGGCCGTCCGCCCGGCTCGTCTGCCGTGTCGACCATGGTACCGGGCGAGGGTTCAGAGGAAGTCCGCGGTCTCCAGGTCGAAGGCGAAGGGTTCCGGGAGAGCGATCGGTTTGCCGAAGGGGCGGGTGCAGTGCTGTCGGTAGTCGCCCTTCTCCGGCTCGCTGAAGAGGGTCACCTGGGAGGCGTCCCGGTCGGCCAGCAGGTAGAGGGGGATGCCTCCACGGGCGTAGCAACGGCGTTTGGCCTCGCGGTCGGCCTGAGGCTTGGTCGATGTCACCTCCAACACCATGGCGACGCCGTCGCAGGGCATCCAGGAGTGGGCGCCCCCGAACAAGTCGACCTCGACGGGTGCGAACGTGACATCCGGGATCACGTGGTCCATCGGCCAGGCCCCCGCACTCTTCAGCCTCAGCCCCTTGTTCCCGGAGAAGTCCATGTCCGTCTTGGATGGCTTGATCACTTGCCTCACGATCCGGCTGATGTACTTCTCGTGATCCCCGTCCGGCGGCGGCGTCACGACGATCTCCGCCTCGAACAGCTCGGCCCGGAAACCCTCCGGGGTGTCCAGGGCGAGAAAGCCCTCCAGCAGGACCTGTTCCTGCGTGAGCGGCTCGTGGGCCATGGCAGTCATGTCACGCCCCTCCTTCTGTCGCTCGCCGGACTGGGACATCGGCTGATCACCCGCCCGTGAGATCGGGAACCGTTCCCACGATCGTGGCACACGATCATGCGCGCCGTCAGCGCACGTCTCGCTTGACCCCGCCGCAACGTCAACGTCTCTACTGAAGGCATGCGGATCGGAGAACTCGCCGCCGCCGTCGGCGTCACCACGCGGACCGTGCGGCACTACCACCACCTGGGGCTGCTGCCCGAGCCGGAGCGGCTGTCCAACGGCTACCGGGACTACACCCTGCGGCACGCCGTCGTGCTGGCGCGGATTCGGCGGCTGACGGAGTTGGGGCTGGGCCTGGCCGAGGTGCGCGACGTGCTCGCGGACGACGCGGGGCGGGAGCTGGCCGAGGTGCTGGAGGAGCTGGACGCGGATCTGGCGCGGCAGGAGGCGGCGATCCAGGAACGCCGGGCGCGGTTGCGGGCGCTGCTGGACGCGGCGGAGCTGCCCGCCGAGGGCCCGGTCTCGCCCGAGCTGGCCGAGCTGTTCTCGGGGCTGGCGCCCGCCTCGGACTCCCCCATGGCCGCCAAGGACCGGGAGATCTTCGCGCTGCTGGAGACCGCGGCGGGCCCGGAGGAGCGGGAGCGGCTGCTCGCCGCCGTCGGCGGTGCCCTGCGCGGCCCCGCCGCCGTCGCGCGGGCGCACGAGGCGTACGCCCTGCTGGACGAGCTCGCCGACGCCGGGACGGACGACCCGCGCGTCGAGGAGGCCGCCCGCGCCCTCGCCGCGCTGATGCCCCGCGAGATGCTCCCGGCTGAGCCTGTCGATCAGGGCCACGGCTTCTTGCGCGCGTTGTACGCGGACATGGCCCCGGCCCAGGCGGAGGCGATCCGCCGGGCGCTGCGGCTCGCCGGGGAGGCCGAGTAATGAGGGTGGCGTACCGGCTGGTCCGGCACGAGCTGCGGCTGTTCGCGAGTCTGGGGCTGTGGATGGCCCGACGGACCCACGGGACACGGCACGGCGCCGCTTTCGGGTATGCGCGCGGGCAGAGCGCGATCATGTTCGGCTTCATGTTCGTGTGCGTGGTCGAGACGGTCGTGATGTCCGTGCTGCTGTCCCGGTGGCCGACCGTGCACCATGTGGTGCTGTTCATCGACGTCTACAGCGGCGTCTTCTTCGTCCTCGGGATCCACGCCGCGTCCGTGGTACGGCCGCACGTGCTGGAGCCGGGGGTGCTGCGGATCCGCTACGCCGCCCATGTCGACGTGCGCATACCGTTGGGGCGGATCGCGGCCGTGCGGCGGGAGCTGCGCACCACCCACGACAAGGCCGACGGCGAACTCAATGTCGCGGTCGGCGGGCAGACGACGGTCACGCTGGAGCTCGCCGAACCCGTCACCCACGTCACCTTCCTCGGCCGGCGGCGGGAGGTGAGCGTGGTGCGCCTGTACGCCGACCAGGCGGACGCCCTCGTACGGGAGGTCACGCGGGCGCGAAGCGTACCTTCGCCGCTCCCGGATCTGCCTGGGTGAGGCGGACGCGGAGGCGTTCGCCGAGCGGCAGGGCGCGGTCGCCCTCGATCCGGCCGATGACGGCCGGGGACTCCAGGTGGACGGTGCCCACGGTGGGGCGGCGTTCGACGACATCGACCACGCAGCCCTCGAAGACCTCCCCGACGCGGTCCTTCAGCAGCGCGGCCTCCACGATGTCCACGCACTCCCGCTCCACCGTCCCCGCCCGCCGCGCGCCCTCGGCCATCTCCTCGGGCAGTGCGTCGAGCGCGGCGAGCACCCACTCCGGGGGTTCCTGTCCGGCCGCGGCGGCGAGGCAGAGTTCGGAGGTGTAGCGGTCGGCCAGGCGGCGCAGGGGGGCCGTGCAGTGGGTGTAGGGGGCGGCCACGGCGGAGTGGGTGGTGATCGGCGGGAGGGCGCCGTCGCGGAAGACCGTGTAGCCGGCGCCGCGCAGCAGGGTCGTGCACTCCTGGAGGAACGCCGCGTGCCGGGGGTCGTGCGGGTCGAGGGAGCGGACCAGGTCGGCGTACGACACGTGGTGCGGCCAGTCGATGTGCAGGGCGGTCGCGGTACGGCGGAGGCGGCCGACGGCGCCGTCGGGCGCGGCGGGCAGGGTGCGCAGGACGCCGGTGCCGGCGGCCAGCATCAGATCGGCGGCGGCCATGCCGGTGAGCAGGGAGATCTGGGCGTTCCAGCCGTCGGCGGGGTGCGGGGCGCGGTAGTGGAGTTCGCAGGTGTGGTTCCGCTCGACGATCTCCTGCTCGGGCACGTTCAGCGAGATGCCGCCGCGCGCGACCTCCAGCCGCTCCCGCAGCGAGCCGACCGTCCTGAGCAGCGCGAGCGGCTCCTCGGCGGTTCCGGCGTCGATCTCCTTCTGTACGCCCGCGTAGTCGAGCTTGGCGCGGCTGCGGACGAGGGCGCGGCGGACGTCGACGGCGAGGGTACGGCCGTCCGTGTCGAGGTCAATGGTCCACAGGACGGCCGGACGTGGTTGCCCGGGCAGCAGGCTGGCCGCGCCCTCGCCGATCAGCGCCGGGTGCAGGGGGACCTTGCCGTCCGGGAAGTAGAGGGTCAGCACGCGGCGGTGGGTCTCCGCGTCGAGCGGGCCGCCGGGTACGACGAAGGCGGCGACGTCCGCGATGGCGTACCTGACGCGGTAGCCGGTGCCCTGCCGGGACAGGTGGAGGGCCTGGTCGAGGTCGGTGGCGGTGGGCGGGTCGATGGTGAAGAAGGGGATGTCCGTGGCGTCGTACGACGGCAGGGCGGGGGACCCGGCCGCCCGCTCGGCCTCGGCGAGGGCCTCGGGCGGGAAGCCGTCGGACACACCGAGCTCGGCTCGCAGCGCGGCGAGGGCGGCCCGGAGCGGGGCTTCGGGGGCGCCGGTCACGCGGATGGGGCGGCGGGGCATGTCAATGAGCCTAGGCAGAACGGGGCGCGCGGCAACACGCCGTACCCTGTCGCGGAGGTCTACCGAAGGAGTATCCGTGCTGGTCCTGCTGCCGCCCTCGGAGGGCAAGGCGTCCTCCGGCCGGGGCGCACCGCTGAAGCTTCAGTCGCTCGCGCTGCCGGAGCTGAACGGCGCCCGGGAAGCCGTCCTCGACGAACTGGTCGAGCTGTGCTCCGGCGACGAGGACAAGGCACGCGAGGTGCTGGGGCTGAGCGAGGGACTGCGCGGCGAGGTCGCCAAGAACACCGAACTGCGCACCGCCGGTGCCCGGCCCGCCGGGGAGATCTACACGGGCGTGCTGTACGACGCCCTGGACCTGGCCTCGCTGGACGCGGCCGCGAAGCGGCGTGCCGCGCGGTCGCTGCTGGTGTTCTCGGGGTTGTGGGGTGCGGTCCGGGTGACGGACCGGATCCCGTCGTACCGCTGCTCGATGGGTGTGAAGCTGCCGGGGCTGGGCGCGCTGGGCGCGCACTGGCGTACGGCGATGGCGTCCGCGTTGCCCGAGGCGGCCGGGGGTGGGCTGGTGCTGGACCTGCGGTCGTCGGCGTACGCGGCGGCGTGGAAGCCGAAGGGCGAGGTCGCGGGGCGGACGGCGACGGTACGGGTGCTGCACGCGCCGACCCGGAAGGTGGTCAGCCACTTCAACAAGGCGACGAAGGGGCGGATCGTGCGCGGCCTGCTCGCGGCGGGGGCGGCGCCGAAGGGGCCGGCGGAGCTGGTGGAGGTGCTGCGGGAGCTCGGGTACGTGGTGGAGGCCGAGGCGCCCGCGGGAGCGGGGCGGGCCTGGTCGCTGGACGTGCTGGTGGACGAGATCCACTGAGGTCCACACAGATCCACCGTTGCAGTATGTGCAATGACCTTTGCGCATACTGCACAGCCCGGGCACGATGAGGCGCATGACCGACTCCGTGCTTGATCTCGCCCCTGTCGTCCCCGTGGTCGTCGTCCCGGACGCCGCCGACGCCGTACCGCTCGCGCGGGCGCTGGTCGCCGGGGGGCTGCCCGCGATCGAGGTGACCCTGCGGACGTCGGCCGCGCTCGACGCGATCCGGGCGATCAGCGGGGCGGTGCCCGACGCGGTGGTCGGGGCCGGGACGGTGATCACGCCCGGGCATGTCGAGGACGCCGTGACGGCGGGGGCGCGTTTTCTGGTGAGCCCGGGCTGGACGGACGTCCTGCTGGCGGCGATGCGGGGGTCCGGGGTGCCGTATCTGCCGGGCGTGTCGACGACGTCCGAGGTGGTGGCGTTGCTGGAGCGCGGGGTGCGGGAGATGAAGTTCTTCCCGGCGGCCGCCGCGGGGGGTACGGCGTATCTGAAGTCGCTCGCCGGGCCGTTGCCGCAGGCGCGGTTCTGCCCGACGGGTGGGATCGGGCTCGCGTCGGCGCCGGAGTATCTGGCGTTGCCCAACGTCGGGTGCGTGGGCGGCAGTTGGATGGTTCCGGCGGAGGCGGTGGCGGCGCGCGACTGGGGGCGGATCGAGGGGCTGGCCCGGGAGGCGGCCTCGCTCAGCGCAGGTGAGAGGTGTCGTTGAGGAGGCGGACGCTGGCGTTGCCGTCGGCGTAGTAGGCCACGACCGACAGGGAGGCCGCCGAGAGTTCCATGCGGAACAGGGACTCGGGCGGGGCGCCGAGGGCGAGGCGTACCAGGGTCTTGATCGGGGTGACGTGCGTGACGAGCAGGACCGTGCGGCCGGAGTACGCCGCGACGAGCTTGTCGCGGGTGGCGGCGATCCGGGTGGCGGTCGCCGCGAAGCTCTCGCCGCCGCCGGTGGGTTCGGCGTCCGGCGAGGCCAGCCAGGCGCTGAGGTCGTCGGGGTGGCGTTCGTGGACCTCGGCGAAGGTGAGGCCCTCCCAGGCGCCGAAGTCGGTCTCGCGCAGCCCGTCGTCGATGCCGACCTCCAACCCGAGGCGCGCGGCGACGATACCGGCGGTCTCGCGGGTCCGCGCGAGCGGCGAGGCGACGACGGCCTGGATCGTCCCGCGCCTCGCCAGCGCCACGGCCACCCGCTCGGCCTGCTCCCGGCCGACGTCGGAGAGGGCGGGGTCGCTGCCGCCGCTTCCCGAGAAACGCTTCTCCGGCGTCAGCGGCGTCTCGCCGTGCCGCAGCAACACGAAGGTGGCGGGCGCACCCATGTCCGGGGCGCCCCAGCCGACCCGGGGGGTGGCGACGTTGCGGGCGGCGTTCTCATCAACGCCCGCGGAGGCGGAACCAACGGCCTCAGGAGCAGCAGAACTCGAAGACTGCGGGCTGGAAGACGCCCCCGCCGAGGACCGCCCGGCCCCGCCGGAAGACACACCCGCCGAAGTCGGCCCCGCCCCAGAAGCCACACCCACCGAAGACCGCCCGGCCGCCCCAGAAGCCGCACCCGCCGAAGACCGTCCCACAACCCCGGAAGACACACCCGCCGAAGTCGGCCCCGTCCCGGAAGACACACCCGCCGAAGTCGGCCCCGCCCCGGAAGACACACCCGCCGAAGTCGGCCCCGCCCCGGACGCCGCACCCCCCGAAGCCCGCCCCGCCAGTGCCGCGCGGGCCTTTGCCGCGCCTGCCGTCGCGTCCCCGGGTGGCCCCTGCGGCTCGGGAAGCGCCGGTGTCGCGGACGTCGGGGACGGTGTCCAGGTCTCGCCCCGCGCGCCCGCGTCCATCGCCTCGTTGGCCAGGCGGTCCGCCCGCTTGTTCTCCTCGCGCGGGAT
Source organism: Streptomyces spinoverrucosus (assembly GCF_015712165.1). Lineage (NCBI taxonomy): Bacteria > Bacillati > Actinomycetota > Actinomycetes > Kitasatosporales > Streptomycetaceae > Streptomyces > Streptomyces spinoverrucosus. Next base: position 6,260,654 of record NZ_JADPZX010000001.1, on the reverse strand, counting down.
CCACTCGTACGTCACCCGGCCCACCGGGAACACCCGCCCCGCCTCCATGGCCAGCGGCTTCATGTCGGGGTGCTTGATCTTCCAGCGGCCGGACATCTGTTCCACGACCAGCTTGGAGTCCATCCGGACGCGCACGGACGCGGCGGGGTCCAGGGCGTGGGCCGCGCGCAGGCCGGCCAGGAGTCCCCGGTACTCGGCGACGTTGTTCGTGGCGACGCCCAGATACTCGGCCGTCCGCGCCAGTGTCTCCCCGGTCGCCGCGTCGATGACCACGGCGCCGTAGCCCGCGGGCCCCGGGTTGCCCCGGGATCCGCCGTCGGCCTCGACGATGAACTCCCGCACCGCAGCGGCCCCTACAGGCCCGACTCGGAGGTACGCACCAGGATGCGCCGGCAGTTCTCGCACCGCACCACCGTCTCCGGCGCCGCCGCGCGGATCTCGCTCAGCTCGGTGATGGCCAGCTCCTGGCGGCAGCCCTGGCAGGTCCGCTGGTAGAGCTTGGCCGCGCCGATGCCGCCCTGCTGCCCGCGCAGCTTGTCGTAGAGCTTGAGCAGGTCGGCGGGGACGGACCCGGCCACGACCTCGCGCTCCTTCGTCACCGACGCCGCCTCACCGTCGATCTCCTCGAACGCGGCGTCCCGGCGCGCGGTCGCGTCGTCGATCTTCGCCTGGACGGAGCCGACCCGCTCGGTCAGCTCGGCGACCCGCTCCTGCGCGGACTCCCGGCGCTCCATGACCTCCAGTACGACGTCCTCCAGGTCGCCCTGCCGCTTGGCGAGGGAGGCGATCTCGCGCTGGAGGTTCTCCAGGTCCTTCGGCGAGGTCACCGCGCCGGAGTCGAGACGCTGCTGGTCACGGACGGCACGCTGGCGCACCTGGTCGACGTCCTGCTCGGCCTTGGTCTGCTCGCGGGCGCAGTCGCTCTCCTCGGTCTGCGCGGCCACCAGCAGGTCGCGCAGCTGGGTGAGGTCCTTGGTCAGCGACTCGATCTCGGCGTGCTCGGCCAGCGACTTCCGCCGGTGCGCGAGCTGCTGGAGGCGGACGTCGAAGTCCTGGACGTCGAGGAGTCGGATCTGGTCGGCGGGCGCGGCGTTCAGTTGGGGGCTCCAGGAGTTGTCGTCGGGTTGGACGCCGCGTGGGCGGTCCAGGGGTCGGTGACCGTCTTCGAGACATGGACGCGCAGGTCCCAGCCGTGGCGGTCGGAGATCTCGTCGAGCTGGGCGGCGGCCAGCTCGCACCAGGGCCACTCGGTGGCCCAGTGCGCCGCGTCGAGCAGCGCGAGGGGACTGTGGGCGCGGGCCTCGCTCGCCGGGTGGTGGCGCAGGTCCGCGGTGAGGAAGGCGTCGACCCCGGCCGCCCGTACGGCGTCGAAGAGGCTGTCGCCGGAGCCGCCGCTCACGGCGACCGTACGGACCAGGGCCTCGGGGTCGCCGGCCACGCGCAGGCCCTGCGCGGTGGCGGGCAGGCGTTCGGCGGCGAGCGCGGCGAACTCACGGACGGTCAGCGGGTGATCCAGCTCGCACACCCGGCCGAGGCCGCGACGCCCGTCCGGGTCGGTCGCGTCGGGCACCAGGGGCCGTACGACCCGCAGGTCCAGCGCCCCGGCCAGCGCGTCGCTGACTCCCGGGTCGGCGGTGTCGGCGTTGGTGTGGGCGACGTGCAGCGCGATGTCGTTCTTGATGAGGGTGTGCACGACGCGGCCCTTGAAGTGGGTCGCCGCCACCGTCGTCGTACCGCGCAGGTAGAGCGGGTGGTGGGTGACCAGCAGGTCGGCGCCCAGTTTCACGGCCTCGTCGACGATCTCCTGCACCGGGTCGACCGCGAACAGGACCCGGGTGACGTCCTGGCCGGGGTCGCCCACGACCGTGCCGACCGCGTCCCAGGACTCGGCCCGCTCGGCGGGCCACAGGTTCTCCAGCGCGGCGATGACTTCAGACAGACGGGGCACGGGACAAAGGCTACCTGGCTGTTCTGCGCCGTTGAACCTGTCTCGCCGCCCCCGCCACGCCCAGCACACCGGCCCCCGTCTCCTCAGCTGAACCGCTGGACCGCCACCCTTACGTGTGAAGCGGCGGTCGGCCGGTTCCCCGCCCGTGCGTACGAAAACTAGTTTCGTCGCTGGAGGTGACCGAGCGATGACTGCCTGTGTTGTCGAGCCCACGGCGGGGAACGAGGACGCGCCCTCCCCGCCGCCGGGCTGCGTGATCACGGTGGACGGCGCGTACGCCGCACGCCTCGCCCGCAGCGGCGACTCCTGGTTCCCGGAGCGCTGGACACTGGACGGCCCCGAGCCCTACGCCGTGCCGCTGCCCGGCAACCAGCCCGAGGAACCCGGCACCGAGGTGCAGCCGATGAGCGACGGCCGGGTGCTCATCCGCCGCCTCGCCGCCGGCCGGCACGCCTTCTCGCTGCTCTACCCGACCGGCCCCGGCACCGGCGAACTGCCGCTCGGCGCGGTCGAGTGCCACGACCCCGGCACCCGGCTGCGGCTACTGCCGCCCGCGCCGGGCGGCGACAGCGCGTACGCCCTGGCCGTCGGCCGGGACTCCAGCACCGTGTGGCTGGTCGCGGGCGGCGCGTTCGGGCCGGAGCACGTCGCCCGGATCCCCGGGCACTGCTCGGGCGGGGTGTGGCTGGACCGGACGGGGCGGATGCTGGCCCTGGACCGGGAGTCGGGCGGCCGGACCAAGACGGTCGTGGTGGACCTCGGGCGCGGCGGCGAGGTGTCGCCGCTGCTGCAGATCGCCGACGACAGCGACGACCGGCTGCTGCTCGCCGACCCCGACAGCGGACTGCTCCTCATCCGCTCCGACGCGCCCTGCCCCGGCGACGAGGGCCGGCTGGGCTGGGGGGTGCTGGGCAGCACGCTGCCGGTGCGGTTCCCGGAGTGTCTGCGGGCGGGCGCGGACTGCGCGGTGCTGCCGTTCGCGATCCAGCCGGGGCAGGTGCTGACACCGGAGAGCTGCGGGGTGGCGCTGCGCATCGACGGTCCGGCCGGCAGCTGGGTGGGCGTGTGGCGGCCGACGGAGCGTCAGGTACGTCATCTTCCCGCGCCGCAGGGGTGGTTGGCGGGCGCCGGGCTCTGGACGAGGGACGGCGCGCTGCGGCTGCCGTACGCCACGGAGGGGGTGCCGTGCGGGGTGGCCGAGTGGGCCGTGCCCCGGGAGGTGCCGCAGGCGAGCACCGGGGGCGCGCAGACGGGGGACACGGGGGCCATGAGCCCGGGGGATCCGGTTCCGGACGGCGCGGCTTCGTCGGCTCGGGCAGCCGCGGAGCCGTCGGAACCGGGTCCTCCGGAACCCGCCGCGCCGCGTCCGGTGCCGTTGCAGCAGGCGCCGTTGGGCGGTCGTATGGCAAGTAGGTAACGAAGTAGTGCCGGTTGGCGTGTGCGCCTGGATTCGGCCCGAGGTGTCCTGGTTAAACTCGCCCGGCTGTGAGCAAAAGATCATGTTGACGGGGTGAATTCTTCCGATGAGCGACGCCAGCACGTCCCAGCCGCTGCCCGACTTCCAGGACACCACCGGCCACGGCCGGCACCGGGGTCCGGTCTCGACGCAGGAAACCGAGACGGCTCCTCGCGGCCGGCACCGCAAACCGGTGCTGGAGCAGCAGACCGAGTCGGCGGCCTGACGGTACGTCAGTCGGTTGGAAGCGAGGCCCCGTTCCCCTACCGGTGAGCGGGGCCTCGCCGTTCCTCCCTTGAGCGGGGCGCCGCTACTCGCGCCGCAGCCCCAGCACCTCCACCGCCGCGAACGTCTCCCCCTGCCCCCGCTCGGCGAAGTGCGCGGTGAGCAGCGCGTCCAACTCGTCGTAGGTGAACGTGTCCTGCTTGCTGTCGAACTTCGCGCCCACCCGCGGCCGTTCGACGACCGCCACCATGCCGCCGTGCACGACGAACAGCTGCCCGTTGATCCGCCCGGCGGCCGGTGCGGTCACATAGCCGACGAGCGGGGCGACATGCTCGGGAGCGAGGGGGTCGAGGCCGGTGGCGGGTACGTCGGTGAAGACGTCCTCGGTCATCCGGGTCCGGGCGCGCGGGCAGATGGCGTTGGCGGTGACGCCGTACTTCGCGAGGGCGTGGGCGGTGGACGTGGTCAGCCCGACGATGCCGCCTTTCGCCGCCGCGTAGTTGGGCTGTCCGGCGGAGCCCGCGAGGAACGCCTCCGAGGAGGTGTTCACGATCCGCCCGTACACCGGCCGCCCCGTCGCCTTGCTCCGCTCCCGCCAGTGCGCGGCCGCGAACCGGGTGGTGTTGAAGTGGCCCTTGAGGTGGACCCGTATCACCGAGTCCCACTCGTCCTCCGCCATGGAGAAGACCATGCGGTCGCGCAGGATGCCCGCGTTGTTGACCAGGATGTCCAGCTTGCCGAACTCCCTGACGGCCAACTCGACCAGTGCTCCGGCCTGTTGGAAGTCGGCCACGTCGCCGGTGTGGGCGACGGCCGTGCCGCCCGCCGCGCGGATCTCGGCGACCGTCTCCTCGGCGGGACCGGCCGAGGCCCGACCCGTGCCGTCCCGGCCGGGCTGCCCGTAGTCATTGACGACGACGGCCGCGCCGAGCCGGGCCAGCTCAAGCGCCTCGGCCCGGCCGAGACCGCGCCCGGCGCCGGTGACGATCGCGGACAGCCCCTCAAGTGGCAGTGACATACGACCCCTTCGGCTCGAAGCGCGCGCTCAGATCTCGATGCAGGTGCGCAGCGCGGTGCCGGTGCGCATCTGGTCGAGGGCCTCGTTGATCTCGGCGAGCGGCACGCGGTGGGTGATCAGGCCGGCGAGGTCGATTCGGCCCGCGCGCCACAGCGCTATCGTGCGCTCGTACGAACGCAGCACGTCGCCACCGCCGTACATGGACGGCAGGATCCGCTTCTCGTCGAAGAACAGCTCGAACATGTTGAGCTGGAGGAAGTCGTCCATGGCGCCCGCGCCGACGACGACCAGGGTGCCGCCGCGCCGGGTGTTCTCGTAGGCCGTGCGGGCGGTGGCGGACCTGCCGACGACCTCGAAGACGTAGTCGAAACCCTCGCCGCCGGTTGTCCGCTGCTTGGCGTCGGCCAGTTCGTCGGGCGACACGGCCCTGGTGGCGCCGAACTTCAGCGCGGCCTCCCGGCGTCCGGCGACCGGGTCGACGGCGACGATCTCGGCGGCGCCCTTCAGCCGCGCGCCCTGGATCGCGGAGATACCGACGCCTCCGCAGCCGATGACGGCGACCGACGCACCGGCCTCCACGTCGGCCGTGTTGAGCGCGGCGCCGAGCCCGGTGGTGACCCCGCAGCCGATGAGGGCGGCGATGTCGAAGGGCACGTCGTCCGGGACGGGCACCGCGCAGCCGGCGTCGACGACGACCTCCTCGGCGAAGGTGCCGGTGCCCGCGAAGCCGAAGAGGTCTCCGGCGGGGCGCCGGTAGTTGGGGGTGCCCGCGTTCATGAAACCGGCCAGGCACAGCTGGGTCTGGCCGCGCTTGCAGGAGGGGCAGGCACCGCAGGCGGGCAGCCAGCAGACGACGACCCGGTCACCCGCGTTCAGGCCGGTGACGCCTTCGCCGACCTCGACGATCTCGCCCGCCCCCTCGTGGCCCGGCACGAACGGTGCCGGCTGCGGCAGTACCCCGCTCATCGCCGACAGATCCGAATGGCACAGCCCCGTGGCGCGCACCCGGATCCTCACCTTGCCGGGGCCAAAACCCGTCGCCTCGACGTCGTCGAGGATCTCCAGCTTCTCCTGGCCGATCTCGTGCAGTACGGCTGCGCGCATGGTGCGGCTCCCTCAAGAGTCGGTCGTTATGTGTGCTGAACGATCGTGTCGGCCAGGACCGGCGCGTCGTCCCGGTCGACCGCGCTCACGGAGACCCGCACGGCCGTCTCCTGCCGCCACATGCGGATGCGCAGGGTCTCGCCCGGATACACCACGCCCGCGAACCGGGTGGCGTACGCGCGCACCCGGGTCACATCCCCGCCGAGCAGCGTGTCCACGACGGCCTTCAGCGTCATGCCGTAGGTGCACAGCCCGTGCAGGATGGGCCGCTCGAACCCGGCGACCTTGGCGAACTCCGGATCGGCGTGCAGCGGGTTCCAGTCCCCGGAGAGGCGGTAGAGCAGGGCCTGGTCCTCGCGGACGGCCCGCTCCACGGTCCGGTCGGGCTGTCCACCTGGTTCTTCCAGACGCGCGGACGGCCCACGCTCGCCACCCCACCCGCCTTCTCCCCGTACGAAGATCTGCGCGTCGTTGGTCCACAACGGGCCGTCGGCGTCGGCGACCTCGGTGCGCAGCACCAGGACGGCGGCCTTGCCCTTGTCGTAGACGGCGGCGATGCGGGAGGTGGCGGTCGCGGTGCCCGCCGCCGGGATCGACCGGTGCAGCCGAAGTGCCTGGCCGCCGTGCAGGACGCGGGCGAGGTCGACTTCCACGCCCGGCATGGACAGCCCGCTGATCACGCCGGGCGAGCCCGCGCCGGCGACGGTGGCGAAGCTGGGCAGGACGTGCAGGCGGGACTCCAGGGTGTAGCGCAGTTCGTCGGGGTCGGTGGCCGGGAGGCCGGCGCCGATGCCGAGGTGGTAGAGCAGGACGTCCTTGGGGGTCCAGGTGATCTCGCCGGTCCGGGGTTCGGCGGCGAGTGCCTTGGCTGCGTCGATCGGCATGGGGCTCCTGAGTGCTCGCGGAACTGAGAACCTCGGTGCGACCGTCCGCACCGTCGGCCGCACCGAGGTCGTCACGAGGCCGTGAACCCGCCCGTTCTAGAACGCGTTCCAGTACGGCGAACCTCTGTATAGCCGAGCTCCTCCGACTTGGGAAGACTACTGACGGCCTGTCAGGTGAGCGTGACTCACCTCCTGGCACGACAACGCACGACGACGCGCGGCGACCCCCTCCGTGGGCCTACGCTGAGGCCGTGAACGAGATGCCCCGTGATCACCGGCCCGCCAAGTCCATCAGGGTGCTGCTCGCCGAGGACGGGGCGATGAGCCGTGGGGGGCTCGCCGTGCTGCTCGGTCTGGTGGACGACATCCAGGTGGTCGCCCAGGTGCCGACCGGGGACGCCCTGGTGGACGCGGCCCTCGTGCACCGCCCCGACGTCGCCCTCCTCGACGTCGAACTCCCCGGCGTCAGCGGCCTGGACGCCGCCGCCGACCTGCGCGACCAGGTCCCGGACTGCCGGGTGCTGATCCTCACCACGTTCGCCCGCCCCGGCCTGCCGCAACGCGCCCTGGCGGCCGGAGCCGCCGGCCTCCTGATCAAGGACGGCCCCGTGGAGGAGCTGGCGACGGCGATCCGCCGCGCCCTCAGGGGCGAGACGGTGATCGACCCGGCGTTGGCGGGTGCGGAGCACCGCCTCACCGACTGAGCCACCAGACGCCCGGGCCACCGTCCTTCCACATGCACGTGACCTGCCGGGCCGACTTGGCGACCTGGTCGATCACGGATCACGGGTCCGCCCCTCAGCCCCAGCGGGTCACCAGGTGCGCCCCCTCACCCCCAACGGACCACCGGGTCCGCCCCCTCACCCCCAACGGGCCACCAGATCCGCCCCCTCACCCCCAACGGGCCACCAGATCCGCCCCCTCACCCCCAACGGACCACCAGATCCGCCCCCTCACCCCCAGCCGACCACCAGGCGGCCCCCCTTGCCCCCAGCCCTGCCCGCCCCCCTTCCTCACCGCACCCCAACCCTCCGCGGCAACCAGACCCCCATCACCACCGCCCCCACCACCAACACCCCCGCACTCGCCCGAAACGCCAGCGCATACCCCTCCACCAGCGCCACCGGCCCCCCGGCGTCCGCCCCCACCGCCGCGCTCCCCTCGGTGCGTGCCGCCGCCAGCGTCGACATCACCGCCAGGCCCAGCGAACCCCCCATGATCCGCGAGGTGTTGATCAGCCCGGACACCAGCCCGGCCTCCCCCGGCTCCGCCCCCGACGTGGCCAGCGCGGCCAGCGGCGTCATCGCCAGCCCGGCCCCGAGCATCATCAGAATCCCGGGCAGCATGATCGCCGTCAGATACGCCCCCTCCACGCTGATCGTCGACTGCCACCCGAAACCGACCGCGGCCACCACCGTCCCCAGCACGGCCACGTTCCGCTCCCCCGCACCCCGCATCAGCCGAGGCGCGAGCTTGGAACCGGCCACCACCGCCAGCGAGCTGGGCACCAGGGCCAGTCCGGCCTCCAGCGGCGTGTAGTCGAGCACGTTCTGCGCGTACAGCGTCATGAAGAACCACATGCAGAACATCGCCGACCCGCTCAGGAACATCGCCACGTTCGCCGACGCCACCGACCGCAGCCGCAGCAGCCCCAGCGGCATCAGCGGAGCCGCCGTGCGCGCCTCGACCAGCAGGAACACCCCGATCAGCACCAGCCCCGCGACCAACGGCCCCAGCGTCGCCCCCGCCGTCCACCCCGCCACCTCGGTCTGCGAGATCCCGTACGCCAGCGCCCCCAGCCCGGCCGTCACCAGCAACGCGCCCGGCAGATCCAGCCGCCGCCCGTCCCCGGCCCGGCTCTCCGGCAGCCGCCGCAGCGCGCCCAGCAGGACGACCGCCCCGACCGGCACATTGATCAGCAGCACCCACCGCCACGACAACCCGTCCACCAGCAGCCCGCCGACCAGCCCACCCGCGGCCCCGCCGCCCGCGCCGACCGCCGTCCACGTCGCGATGGCCCGCGCCCGCGCCGCGCCCTCCGGCACCGCCGCCGTGAGGATCGTCAGCGTCGAGGGCGCCAGCACGGCCGCGCCCAGCCCCTGCACCGCCCGCGCGGCCAGCAGTTCCCACCCCTCCCGGGCCAGCCCACCGCCCAGCGAGGCCAGCGTGAACAGCGCGAGCCCGACCAGGAACATCCGCTTGCGCCCGTACAGATCACCGGCCCGCCCGCCGAGCAGCATGAACCCGGCGAAGGCGATCGCGTACGCGTTCACCACCCACTGCAGCCCGGAGCCGCCCAGCGCCAGATCGGCCCGCATCGAGGGCAGCGCCACGTTCACGACGGACACATCGAGGACGACGAGGAACTGGCCGGAACAGGCGAGCGCCACCACCAGCCACGTCGGGGCGCCGGTACGACGGGATATGCGGGGATCCGCTGCGGCTCGGAGCATACGGGCCATCCTTCCAACCGCCCCGTGACTCCCGCATCGGGCTTTCGCCCTACAACCCGCCCCGGGTCTCCGCCGTTCGCCCTACGGCTCCGGCACGCCCATGCCCCCTATCCGGCAGCGGACCTACGCATCACCAGCACTTGCCTAAAACCTTTAGGCAAGTGCACAATTGCTTTCGGCAAAAGGAAGGGCGCTCATGGCACGCGCAGGACTGACCACGGAACGCGTCACCCGGGCCGGCGCGGAGCTGGCCGACGAGGTCGGCTTCGACCAGGTGACCGTCTCCGCGCTCGCCCGCCGCTTCGACGTCAAGGTCGCGAGCCTCTACTCGCACGTGCGGAACTCGCAGGACCTCAGGACGAGGATCGCCCTGCTCGCCCTGGAGGAGATGGCCGACCGTGCCGCCGACGCCCTGGCCGGACGGGCCGGCAAGGACGCCCTGACCGCCTTCGCCGACGTCTACCGCGACTACGCCCGCGAGCACCCCGGCCGCTATGCCGCCGCCCAGCTCAGACTCGACCCCGAGACGGCCGCCGCCAGTGCGGGCGTCCGGCACGCCACCATGAGCCGGGCCATCCTGCGCGGCTACGACCTCACCGAGCCCGACCAGACCCACGCGGTCCGCATGCTGGGCAGCGTCTTCCACGGTTACGTCAGCCTGGAGCTGGCCGGCGGCTTCAGCCACAGCACCCCCGACTCCGAGGAATCCTGGTCGCGGATCCTCGACGCCCTGGACGCCCTCCTGCGCAACTGGCCCACGACCTGACCACACAAAAGCCCCCGAAGAAGGACCTTAAGGCGGAGGCCATGCACCCCTTGATCACCACCCCTCTCACCCCCTCCCTCCTGCGCGGCGCCCTCGACGTCGAGCGCACCGCACACGGCCTGCTCCCGCACCGACTCCCCGCCGCCGCCCGCGCGCAGAACACGGACGGGCAGCTCGCCATGGCCGAGTCCCAGCCCTCCGGCGTACGACTGGCCTTCCACACCCGCGCCACCGTCGTCGAACTGGACACGCTCCCCACCAAGCGGGCCTACGTCGGCGCCCCACCGCGCCCGGACGGCGTGTACGACCTCCTCGTCGACGGCCGCCTGACCGAGCAGGCCACGGCGAGCGGCGGCAACACCGTCACCGTCGACATGGCCACCGGCACCGCCGAGCACCACCCCGGCCCGCCCGGCACCCTCCGCTTCAGCGGCCTGCCCGACCGCGCCAAGACGGTCGAGATCTGGCTGCCGCACAACGAGATCACCGAACTCGTCGCCCTGCGCACCGACGCCCCCGTCGAGCCCGCCCCGGACAACGGCCGCAAGGTCTGGCTGCACCACGGCAGCTCGATCAGTCACGGTTCGGACGCCGCGAGCCCCACCACCACCTGGCCCGCCCTGGCCGCCGCCCTCGGCGGGGTGGAGCTGATCAACCTGGGCCTGAGCGGGAGCGCCCTGCTCGACCCGTTCACGGCGCGCGCGATGCGTGACACCCCTGCCGACCTGATCAGCGTCAAGATCGGGATCAACCTGGTCAACGCCGATCTGATGCGCCTGCGCGCCTTCGCCCCGGCCGTCCACGGCTTCCTGGACACCATCCGCGAGGGTCACCCCACCACACCGCTGCTGGTCGTCTCCCCCATCCTGTGCCCCATCCACGAGGACACCCCCGGCCCCTGCGCCTTCGACTTCAGCGCCCTCGGCGCCGGTCAACTCCGGTTCCAGGCCGCGGGCGACCCGGCGGAGACGGCCGCCGGAAAACTCACCTTGAGCGTCATCCGCACCGAACTGTCCAGAATTGTCCAGCAACGCGCGGCCGACGACCCTCACCTCCACCACCTCGACGGCCGCGAGCTCTACGGCGAGGCCGACTACGCCGAACTCCCCCTCCCCGACGAACTCCACCCCGACGCCGCCACCCACCGCCGCATCGGCGAACGCTTCGCCGAACTCGCCTTCACCGCCAACGGGCCCTTCACACAGAAGCCTCCGTCGAACTGAGGTTGCGTCAGTTCCTCACGAGAAGGTCAAGAATTCGTTAGCGGGCGTAAGCAACGGAATAGTTGCCCCAGCGCACGGGGTTCATCACCCACGTACCCACGAACGGATCCAACCGCATCCACGACCTTCTTCCGGCCCGGAGGCCCCCCTCAATGACGCTCACGACGACCGACCGGCCCACCGGAAGAGCGAGCGGAGCCGTCGTCCCGGTGCTCGCCTTCGCGGGCATCGTTGTCGCGGTGATGCAGACCCTGCTCGTCCCGGTCATCAAGGACCTGCCGCAGCTGCTGGACACCTCCCCCAGCAACGCCACCTGGGTCCTGACCTCAACCCTGCTCTCGGGCGCCGTGGCCACCCCGATCATGGGCCGGCTCGGCGACCTGTACGGAAAGCGGCGCATGCTGGTCGTGAGCCTGGCGGTGATGGTGGTCGGCGCGCTGGTCAGCGCGTTCACCAGCGCACTGCTCCCGATGATCGTCGGCCGTACGCTCCAGGGCTTCGCGATGGGCGCGATCCCGCTCGGCATCGGCCTGATGCGCGACATGCTGCCCCGCGAGCGGCTCGGCTCGGCGATGGCGCTGATGAGCTCCTCGATCGGCGTCGGCGGCGGCCTCGCGCTGCCCGCGGCGGCCCTGGTGGCCCAGAACACCGACTGGCACGTCCTCTTCTACGGCGCCGCCGGCCTCGGCGTCCTCGCCATCGCCCTCACCCTGCTCGTCGTACCGGAGTCCCCGATGCGCGCGGAGGGCGGCTTCGACCTGCCGGGGGCGCTCGGCCTGTCCGCCGGTCTGGTCCTCTTCCTCCTCCCCATCACCAAGGGCAGCGACTGGGGCTGGACGTCCGGCACCACACTGGGCCTGTTCGGCGCGGCCGCCGTCGTACTCGTCCTCTGGGGCGTCTACGAGCTGCGCACCGCCGCCCCCCTCGTCGACCTGCGCACCACCGCCCGCCCGGCCGTGCTGTTCACCAACCTCGCGTCGATCATGGTCGGTGTCTCCTTCTACGTCGTCTCCCTCGTCTTGCCCCAGCTGCTCCAGCTGCCCACCGCGACCGGCTACGGCCTCGGCCAGTCGATGGTCGTGGCGGGTCTGCTCGTCGCTCCGCTGGGCCTGACGATGATGTTCACGGCCCCCGTCTACGCCCGTCTGTCGGCGCAGTACGGCCCCAAGGTCACCCTCATCATCGGCATGCTGATCATCGGAATCGGCTACGGCGCCGGCCTCGGCCTGATGAGCGCCGCCTGGCAGTCCCTGGTCATCGCGATCGTCCTGGGCGCGGGCATCGGCCTCGCGTACTCGTCCCTGCCCGCGCTGATCGTGGGCGCTGTCCCGGCGTCGGAGACGGGTGCGGCCAACGGCTTGAACACCTTGATGCGTTCCATCGGTACGTCGGTGTCGAGTGCCGTGATCGGCATGGTGCTCGCCAACACCGCGAACAACGTGAACGGCGTCGCCGTCCCGACCATGCACGGCTTCCGGGTCTCCTTCCTGATCGCCACGGGCGCCGTGGCCATCGGCCTGCTGATGGCCCTGTTCCTGCCGAAGCCGAACCGCGCGCCGCAGCTGCGGGCGAGCAGCGAGGAGGACGCGAACCTCCAGCGCGCGATCGAGACGCTGGGCGGCTTCCGCGGCCGGGTCCTGGCCGCCGACGGCACGCCGGTCGCCCGCGCCAAGGTCACGCTGATCGACCGCCGGGGCCGGCACGCGGGCGCGACCGTCTCCGCCGAGGACGGCGGCTACGCGCTCACCGTCCCCGCCGAGGGCTCCTACGTCCTCGCCGCCCAGGCCACCGGCCACGCCCCGAGCGCCCTGTCCGCGACCCACTCCGGCGACGCCCACCCGATCGACCTCGACCTCTCCCTGCCCGGCGAGGCGGTCACGGCCTGAGCCGCCTCGGCACCCGTCTCCGCACCCCTGGTCACCGCATCGACCGGGGGTGCGGCAGCATGGGGCGCCCAGAGACACGTACGACCGGAAGGCCCCTGCCCATGACCCCGGCCCCCAAGCCCGAGATCCTGGCCGCGTTCGAGGCGGCGAAGGGGTTCATGCCCACCGGGGAGGGGCTGGCCCTGTACGCGGCGGCCGTCGAGGCCGGGCGGCTCGGGCTGCCGCTGCTGGAGGTCGGCACGTACTGCGGGCGCTCCACGATCCTGCTCGCCGACGCGGCCCGCGCGGCCGGTGTCACCGCGCTCACCGTCGACCACCACCGGGGCAGCGAGGAGCAGCAGCCGGGCTGGGACTACCACGACCCGGAGACGGTCGACCCCGAGATCGGCCTGATGGACACCCTGCCCGCCTTCCGCCGCACCCTGCACCGGGCGGGCCTCGAGGAGCACGTGGTGGCGTTGGTCGGCCGCTCCCCGCAAGTGGCGAAGATCTGGCAGGCCCCCCTCGGGCTGGTGTTCATCGACGGCGGCCACACCGACGAACACGCCACCGCCGACTACGAGGGCTGGGCGCCCCATGTGGCGGACGGCGGCCTGCTCGTCATCCACGACGTGTTCCCGGACCCGGTGGACGAGTTCACCGGCCAGGCCCCGTACCGCGTCTACCTCCGCGCCCTCTCCTCGGGCGCCTTCACGGAGGTCTCGGCGACGGACTCACTGCGGGTGCTGCGCCGCACCGGCGCCGGGATCTGACACGCCGCCACCCATTGAGACGTACACAAATCCAGGTGTCGCCGTCCCGGCGGCTAGGGTGACAGACGTGTCGTACACAGGTCCGGAGTTCGATTCGCCCGCGCCCCGCCGCCCTCGCCGCGGGGCCATGACTGTCGCCGTCGCGGCCCTGGTGCCCGGCGCACTGCTCGGCTGGCTGGTCTACGAGGCGGTGGGTGACACCGGCGGACCGGGGTCGGGTCGTACGGAGGCCAAGGCGCCCTCGACGATCCAGTCGTCCCCGTCGCCCGCGTCCCCCGCCTCCCCCGCCTCCCCGTCGAGCGCGAGCCCCACGTCCACCGGCAACAAGCCCGCGCCCGCCGCCACCGACGCGGGCTCGCTCAAGGGCAAGGTCGTCGTCATCGACCCCGGTCACAATCCGCGCAACTTCCAGCACAGCACCGAGATCAACCAGAAGGTGGACATCGGGACGAACTGGAAGGAATGCGACACGACCGGCACGGCGACCAACGCGGGCTACACGGAAGCCGAGTTCACCCTCGACGTCGCCCGCCGACTGCGCACGATCCTGCAGGAGCAGGGCGCCACCGTGAAGCTGACGCAGAACGGCGACCGGACGTACGGGCCGTGCATCGACGAGCGGGCGCGGATCGGCAACGAGGCGAAGGCCGACGCGGTCGTGTCCATCCACGCGGACGGCGTCGGGTCCGGGAACCGCGGGTTCCATGTCATCCTCCCCGCGTCGGTACACGCGGGCGCCGCCGACACCCGGCCGATCGTCGCGCCGTCGCGCGAACTCGGCGAGCGCATCGCGGGCAGTTTCGTCCGCGCCACCGGCAGCGGGCCCGCCAACTACGTCGGGGGCGGCACCGGTCTCGTCACGCGTAAGGACCTGGGCGGTCTCAATCTGTCAACGGTTCCGAAGGTGTTCATCGAGTGCGGCAACATGCGCGATAGCAAGGACGCGGCACTGCTGATCAGCGGAGCCTGGCGGCAGAAGGCGGCGCAAGGGATCTCTGATGGAATCGTGAGTTTCCTGCGCGGGTAGTGATCGGTGCGATCATCCCGGCGGACAGGTCGTTCGGACGGACGATAGTGTCATCTCTACGATGAGGGGCCACCCCCGCGCTTCGCACCGGCGTCTTACGGCGATGGTGACAGCGACGCCTCTACCGACGACGAGACGACCTACGAAGGACCTGAAGTGAATATCCGCTCCCTCACTCGAGGCGACGGCGTGGTGATCGGAGCAGCGGTGTTGCTGTTGATCGCGTCGTTCCTCGACTTCTACTCGTCCGACGGCGCGCCGGAGGGCCTGGACATGCCCAGCCTGTGGGGCAGCGGCCCGGTGCTGATGAGCGTCGTGCTGGCGGGAGTCATCGGCGCCGCACTCGTCATCGTCGGCCGCGGGCTGCCGCAGGCCCCGAAGGTCGCGGGCCTCGACCTCGGTCAGTTCGGCGTCGCCTTCACGGTGTTCGCCGCGTGGAGCGCGCTCGGCAACGTCTTCGATCCGGCGAGCGCCGCCAACAACTTCGGCGGTGACTCCTCCGACGGCCCCGACGCCGGCATCGGTCTGATCCTCGCCCTCGTCGCCACCCTCGTCATGGCCGCGGCCGCCGTCGCCACCCCGCTGGTCCCCGCCCTCAAGGGCGCCCTCATCCCGGCCCCCCGTCCCGCCGCCCCCCAGCCCTACGGCGGCCAGCCGCAGGGCGGTTACGGCTACCCCGGCGCCCAGCAGCCCGCCGGATACGGCCAGCCGCAGCCGGGCCAGCCCGGTCAGCCCTACGGCCAGCCGCAGCCGCCGGCCGGGGACTTCTCCCCGTTCTGGTTCGCGGTGCCGGTGCCGCGCCCGCTGTTCGCGGAGGACGGCTCGCCGACCCCGATCGCCGAGCTGGCGCCGGGCACCTGGTACCTGGCCGTCGAGCAGCGCGGTCCGGCGCTGGTCGCGCAGACGCAGGACGGCCGCCGGGGTGTGTTGCAGGACACGAGCGGTATCCAGCGCGGCTGACCCGCCCGCCGTACGTACGGCCCCTCGCCCTTCCCGGCGGGGGGCCGTTGTCGTACAGTCGCAGCTCGTCCTACGACTGACGCACCGTCAGGAAAGGAGTGGGTATGCGACTCGGTCTCGCGCTCGGCTACTGGGGCCGCGGCCCCTCCCCCGACCACGTGGCGCTCGCGCGGGAGGCCGAGCGGCTCGGGTACGACTCCGTGTGGACCGCCGAGTCGTGGGGCTCGGACGCCTTCACGCCGCTGACCTGGATCGCGGCCCACACGTCAACGATCAGGCTCGGCACGGCCGTTGCCCAGATGGCCGCCCGCTCCCCCACGACCACCGCCATGCACGCCCTCACCCTCGACCACCTCTCCGGCGGGCGGATGATGCTGGGGCTGGGGCTGTCGGGGCCGCAGGTGGTGGAGGGCTGGTACGGGCGGCCGTTCCCGTCCTCGCCGCTGACCGCGACCCGGGAGTACGTCGACGTCGTACGGCAGGTCCTCCAACGGCAGGCCCCCGTCCAACTCGACGGGCGGTTCCACTCCCACCCGTACCGGGGCGCGGACGGCACCGGACTCGGCCGCCCCCTGAAGCCGATCACCCACCCGCTGCGCGCCGACCTGCCCGTCCTGCTAGGCGCGGAGGGCCCGAAGAACATCGCGCAGACCGCCCGCATCGCCGACGGCTGGCTGCCGCTGTACTGGTCGCCGCTGCGCACCGACGTGTACGAGCCGTGCCTCGCGGGCGCTCCCGAGGGCTTCCTCGTCGCCCCCATGGCCCAGGCTCGGGTCTGCCGGGACGTCGCCGAGGGGCTGCTGCCGGTCAAGGCGATGCTCGGCTTCTACATTGGCGGCATGGGGCACGCCCGGCGCAACTTCCACGCCGAGCTGATGGCGCGCATGGGGTACGAGGAGGAGGCCCGGCGGATCCAGGAGCTGTTCATCGCCGGGCGGCGGGAGGAGGCCGTGCGGGCGGTGCCGGACGCGTTCGCCGACGAGATCTCCCTCGTCGGCCCGCGCGAACGCATCGCGCGGCGGCTTCAGTTGTGGCGCAAGGGCCCGGTGACCGACCTGCTGGTGCTGGCCCCGGACCCGCACACCCTGCGCGTGCTGGCCGAGCTCAACTCCTAGACGGTCACTGGAAGATGGCGAGTGGGTCGAGGGTGAGTTCGCCTGTCTGCTCGTCCCAGCCCTGTACCCGGCCCAGGCAGCGGGCCGCGATCTTCTTCCCCCGGTAGTAGCGCTCCTTGCGGAAGTCACCACGGCCCTCGGTCTCGTCGCAGATGATCTCCACGTGTGCGGCCGGCTCGCCGGTGCCGTACCGGGCGCGCAGCTGCACGTCGCCGTTGGGCAGTCGTGCCGCGGTGAAGTCACCGCTGACGGAGACGTACGCCTCCAGCCGCCGCAGGGCGCTCAGGGGCACCTGGCCGTCGGGGTATCTGCCGCCCAGCCGCTCGGTGAACTCCTGGTTGACCTCGAGTTCGCCGTCGACGAGGTCGACGTCCACCACCTTGTCCTCCTTGCGCATGGCGTCCATGAGCACACCGATCACGTTCATGGGGGTGCTCTCCTGGAGGTAGGTCGTGACCCGCTCCTTGGTGACGCCCCGGTTCGCCCTGCCCATCCAGAAGAACAGCCTGCCCCGCAGCCCGTAGTCGTTGGTGACCTGGAGCCGGTCGGCGACCTCCTGGGTCAGGGACTTGGTGAAGCCGCCGACCTCGTAGATGTCCATGACCTGCTGCTTGTGCAGGTAGAAGCACATGTCGAGGTGCGTCCCGCCGCCCGGCCCGCGCCGGCTGCGCAGGCGCCGCCACCCGAACCCGAGGACGATGCCGAAGCACGCCGCCGTGGCGGCCCAGACGAGCAGCCACGGCCACCACAGGCCCCACCACTGACCATCAATGACACCCACGGATCTCCTTGAACGCGTCGGAGAGGGAGGAGAGGTTGGCGTCGACCATGCGGCCGCCGGTCGCGGCGGCGGCGCGCCTGAGGGCGGCCGCGTCGGCCTCTCCGAAATGGACGGGGAAGGTGGGCACCGCCTCCGCGTCGCCGCCGAGGGCACCGTGGCGGCGCAGGAACTCCTCATAGCCGATGCCCGCGTTGTTCTCGCCGTCGGTCATCAGCACGATCGCGACGGGCCGTGCGGGTTCCTCGCGTACGGCGGCGGTGGCGATGCGGTAGCCCCGGTCGAGTGCGGTCCACACGGCGGTGGCGTCGTCGTAACCGCCCTCGGCGACCAGCCGGTTGAGGGTCCGCAGGTCCGCGTCGCCCCGTACGGTCACCGTGCGCTCCTGCAGTACCCGGCCGCCGAACCGGACGACGGTGAGCCGCTCGCCCCGGTAGAAGCGGGCGAACTTGCCGGTGGAGGTCTCGTCGGCGCCGCTCAGCCCGGCGAAGGCGGCGCGCAGGTCGGCCATCCGCTCGCCGCGCATGGACGTCGAGAAGTCGAGGACGAAGACGACCTGGTCGGCGGTGCGGCTCCGGGGGTCACCGTAGTCGCTGATCAGCCGCTCGACGATGGAGAGGCTGTCGGGGAAGGACAGCGCGTTGCCGACGTCCGTGCGCAGCGGCTCGGAGGGTTCCACGTCCTGGTTGACCGGGCGCCGGAAGGTCCGCTCCATCAGCTCGCGCTGGGTGTCGGCGCCCAGCAGCCAGTCCACCACCCTGCCGTACGCGGACCGCTGCTCCTGGTCGAGCAGCAGCAGCGGGAAGTCGGACAGCACCATGCCGTCGTCGGGGTGCACGATCCGCAGGGGCTCGCCCCGCCGGTCGCCGGCGTTCAGCGACAGCAGCTCCGCCTCGTGCGCGATCAGCGCGTTGGTCTCGCCCGGCCTGCCCAGATAGGCGTCGATCAGGTCCCGGGAGCTGGCCGCGGTGAGGGTCTGGCCCGAGCGGAAGCCCCGCAGCCGGTCGCAGGAGACGTCCTCCTCGCGCAGCGCGCGCCCGGTGCCGGCGGCGGCGGTGGCGACGCCGACGAGTGCGGCGCGGCCGGTGTCGCTGCGCCGGGGGTCGGCCATACCGAACCGTACGGTGCCGTCGGCGGCGGCGTCCGCCACGTCCGCCCACGAGATCCGGCCCTCGGGGACGGCCGCGCTCAGCTTGTCGGCGACGTCGGGTTCGAGGCCGACGACGACCGGTGAGCGCATGATCGGTGTGGACTCGGGCCGGGTCAGCCGGCCCTCGGAGTCCTGGACGCGGAGCAGGAAGGAGCGGTCGGAGGCGAGCCACGCCAGGTCGTACTCCGGGCCGCCCGGGTACTGCCCTTCGAGGTCCGCGTTGGCCTCGTACTCCATCTCCAGCTCGACCCCCGTGTCCTCCTCCAGCTCGTCCAGCAGCGGCGCCAGGTCGGCGAGTTCGGGGCTGGCGAGGACCCGCAGGGTGACCGGGTCCTGGTCCTGCGTGCAGGAGGTCAGGCCGGCGAGGAGGGCCAGGGTGAGCGAGGCCGTCAGGGCGCGTACGAGCCTGGTCATGCGGTGTCGTCCAGGTTGGGCGGCGGGCAGTCGCCGACGTAGTTGATGATGTCGTCGAGGACGTCCAGGCTGGGTTCCAGCGCCTTGGTCTGGTTCCGGTTGGGGACCGGCACCTGGATGCCGTGGTCGTCCAGGTATGTGTCCAGTTCCTTGCTGGCGCCGTCCTCGCCGGAGACGCGGATACGGAACCCCAGCTCCAGGGCCCGCTGGCGCAGTTCGGCGTCCTCCTCGATCAGCTCGACCAGCCGGTCGCCCTGCGGGCTGAGGGAGATGAGCTGCGGCTCGGTGAGCGCGAACGGCTTGGGGTAGAGCAGGACGCGGCTGGTGTCCTGCTTGCCGTTCTTGCCGTGGTGGGCTATCTGGTGGGCCAGGAACTGGTGCTCGTAGATCAGGGCGACGGGCGCCAGGGACTCGCCGAGGGCGGAGAAGTAGCTGTCGGCCTGTTCGTCGGCCCACATGCCTTGCAGGGTGACGAGGGGTTTGATCTCGGCGGAGATCCGGTCCACTTCCTCCTCGGCCCGCTTCGGGTCGTTGGGGTGGCTGGAGCCGGGCGTCTTCTCACCGTTCGCGACGAAGGCGAGCAGGCTCAGATAGGTGCCGGCGGAGTTGGACTCGCAGACGTTGGACGTGCGCACCAGGACGCTGCCGCTGTTGCTGCGGTCGCCGGCGGCCACGTCGTCGTAGCCGATGCCGTTCCAGGTGTCGGCCTGTGTGCCCTCGCCGTCGCTCGGGTTGTTCCGCTCGTCCACGCCGTCGAGCAGGGTCATGAACTTCGCCATGTCGAGGTCGTAGTAGAGCGTCGGATCGCCGTTCGTCGACCGCTGCGGCGTGGCCACGCCCGCCTTCACCAGCGTCTCCGCGTAGTCGCGGAAGCTGCCGAGGGCCAGCGGGGAGACGAAGGGGCGCACCGTCTGGCCGGTGTCGTCCGGCCGGTCCAGGATCAGCTTCGCCGCGGGCTGACCGGACGGGAAGACGACGTCGAGGCCCTTCAGCGAGCGTGTGGCGATGCCCCGGGAGCCGAGGCGGCGGATGTCCACGCGGATGCCGTGCTTGAGCAACAGCCGTTCCACTTCGGGGTCGCGGAAGTAGTCGGACTTGGACGCCATCCGCGACTCGATCACCGTGATGCGTTCGAACGGCCGGAGCGCGTTGCCGGTGATCAGCAGGGACAGCAGACCGACCAGGGCGAGCGGCAGCGCGCAGCGGACAAGGAGCGGGACACGGCGGTGTGTCGTTCTGCGGATCGTGAGTCTCGGTTCGTCGGACAACGGCCCTCCTGCCGCTCAAGGGGGCAGGATCATCAGTGACCCCGTGGAACATCATCCCCCGGAGTGGTCAACTCCGCCCGAACGCACGGCAAATGAGCCCCGGTCGGGAGGGCGGGGCTTTCGGGTTTCAGCCACGGCCGAGCGGCAACCCGTAGGGCATGTCCCCCAGATATCGCAACGGTGCGAACCAGGCAGGCACGGTCATAGCGATCGTCGCCGACATCATGGCCCTCATCCTGGGCGTCTGGATCCTGATGTACCTACTGGACGCCAACCGCGCGAACGATTTCGTCCAGTTCATCCACGACGCGGCCCGCTGGCTGGCGGGCTGGTCACACGACCTGTTCACCTTCGACGAGGAGTGGGCGAGGGTGGTGGCGGGCTACGGCTTGGCGGCGGTGGTGTACCTGTTCGTGGGTCACGCCATAGCCAACCGAGTCCACCGCCACTGAAACGCCCCTAAGGGGCGCGGGGAACTGCGCGATCAACCACAGACAACCCGCACCCGCCCCACAACAGAACCACCCGAGCTGTCAGGCGCAACAATCCGGGTCCAGCCCAAGAGGCAACCGCTCCCCGCCGAACACCGCGCAGGTGGCCTCATGCCCACCCAGCGCCGCAACGGCCAGCAACAACGACCCGGCCGTCCACGTCGTCAGCTCACGCGGCCAGATCGCGTCGTCCTCGAAGACGTACCCCGTCCAGTACAGCCCGCTCTCCGGATCGCGCAGGTGCTGGATGGACTTGAGGATGTCCAGCGCCCGGTCGGACTCGCCCATCGCCCACAGCGCCAGGGCGAGTTCGGCCGACTCCCCACCCGTCACCCACGGATTGGGGACGACGCACCGCACCCCGAGCCCGGGAACGACGAACCGGTCCCAGCCTTCCTCCATACGCGACTTGGCCTCGGCGCCGGTCAGCGCCCCACCCAGCACGGGGTAGTACCAGTCCATCGAGTAGCGGTCCTTGTCCAGGAACCGCTCCGGGTGCCGGCGGATCGCATGCCGCAGCATGCCGACCGCCAACTCCCAGTCCGGCTGCGCCTCTTCACGCTGCTCGGCGATGGCGAGCGCGCAGCGCAGCGCGTGGTGGACGGACGAGCACCCGGTCAGCAGCGCGTCCGAGACGGGCGTCCCGTCGTCCTGCCTCTTCCAGCCGATCTGCCCGCCGGGCTGCTGGAGCCGCAGCACGCACTCGATCGCCGCGTGGACGACCGGCCACATGCGGTCGAGGAAGGTGTCGTCGCCGGTGGAGAGGTAGTGGTGCCAGACGCCTACGGCTATGTAGGCGACGAAGTTGGTCTCGCATCCCCGGTCGGTGACGTCGTCGTGCGCCCCGTCGGCGTACGCCGCGTACCAGGAGCCGTCCTGGTTCTGGTGGGTCGCCAGCCACAGGTAGGCCCGCTCGGCGGCCTCGTGCTCGCCCGCCGCGTCCAGCGCCATCGCGGCCTCGACATGGTCCCAGGGGTCCAGGTGGTGCCCACGGAACCACGGGATCGCCCCGTCCTCCCGCTGCACGGCGAGGATCCCGCGTACGGTCGCGGCGGCCTGCTCTGCGGTGAGGACCCCGGGCAGGACGAGGTGTTCTGTCCGGGGAGTGGTCACTTGGCGTCCACCCGAGGCAGGTGGGGCTTGGTCGCGTACGCCACGAAGCTCTTGCCGATCAGCGGGTTCAGCGCCTGCTCGGCGACGCGGGTCGCGAGGGGCTTCTTCATGATGTCCCAGACCAGCAGCTTGTGGTACGCCCGCACGGGCAGCGCCTTGTCGTTGTCGACGCCGAACGCGCACTTCAGCCACCAGTACGGGGAGTGCAGGGCGTGGGCGTGGTGGGTGCCGTACGGCTTGAGGCCGGCCTCGCGGATCTTCGCGAGGAGTTCGTCCGCCTTGTAGATGCGGATGTGGCCGCCCTCGACCTCGTGGTAGGCGTCGGAGAGGGTCCAGCAGATCTTCTCGGGGCCGTAACGCGGGACGGTGATCGCGATCCTGCCGCCGGGCTTCAGCACCCGGACCATCTCGGCGAGTACGCCCTTGTCGTCCGGGATGTGCTCCATCACCTCGGAGATGATGACGACGTCGAAGGACTCGTCGGGGAAGGGCAGCGCGAGGGCGTCGCCCTCCATGGCGGTCGCGGTGGCGCCCTCGGGGGCCTCGCCCGCCTCCTTCATCGCCGCGAACCACTTGGCGACCTCGCGGATCTCCTCGCCGTTCTGGTCCAGCGCGACGACCTGTGCGCCGCGCCGGTAGCACTCGAACGCGTGCCGGCCGGCACCACAGCCGAGGTCCAGGACGCGGTCGCCCGGGGCGAGCGGGAACCGGGAGAAGTCGACGGTCAGCACGTGGTCCTGCTTTCGCGGTAGACGCCGGTGGTACTGGTGGGGGTGGCTTCGGGGGTGGGGCTCGTGGATACGGTGCCGACGACTCCGCCTACCGGATTCTCGGATACGGCGCCGACGACTCCGCCTGCCGGGTTCTCGACCGGCGAGCCGCCGACCGGGGAGGCGCCGCGAACGTCGCCCCCTGTCCGGGCGATCGCCTCCCGGTAGCGGGCCGCCGTGCCCTCCGCGGCGCGCGCCCACGTGAAGTGCCGCAGCACCCGCTCGCGCCCGGCCGCGCCGAGCCGTGCGCGCAGTTCCGCGTCGCCCAGGAGCCTGCTCAGCCCGGCGGCCAGCGCCCCCGCGTCGCCCGGCGGCACCGCGAGGCAGGTCTCCCCGTCCCGCCCGGCCACCTCGGGAATCGCCCCGCCGGTCGTGGCGACCAGCGGCGTTCCCGTGGCCATGGCCTCCGCCGCCGGCAGCGAGAAGCCCTCGTACAGCGACGGCACGCACGCCACCTGCGCCGACCGCACCAGGTCGACGAGCTCGGCGTCGGAGATCCCCTTGACGAACTCGACGGCGCCTTCGAGCCCGTACCGCTGCACGGCCTGCGCCACCGGCCCCTCGGTGGGCCGCTTCCCCACGACGACTAGGTGGGCGTCGGGATGCTCGGTGCGCACCTTCGCCAGCGCCTCGACGAGGAAGACGAGCCCCTTCAGCGGCACGTCCGCACTGGACGTCGTAACGATTCTCCCCGGCACCTGCGGCACCGCCGGGTCGGGCGAGAACAGGTCGGTGTCGGCGCCGATGTGCACGACGTGGATGCGGTCCGGGCGGACGCCGAGATGGTCGACGATCTCCTGGCGTGAGGTGCCGGAGACGGTGAGGACGGACGGCAGGCGCCGCGCCACCCGCTTCTGCATGCGCGTGAAGGCGTACCACCGCTTGACGGAGAAGCGCCGCTGCCAGCCCTGCGCCGCGTCCAGCTCCAACTGCCGGTCGACGGTGATGGGATGGTGGATCGTCGTCACCAGGGGAGCGCCCACGTCCCCCAACAGCCCGTATCCGAGCGTCTGGTTGTCGTGCACGACGTCGAAGTCGCCGCGCCGCGCCCGCAGATGGCGGCGAGCCCGCAGGGAGAAGGTGAGCGGCTCGGGGAAGCCGCCGGTCCACATGGTCGCCACTTCGAGGGCGTCGATCCAGTCCCGGTACTCGTCGCGCTTCGGCGTGCGGAACGGGTCGGGTTGGCGGTAGAGGTCGAGGCTGGGCAGCTCGGTGAGGCGGAGGCCGTCGTAGCCCACGTCGAGGACGGGGTAGGGCTGGGCGCCGATGACCTCGACGTGGTGGCCGAGGCGGGCGAGTTCGCGGGAGAGGTGCCGGACGTAGACGCCCTGGCCGCCGCAGAACGGGTTTCCCTTGTAGGTGAGGAGTGCGATACGGAGCGGTCGCTCGCCGTCGGCGGCCGGGTCCTCGGGAGACCCCGCCTGACTGGCCTCAGCGGTCACTCTGGGCCCCCTTCTCCCTGCACTGTCCCGCGAGATTACGCCGGGACGCTAATCTAGAACAAGTTACAGACTTGATCGTTCAAGAGGCTCTGAATCTACCGGCAGGTAGGGCCGCTGGGAGCAGTGGATCAGGTGATTCACGCCACGGCCCACCGGGGCACGCGAGGGCGGCCCGGGCCTGCCATGCTGTCTGATCGCACGCCCTCACGGACTGTCACGAAACGGGACCCCATGCCAGCGGAAGCCAGTAGCGCGCGAACCGCCACCCCCGCCGCGCCGCCCCTCACCGAGCGGCAGGAGGCGCGCCGGCGCCGCATCCTGCGGGCGAGCGCGCAGCTGGCCAGCCGGGGCGGTTTCGACGCGGTGCAGATGCGCGAGGTCGCGGAGTCCTCGCAGGTCGCCCTCGGCACCCTCTACCGCTACTTCCCGTCCAAGGTCCATCTGCTGGTCGCCACCATGCAGGACCAGCTGGAGCACATGCACGGCACGCTGCGCAAGAAGCC
Organism: Streptomyces spinoverrucosus; assembly: GCF_015712165.1. NCBI lineage: Bacteria > Bacillati > Actinomycetota > Actinomycetes > Kitasatosporales > Streptomycetaceae > Streptomyces > Streptomyces spinoverrucosus. The sequence continues at coordinate 6,235,908 of NZ_JADPZX010000001.1, read as the reverse complement.
CCCGACGGGCGAAACGGCGGCGGAGCGGGTCGCGGAGACCCTGATGCGCGCCTTCCGCGCCCTGCAACGCGAGCCGCACCTGGCCGACGCGATGGTCCGCGCCCTCACCTTCGCGGACCGCAGCGTGAGCCCCGAGGTGGACCAGGTCTCCCGGCAGACCACGGCGATCATCCTGGACGCCATGGGCCTGGACGACCCGACCCCCGCCCAGCTCTCCGCCGTCCGCGTCATCGAGCACACCTGGCACTCGGCGCTGATCACCTGGCTCTCGGGCCGCGCCTCCATCGCCCAGGTCAAGATCGACATCGAGACGGTGTGCCGTCTCATCGACCTGACGACATCAGACGCACGGAAGTGACCTGGACGCAGAGAAGCGACCTACGAGACGGGTTCCCTTCGCCGGTATTGCCCGGATCAGGTGGCTGGGGGTCGCCTTCCAGCCATACGACCTCTCGGTCCTATGACCTTCCGGCCTCTCAGCCCGACCGTCGACGTCGGCACCAGCGGAAGCCGAAGCCTCTCGCCAGAGTCGGCTACTCCGGTCGAACTCCCTCACTCGCCTCGTAGGCCTGATATCAGAGTAGAACGTCCGTCCGCGAAGAACACCCCCTGCGTGGTGATTTTTACCTAAATCTCCCGCCCCTCCCCTACGCCCTCCGGCGCACCCCTCCTCCGCCGCGACGCGAGCGCGAAACGGAAGGAAGATAAGGAGCTGAAGCGCCTTTTGTGACACATGTGGAGGTTGGTTCCGATGCCGATGTACCTCGTCAAGGTCAGGCTGACCCCGAACGGCCTTCAGGGCCTGCTCAAGGAAGGCGCCACCGCGCGGCGGGAGGTCGCCGACGGCATGCTCCGCAGCCTCGGCGGCCGTCTTGAGTCGATCTACTGGGCCCTCGGCGACGACGACGTCTACCTCACGGCCGAACTGCCGAACAACACCGCCGCCGCGGCCCTGGGCATGGTCACGTCGGCGACCGGCAGCGTCCGCACGAGCACGGTCGCCCTGCTGACGGCCGAAGAGGTCGACGAGGCGGCCCGGCAGAAGGTGGACTACCGGCCGGCCGGCGCCTGACACACCCCGGCCACGGGCCCTACTCCTCCGGCGGGAACACCGCCTCCCCGCTCCCCAGCAGCGTGATCGTGATCGCCTCGACGGGGCAGTTCTCGGCGGCCGCCAGGATCCGTTCGCCCGCGTCCGTCTCCGGGTCGGTGGGGTGGGACTGGCGGCCCGTGTCGAGGTGGAAGGCGTCCGGGGCCTGGTGGACGCACTGCGCGGAGCCGATGCACAGGGAACGGTCGACCTCGACCTGCCAGCGATCCCCCATGGCCCGTCAGCCTTCCCAGCCCGACGGCAGGTGGATCATCTTGTGCTCCAGGTACTCGCCGTAGCCCTCCGGGCCGAACTCCCGCCCCAGGCCCGAGTTCTTGTAGCCGCCGAACGGGCCCAGCATGTCCAGGCTGAACGTGTTCACCGAATACGTACCGGTACGCACCTGCCGCGCGACCTCGATGCCCCGCTCGACGTCGGCCGTCCACACGCTGCCGCTCAGCCCGTACTCGGAGTCGTTCGCGATCTTCACGGCCTCGGCCTCGTCGCCGTACGGCAGCAGGCAGATCACCGGGCCGAAGATCTCCTCGCGGGCGATCCGCATCGAGTTGTCGACGTCGCCGAAGAGGGTCGGCTCGACGTACCAGCCGCGCTCCAGGCCCGCAGGGCGTCCGCCGCCCGTGAGGATCTTGGCGCCCTCCTCCTGGCCGATGCGGATGTAGTCGAGGTTGCGCCGCTGCTGCCGCTGTGCGACCAGCGGCCCGACCTGTGTCGCCGCGTCCAGCGGGTCCCCCACCACGAGCGCGCTCGCGGCCGCCGCGAACGCCTCCGCGAACTCCTCGTAGCGGGCGCGGGGCAGCAGGATCCGCGTCTGCGCGACGCACGCCTGCCCGTTGTTCATCCAGGCCGCCGGGACGATCCCCGCCACGGCCGTCGCCACGTCCGCGTCGGGCAGCACGACCGCCGCCGACTTGCCGCCCAACTCCAGGGTCACGCGGGTGAGGTTGCGTGCCGCCACCTCCATCACCCGCTTTCCCGCCGCCACCGACCCCGTGAACGACACCTTGTCGATCCCCGGGTGCCCGACGAGGTACTCGCTCACCTCACGGTCGGCCGGCAGGATCGACAGCACGCCGTCCGGCAGCCCGGCGTCCTTGGCGATCTCGCCGAGCAGATAGGCGTCCAGCGGCGACTCCGGCGACGGCTTCAGGACGACCGTGCAGCCGGTGAGCAGCGCGGGCGCGAGCTTGGCGGCGGCCACGAACTGCGGGACGTTCCAGGGCACGACCGCCGCGACGACCCCGACCGGCTCGCGCCGCACGAGGATCCGCCCGAGCACGCCGTCGCGCGTCTCCTCGTAACGGAAGTCGCGCGCGACCCCGATCGCCGCGTCCCAGACCATCATCGCGCCGAGCGCCTGCGCGAGGACGCTCCAGGAGTACGGCGACCCGTTCTCGGACGAGATCACGCGGGCGATCTCCTCGTGCCGGGCGGCGATCCCGTCCTTGATCCGCCCGACGACCTCGATCCGCTCGTCGAGGGACGTCCGCGGCCAGGGCCCCTCGTCGAACGCCCGCCGGGCGACCGCGACCGCCCGGTCCACATCCGCCGCCGACGCGTGCGGCACCCGCCCGATGACCTCCTCGGTGTGCGGGGAGACCACCTCGATGACGTCCGCGCCCAGGGGGTCGGTCAACTCCCCGCCGATGAACAGCTGTCCGTGTTCCACGAGCTCGGTCATGACGACTGCCCCTCCCGGCCTGACGGTGTTTCAGAACTGATACCAGTTCTAGTTATAGTGGGCAATGGCCGTGGGGCCGTGGGGCCGTGGGGCGGAGGGCGGATGCGGATGAGCAGCAGTCAGGCCGAGGGACCCATGACGCCGGTGTACGACCACGGCGGTGGCGTGCTGTCCCTCCAGGTCCCCATCCCGGACAACCCCCTCGGGCACACCCTCGTCTACGTCGTCGACACCGACGCGGGCCCGGTGCTCGTCGACACCGGCTGGGACGACCCGGCGTCCTGGGACACGCTCGCCGCCGGGCTGACGGCGTGCGGTACTTCGGTCGCCGAGGTCCACGGCGTGGTCATCACCCACCACCATCCCGACCACCACGGCCTGTCGGGCCGGGTGCGGGAGGCGTCTGGGGCGTGGATCGCGATGCACGCGGCGGACACGGCGGTGGTACGGCGGACACGGGAGGCCCGCCCGGAGCACTGGTTCGCGTACATGGCGGACAAACTCACCGCGGCCGGCGCCCCCGAGGCCCATGTGGCCCCGCTGCGCACCGCCCGCGGCCCGCTACCCGGCCTCTCCCCCGCGCTCCCCGACCGGGAGATCGTCCCCGGCGAGCTCCTCGACCTCCCCGGCCGCCACCTGCGCGGGATCTGGACGCCGGGACACACGCCGGGCCACGTCTGCCTGCATCTGGAGGAGCGGCACCCGTCCCAACTCCCGGGCTACGGCCGTCTGTTCTCCGGGGACCACGTCCTGCCCGAGATCACCCCGCACATCGGCCTGTACGAGGACCCGGACGACACGACGGTCACCGACCCCCTCGGCGACTACCTCGCCTCCCTGGAACGCGTCGCCCGCCTCGCCCCCGCCGAGATCCTCCCGGCCCACCAGCACGCCTTCACCGACGCCCCCGCCCGGGTAAGGGAGTTGCTCACCCACCACGAGGCCCGCCTCACCGGCCTGGCACTGCTGCTGACCGAGCCCCTCACCCCCTGGCAGCTCGCCGAACGCATGGACTGGAACCGCCCCTGGGCCCAAATCCCCTACGGCTCCCGCAACATCGCCGTCTCGGAGGCGGAGGCCCATCTGCGCCGCCTGGTGAAGCTGGGGCGGGCGGAGGCGGTGCCCGGGACCGATCCCGTGCGATACGTGGCATGGTGAAGCCCTCGCTCTTCCCTTCTCTTCCCGCGGGGGGTTCATATGCTGTGGGCGCGACCGCGTCGCCGCAGGGCCGTGACGCTGCTCCCCGTGCCGGGGCCGTGCGCGCCCGGGCGGCACACGGTGCACACCGAACGTCTGCTGCTCTACACCCCGGAGACGCAACTGGACCTGCTGGCGGCGATCGCGGCCGGGTCGGACGACGAGGCCCAGCGGTGGCTGGGGATGCGGGGCGAGGAGATCGTGGCCGACGCCCGACTCCGCGAGACCCTGCTGCGGATGCGGCCCGGCGACAGTGACCGGAAGATCCGCCCGGAGCTGCTCGCGGCCTTCGAGCCCAGCCCCGAGGAGGGCGAGATCATGGTCGGCGTGCGCCGGGACGACGGCCGCTACGCCGGGGCTCTCCAGCTCGACCACGCCGTCGGCCAGATAGGTGGCTGGCTCGCACCGCACGCCCGCGGCGAGGGCCTCGGCGCGGAGCTGTTCCACGCGGCCGCCCTGCTCGGCCACAGCCACTTCGGCATGGACACCGTCCACGCCGGGACCGAGGCGACGAACTCGGCCTGCCGGGGCGCCCTCGTCCGCGCGGGCTTCGTCCCGACCGAGGGGCCACCCACGCACACCCTGCGCGACGGCCGCGAGATCGACTCCACCTGGTTCCGCCACGAGCCCTCCGCCCCGGTCGCCCGCTGCCGTGCGGCGTGCGTGACCCACTCCCGCGTCTAGCCGGCCCCGTATGTCCGGGGGGCCGATGCTGTTCCTGCGGCTGCTGATGCTCGCGGTCGCGGTGCTGGGACTCGTGGTGTGCGCGGACCGTGTCGACGTACACCGTCAGGCTGTCGTGCTCTACCAGAACGCTCCCCCGTGTCCCGCCGGAACCGACTGGGAGACGGCCGGCGACTGCGTGGCGCGGACCGTCGCCGAGATCGTCGACACGAGCTGGTACGAGTCGTGCACCACGGACAGCAACGGAGTGCGGAGCTGCACCACGCACTACAGCGCACAGGTCCGCTTCGGCGAGCGCGAGGAGTGGCTGGACGTCGACGAGCACACCCACGACGCGGTGCGCCCGGGAGACCGTGCGGACCTGCGGCTCTGGCACGGCCAAGTGGTCCGGATGGAGACCCGTGGGCACACCGAGATCTACCTGACCTCCTCGGAGTTCGCCACGTTGGGTTGGCTGATTTTCGCGTGGCTGCTGCTGGGAGCCGCCTTGCTGGCCCTGTTCGGGCCGTGGCTGTTCCCACTGGTGGGGGGCTGGCTGGTGCTGATCATTCCGTATCTGAATGTCACGTACAGCCTGCTGGGCCTGGACCCGATGGGGTGGCTGGGCTGGACCATCACGGTCGTCCTCACGGGGGTGGGGATCTGGGGCATGTGGCGAGGACTCGACTACGTGGACTGACCCCGGTGTCCGGCTTCGGCGTGAGACAGGTGTAGCCACGGGGGCGTTCTTCATGTAGAGATATGGTCCAAATGGACGCATTCAGTCGCTTTAGGGGCATAACCTCGCGGCTTCTGGTCGGCAGAAGTCCGCGAAGCGTCGCTGGTCAGGTCTTCCTCCTGCAGGTGGCGCTGGTGGTGCTGCTCGTGGCGTGCGCCGTGGTGGCGCAGGTGATCCAGTCGCGGATGGCCGGCGGCGAAGAGGCCAAGCGGCGCTCCATCGCCGTTGCCCAGACCTTCGCCCACTCCCCCGGCATCCTGTCGGCGCTGCGGGCCCCCGACCCGTCGAAGGTGCTGCAGCCGCTCACCGAGGCGGGTCGGCGGTCGGCCGGCGTCGACTTCATCGTCGTCATGGACACCCATGGCATCCGGTACACGCATCCCCAGCCGGACCGGATCGGAAAGCGCTTCGTGGGCCGCATCGAGCCGTCGCTGGCCGGCCGGGTCTACACCGAGAGCGTGCACGGGCCGCTCGGCCACGAGGTGCAGGCCACCGTCCCCGTCAGGGGAAGCGACGGCAAGGTGGTGGCGCTGGTCTCCGCCGGTCTGAAGGTCGAGACGGTCACCAGCCAGGTGGAACGGCAGATGCCACTCATCCTGGGTGCCGGAGCGGTCGGACTGCTGGTGGTCACGGCCGGAGCGGCGCTGGTCAGCAGGCGACTGCGGCGGCAGACCCACAACCTGGACGCCGGCGCGATGACGCGTATGTACCAGCACCACGACGCGGTCCTGCACTCCATGCGCGAAGGTTTGCTCATCGTCAGCCCGGACGGCCGACTGCTCCTGGCGAACGACGAGGCCGCACGGCTTCTCGACCTGCCCCCGGACGCCGAGGGCAGGCTGGTGACGGAGCTGCCCGGCCTCCCCCCGGGCATCCGGAAACTGCTGACCTCCGGGCGCAGGGCCACCGGCGAAGTGCACCGCGCCGAGGAGCGCCTGCTCGCGATCACCCAGCGGCCCACGGCACGCGGCGGTGGCTGCGCCGGCGGCACGGTGGTCGTCCTGCGCGACTCCACCGAGTTGCGGGCACTCTCCGGCCGGGCCGAGATGGCCCGCGAGCGCCTGAAACTTCTCTACGACGCGGGCGTGGGCATCGGCGACAGCCTCGATGTGACGCGTACGGCCGAGGAACTGGCCCACATCGCCGTTCCCCGGTTCGCCGACTTCGTGACCGTGGACCTGGTCGACGAAGTGCTGCAGGGTGAGGAGCCGACCGGCACCGGGACGGGCATGCGCCGTACCGCCGTCAAGAGCATCCGGGAGGACCATCCCTTCTGCGAGGTCGGCAGCCTGATCGACTTCGCCCCCTCCGCACCGCACGCCCGGGGCATGGGCACGGGTCGTTCGGAACTGGTGCCGGATCTGGCCACCGCGACGGGACTCCGTCTGCAGGCCGCCGAGCAGATGGAGACGATCGAGGCCTGCGGCATCCACTCCATGATCTCCGTCCCGATCCAGGCCCGCGGCATCATGCTCGGAGTGGCCGCCTTCTGGCGCTGCCGCAAACCGGAGCCCTTCGACGAGGAGGAGCTGTACCTGGCCGAGGAACTGGTCGCCCGCGCCGCGCTCAGCATCGACAACGCCCGCCGCTTCACCCGCGAGCACACCCTCGCCGTCGCCCTCCAGCGCAGTCTGCTGCCGCGCGCGCTGCCCGAGCAGAGCGCGCTCGATGTCGCCTTCCGCTACCTGCCGGCACAGTCCGGGGTGAGCGGCGACTGGTTCGACGTCATCCCGCTGCCCGGCGGCCGGGTGGCGCTGGTGGTCGGCGACGTCGTCGGCCACGGTCTGCACGCGGCGGCCACCATGGGCCGGCTGCGCACCGCCGTACACAACTTCTCCACCCTCGACCTGCCGCCCGACGAACTGCTCAGCCGTCTCGACGAGCTCGTCAGCCGTATCGACCAGGACGAGTCCGACGCGGACCGGGACTCCGGCGTCATCGGCGCCACCTGCCTCTACGCCGTGTACAACCCGGTCGAGCGCCGCTGCTCGATGGCACGGGCCGGGCACCTGGCCCCCGCCCTGGTGGGCCCCGACGGCGACGTCACGTTCGCCGACGTGCCGGCGGGTCTGCCGCTGGGCCTCGGGGGCATGCCGTACCAGGCCGTCGATTTCGAGCTGGCGGAAGGCACCCAGCTCGTCTTCTACACGGACGGGCTCATCGAGGACCGCTCGCGGGATCTGGACGTCGGCATGGAAATGCTGCGCGAGGCCCTCGCCCGGCACCGCGACCGCTCGCCCGACGAACACTGCGAGGCCGTGGTGGAGGAACTCCTGCACGGGCGGCCCAAGGACGACGTCGCGGTGCTCATCGCCCGCACCCTGGCCACGCCGGCCGACCGGGTCGCCGACTGGGACGTGCCCTGTGACCCCGCCGCTGTCGCCGGAATGCGCGCCGCCGTGGCGCGGAAGCTCGACGAGTGGGACCTGTCCGAGCTCTCCTTCGGAACGGAACTCGTGCTCAGCGAGCTGGTCACCAACGCCATCCGGCACGGCTCGCCCCCGATCCACGTACGGCTCCTGCGCGACCGCACCCTGATCTGCGAGGTGTCCGACGGCACCAGCACCTCGCCGCACCTGCAGTACGCCACCACGACGGAGGAGGGCGGCCGTGGACTGTTCCTGGTCTCCCAGGTGGCGGACCACTGGGGTACTCGGTACACCCCGCAGGGCAAGGTCATCTGGGCCGAGCAGGCCTTGCCGGCGCATGACACGCCACCAGGGCTCCGAGCCGCGCCGCCCCTGCAGCGGCAACCGGGCCGCAGCGTGCGGGAAGCGAACGTGCGCAGCGCGTGGTGAGCGGCGACCGCGCCGGGCCGGCGCGGCGTCTCAGGCGAGTTCCACGAGGAGGTCGCCGCCCTCGACCTGCTGGATTCGGTTGATGGCCAGCCTGGCCACCGTGCCGGACTTCGCAGCGGTGATCGCGGCTTCCATCTTCATCGCCTCGATGGTGGCCACCGTGGCACCGGCCGCCACCTCGTCGCCCTCGGCGACCGCGAGGGTCACCACGCCGCCGAACGGCGCCGCGACGTGGCCGGGGTTGCCCCGGTCCGCCTTCTCGGTGACCGGGATGTCGGAGGCAGCCGCCCGGTCGCGGATCTGGATCGGCCGCAGCTGACCGTTCAGCGACGACATCACCGTGCGCATACCGCGTTCGTCCGCGTCACCGATGGCCTGCAGCTCGATGAGCAGACGCACTCCGGGTTCGAGGTCGACGCCGTACTCCTTGGCGGGCCGCAGCCCGTAGAAGAAGGCCTTGCTGTCCAGCACGCTGGTGTCGCCGAACGTGTGGCGGTGGGTGTCGAACTCGCGCGTCGGTCCGGGGAACAGCAGTCGGTTGAGCGTCGCCCGCCGGTCCTTCGCGAGCCCCGCACGGTCGTCGGCGGTCAGTTCCTGTACGGGCTTGGGCTCGGCGCGGCCCCGCAGCGCCTTGCTGCGGAACGGCTCGGGCCAGCCGCCGGGCGGGGTGCCCAGCTCGCCGCGCAGGAAGCCGATGACCGAGTCGGGGATGTCGAACCGGTCCGGGTTCGCCTCGAAGGCCTCCGGGGACACCCCCGCGCCCACCAGATGCAGCGCGAGATCGCCGACGACCTTCGAGGAGGGCGTCACCTTCACCAGGCGGCCCAGCATCCGGTCGGCGGCCGCGTACATCGCCTCAATCTGCTCGAAGCGGTCGCCGAGGCCCAGCGCGATCGCCTGGGTGCGCAGGTTGGACAGCTGCCCGCCGGGGATCTCGTGGTGGTAGACGCGGCCGGTCGGCGAGGCCAGACCGGCCTCGAAGGGTGCGTAGACCTTGCGGACGCTCTCCCAGTACGGCTCCAGGTCACCGACGGCCTTCAGGTCCAGGCCGGTGGGCCGGTCGGAGTGGTCGGTCGCCGCCACGATCGCCGACAGGGACGGCTGCGAGGTGGTGCCCGCCATGGACGCCACCGCTCCGTCCACCGCGTCCGCGCCCGCCTGGATCGCGGCCAGGTAGGTGGCGAGCTGGCCGCCGGCGGTGTCATGCGTGTGGACGTGGACCGGCAGGTCGAACTCCCGGCGCAGGGCCGACACGAGTTTCGCCGCGGCCGGTGCCCGCAGCAGGCCCGCCATGTCCTTGACGGCCAGGACGTGGGCGCCCGCGGCCACGATCCGCTCGGCGAGGCGCAGGTAGTAGTCCAGGGTGTACAGGCGCTCCGACGGGTCGGACAGGTCGGAGGTGTAGCACAGGGCCACCTCCGCGACGGCCGTGCCGGTCTCGCGTACGGCCTCGATGGCGGGCCGCATCTGGTCGACGTCGTTCAGGGCGTCGAAGATGCGGAAGATGTCTATGCCGGTGGCCGCGGCCTCCTGCACGAACGCGTCGGTGACCTCGGTCGGATACGGCGTGTAGCCGACGGTGTTGCGCCCGCGCAGCAGCATCTGCAGGCAGATGTTCGGCACGGCTGCCCGCAGGGCGGCCAGGCGTTCCCAGGGGTCCTCCGCGAGGAAGCGCAGGGCGACGTCGTAGGTGGCACCGCCCCAGCACTCCAGCGACAGCAGCTCGGGCAGGGTACGCGCCACCACCGGAGCGACGGCGAGCATGTCCTTGGTGCGGACCCGGGTGGCGAGCAGCGACTGGTGGGCGTCGCGGAAGGTGGTGTCGGTGACGCCGAGGGTCGGTGAGGTGCGCAGGCGGCGGGCGAAGCCCTCGGGGCCCAGTTCGGCGAGCGCCTGCCGGGAGCCGGCCGGTGGCTCACCGTCCGGCAGCGGCGGCAGCTTGGTCAGCGGGTCGATCAGGTCGGGCCGCTCGCCGTGCGGCTTGTTCACGGTGACGTCGGCGAGGTAGGTCAGGAGCTTGGTGCCGCGGTCGGCGGAGTGGCGTGCGGTGAGCAGGTGCGGGCGCTGCTCGATGAACGACGTGGTGACCCGGCCGGCCTGGAAGTCCGGGTCGTCCAGCACCGCTTGCAGGAACGGGATGTTCGTGGCCACGCCGCGGATGCGGAACTCGGCGACGGCACGCCGGGCACGGCCCACGGCGGTGGTGAAGTCCCGGCCGCGGCAGGTGAGCTTGACCAGCATGGAGTCGAAGTGCGCGCTGATCTCCGTACCGGCGTGGGTGGTTCCGCCGTCGAGGCGGATGCCCGAGCCGCCGGGCGAGCGGTAGGCGCTGATGCGGCCGGTGTCCGGGCGGAAGCCGTTGGCGGGGTCCTCGGTGGTGATACGGCACTGGAGGGCCGCGCCGCGCAGGGTGACCGTCTCCTGCGACAGCCCCAGGTCCGCCAGGGTCTCGCCGGCGGCGATGCGCAGCTGCGCCTGTACGAGGTCGACGTCGGTCACCTCTTCGGTGACCGTGTGCTCGACCTGGATGCGCGGGTTCATCTCGATGAAGACGTGGTTTCCGTCGCGGTCGAGGAGGAACTCCACGGTGCCGGCGTTGCGGTAGCCGATCTGCCGGGCGAACCGCACGGCGTCGGCGCAGATCCGCTCGCGCAGCGCCGGGTCGAGGTTCGGCGCGGGCGCGAGTTCGATGACCTTCTGGTGGCGGCGCTGCAGCGAGCAGTCGCGCTCGAACAGGTGGATGACGTTGCCGTCCCCGTCGGCGAGGATCTGTACCTCGATGTGGCGGGGTTCGACGACGGCCTTCTCCAGGAAGACCGTGGGGTCACCGAACGCGGACGCCGCCTCCCGGGACGCCGCCTCGATGGCCTCCCGCAGCTGGGCGGGATCCTCGACGCGGCGCATACCGCGCCCACCACCGCCCGCGACCGCCTTGACGAACACGGGAAACCCGATGTCCTCGCCGGCCCGGACCAGCTCGTCCACGTCGGTCGACGGCGCCGAGGATTCCAGCACCGGCACACCGGCCGAGCGTGCCGCGGCCACCGCGCGCGCCTTGTTCCCGGTCAGCTCCAGGATGTCCGCGCCCGGCCCGACGAACGTGATGCCCGCTTCCTCGCACGCCCGGGCCAGATCGGGGTTCTCCGACAGGAACCCGTAACCCGGGTAGACGGCGTCCGCTCCGGCGCGGCGCGCCGCACGGATGATCTCCTCCACCGAGAGATAGGCCCGCACCGGGTGCCCCGGCTCGCCGATCTCATAGGCCTCGTCGGCCTTCAGGCGGTGCAGCGAGTTGCGGTCCTCGTGGGGGAAGACGGCGACGGTGCGCGCGCCCAGTTCATAACCAGCGCGGAAAGCGCGAATCGCGATCTCACCGCGGTTGGCGACCAGCACCTTGCGGAACATCCTTGCCCCCTTCAGCCCGCCGGCAGTGAGCACCATGGTGTCGGGGACGGGCCTGTCACGCCATGTGAGCCGGGCCACTCACGGTGGTGGCTCTGCGCAGGGCGTTCCGCTACGGGCGGGTAGAGTGGCCGCGTCGTCATCACCCGTACGGGGGGAAGCCGGTGCAAATCCGGCGCTGACCCGCAACCGTGAGCAGCGCACGCTGTGAGCCGGACTGCCCCGCACGGAAACGTGACCGGCTCACGTGCACCGGCAACCGGCCGGTGTGCGGCACCGTCGAGGTATACGGAGCCGAGCCGCCCGGGGGTGCCCCGTGCTGCCCGGCTCCCCGCAGGGAGAGGCACCCGCCGATCATGAACGTCGTCCGCCGCAGCGCCGCGGCCCTGGCCGTCACCACCGTGATCGGCGTCGCCGCGCCCCCGGTCGCGCAGGCCGCGAGCCCCTCGCCGTCGCTGCCCTCGGGCCTGTACGGCACGTCCGACCCGACCTACGACGGCGTCTGGCGGCAGTCGCTCGCCCTGCTCGCGCAGGACACCGTGGGCGTCAAGCCCGCCTGGAAGGCCACGGACTGGCTGGCCCGGCAGCAGTGCGACAACGGCGGCTTCGCCGCGTTCCGGGCCGATCCCGGCAAGGACTGCGACGCCAAGACCATGGTCGACAGCAACAGCACGGCCGCCGCCGTCCAGGCCCTCGCCGCGCTCGGCGACTACGAGGCCGCCACCGGCAAGGCCGTCGACTGGCTGAAGTCCGTGCAGAACAAGGACGGCGGCTGGGGCTACACCCCCGGCGGTCCCAGTGACGCCAACTCCACCGCCGTAGTCATCGGCGCCCTCGCGGCGGCGGGCGAGAAGCCGGACGCCGTCGTCAAGGACGGCAAGTCCCCCTACGACGCCCTGCTGAAGCTGTCCATACGCTGCGACGCGAAGGACGGCGGTGCCTTCGCCTACCAGCCCGACAAGAAGGGCGAGCTGGCGGCCAACGCGGACGCGACCGCGGCGGCCGTCCTGGGCGCGCTGGGCCAGGGCCTGGTGGCCGAGGCGGGCAAGCAGGCCGAGCCGAATTGCGTCGACGCCGACACCCCCGAGCAGGCCGCCGCCAACGGTGCCGCCCATCTCACCAAGACTCTCGCCAAGGACGGCCACCTCACCTCCGCCCTCCCCGGCGCCGAGGACCAGCCCGACTACGGCAACACGGCCGACGCGGTGGTCGCGCTGGCCGCGCAGGGCGGCGCCGAGCAGGCGAAGAAGCCCCTGACCTGGCTGGAGCAGAACGCGACGGCCTGGGCGATGCAGAGCGGCCCCGCCGCCTACGCCCAGCTGATCCTCGCCGCCCACGCCGCCGGCGCCGACCCGCGCGACTTCGGCGGCACGAACCTGGTCGAGAAGCTCAACGCGACGGGCCCGGCGCCGCAGGCCCTGCTCAAGGACCGGGCCGTGACGACGAACGAGACGGAGGACGAGGGCACGAGCTTCGGCGTGTGGTGGTACGTCGGTGTCTTCCTCGTCGTCGGCATCGGCATCGGCTTCCTGCTCAGCGGCCGCAACAAGAGGCAGCAGCCGTGAGGTTCCGCCGTATCGCCGCCCTGCTCCTGGCCGCGCTGTTCCTCCTGCTGAACACCGGCCAGGCGCAGGCCGCCGGCTACCGCTACTGGTCGTTCTGGGAGCGCGGCGGCAACGCGTGGACGTACGCCACCCAGGGCCCCGCCACCGCCCGCCCCGCCGACGGCGACGTCCAGGGTTTCCGCTTCTCGGTCAGCGAGGACTCCCAGGACGCGTCCCAGCCGCGCGGCACGGCCGACTTCACGACGATCTGCGCCGACACCCCGGCGCGGGACGGCAAGAAGCGGGTGGCCCTGGTCCTCGACTTCGGCACACCGTCGGACGCCCCCTCCGGCGAAACCCCGCCTCCCGCCCGCACGGCCTGCGCCCAGATCTCCCCCGACGCGACAACAGCGGAGGCCCTGGCGTCGGTCGCCAAGCCCCTCCGCTACAACACGAACGCCCTGCTGTGCGCGATCGCGGGGTATCCGGAGAAGGGCTGCGGCGAGCAGGTATCGACGGACAGCGAGCAGTCCACGCCGAGCAACGACGACGCGGGACCGACGGCAAGCGTATGGGCGGGCATCGCGGCGATCGCCGTACTGGCCGCTGCGGCGATATGGCAGACCCGCCGCCGTAAACATGGCTGAGCACCAACGCCCTCTAGGGGCGCGGGGAACTGCGCGACGAGCCCCCCACGGCCCGCAGAGGAAAGACGGCGCACACCACAAAGCACAACGCAGGGCACAAACACACCCCGGCGCCTGGTGGCTCTGGTCCCTCTCCCTAGGCACCGCAGCCACCCGCACCACCAACCCCCTCCTCCTCACCCTCCTCATCACGGTCACGGCATACGTGGTAGCAACCCGCCGCCCAGCCACGCCGTGGTCCCGCTCCTACGGCGCCTTCGTCAAACTCGCCCTCGCCGTCCTCCTCATCCGCCTCCTCTTCGCCATCACCCTCGGCTCCCCCCTCCCCGGCACCCACACCCTCCTCACCCTCCCCGAAGTCCCCCTCCCCGACTGGGCCCAGGGCATCCGCCTGGGCGGCAGGGTCACCGCCGAGACGCTCGTCTTCGCCCTCTACGACGGCCTGAAACTGGCCACGCTCCTGATCTGTGTCGGCGCCGCCAACGCCCTGGCCAGCCCCACCCGCCTCCTGAAGTCCCTCCCCGGCGCCCTCTACGAGACCGGCGTGGCCGTGGTCGTGGCCCTCACCTTCGCCCCGCACCTGATCGCCGACGTCCGGCGCCTGCGCGCCGCCCGCCGGCTGCGCGGCCGCCCGGACAGGGGCGTGCGAGGCCTGGTCCAGGTGGGCCTGCCCGTCCTCGAAGGCGCCCTCGAACGCTCCGTCGCCCTCGCCGCCGCCATGGACGCCCGCGGCTACGGCCGTACCGCCCAGGTCCCGCCCGCGATCCGCCGTACGACCGCCGCCCTCACGCTCACCGGCCTGCTCGGCGTCTGCGCGGGAACGTACGGCCTGCTCACCGCCGAAGGCGGCACCTACGGCCTCCCGGTCCTGCTCGCCGGCCTCGCCGCCGCCCTCGCCGGCCTCTGGCTGGGCGGCCGCCGCACCCCGCGCACCCGCTACCGCCCCGACACCTGGAACACCCGTTCCTGTCTGGTCGCCGCGTCCGGCGCCGCCGTCGCCGCGCTCCTCACCCTCGCGGCCTCCACCGACCCCGCCGCCCTGCACCCCGGCGTGATCCCCCTGGTCGCCCCCACGCTCCCCCTCTGGCCCGCGGCAGCCGTACTCCTCGGCCTGCTCCCGGCGTTCCTCACCGCACCACCCAAGGAACGGTCATGATCCGCTTCGACGACGTCTCCGTGACCTACGACGGGGCCGCCGAACCCACCGTCCAGGGCGTCGACTTCGAGGTCCCGGAAGGCGAACTCGTCCTGCTCGTCGGCCCGTCCGGCGTCGGCAAGTCCACCCTGCTCGGCGCGGTCAGCGGCCTCGTCCCGCACTTCACCGGCGGCACCCTGCGCGGCCGGGTCACGGTCGCCGGCCGCGACACCCGCACCCACAAGCCGCGCGAGCTCGCCGACGTCGTGGGCACCGTCGGCCAGGATCCCCTCTCCCACTTCGTCACGGACACCGTCGAGGACGAACTCGCCTACGGCATGGAGTCGTTGGGCCTCGCCCCGGACGTGATGCGCCGCCGAGTCGAGGAGACCCTGGACCTGCTCGGCCTCGCCGACCTCCGCGACCGCCCCATCGCCACCCTCTCCGGCGGCCAGCAGCAGCGCGTCGCGATCGGCTCGGTCCTCACCCCGCACCCGAGCGTCCTCGTCCTCGACGAACCGACCTCGGCTCTGGACCCGGCCGCCGCCGAGGAGGTCCTCGCCGTCCTCCAGCGCCTCGTCCACGACCTCGGTACGACGATCCTGATGGCCGAACACCGCCTGGAACGCGTCATCCAGTACGCCGACCAGGTCGCCCTCCTCCCGACCCCCGGCGCACCCCCGATCCTCGGCACCCCGGAGGAGATGATGGCCATCTCCCCGGTCTACCCCCCGGTCGTAGCCCTGGGCCGCCTGGCAGCCTGGACCCCCCTGCCCCTGACGGTCCGCGACGCAAGGCGACGAGCAGCACCCCTACGGCAACAACTCGAGAAGCAGCACAGCAACGCAGAGCAGGGGCGCGGGGAACTGCGCGACCAGCCAAAGACAACCCGCACCCACCCCCAATCCGCACCCCCCGAGTCCTTCGGCACCACCCCCCACCGCCGCTGGTTCCGCCGCACCCGCACCCGCACCACCACCACCCCAAACACCCCCCACACAGCCGAAATACAAGCCCTCTCGGTAACCCGAACCCGCATCCAAGCCCTACGCCACATCGACCTCACCATCACCCCCGGCGAAACCATCGCCCTCATGGGCCGCAACGGCGCCGGAAAATCCACGCTCCTCAACACGCTGGTAGGCCTGGTCGAACCGTCCTCCGGAAAGGTCCACGTCGGCGGAGCCGTCCCGCACCGCACGCCACCCCCCGACCTCGTCCGCCGCGTCGGCCTCGTACCGCAGGAACCCCGCGACCTCCTCTACGCCGACACGGTCGCCGCCGAGTGCGCGGCCGCCGACGCCGACGCGGGCGCCACCCCCGGCACCTGCCGGGCCCTGGTCTCCGAGCTGCTCCCCGGTATCACCGACGACACGCACCCCCGCGACCTCTCCGAGGGCCAGCGCCTCACCCTCGCCCTGGCGGTCGTCCTCACCGCCCGCCCCCCACTCCTGCTCCTCGACGAACCGACCCGGGGCCTGGACTACGCGGCGAAGTCCCGCCTGGTCACGCTCCTGCGCGAGCTGGCCGCCGAGGGCCACGCGATCGTCCTCGCCACCCATGACGTGGAACTGGCCGCCGAGCTGGCCCACCGCGTGATCCTGCTGGCCGAGGGCGAGGTGATCGCCGACGGCCCGACGGCGGACGTGGTCGTCTCGTCCCCGTCCTTCGCCCCGCAGATCACCAAGATCCTGGCCCCACAGCAGTGGCTCACGGTCACCCAGGTCCGGGAGGCCTTGTCATGACGGACTGGACGCGGCCCACGGCGGACGCCGACCCGACCGAGCCCGCCACGCGGAAGGCAGCCGCAGGCACCGCGCCGACCGAGCCCGCCACGCGGAAGGTGGCCGTCGGCAGCACCGCGCCGACCGCCGCCGGCAGCACCGCGCCCGCCCCGGGCCGCACCCGCCAAGCCCGGCCCGTCCGTCTCGGCCCCCGTTCCCTCGTCGCCCTCGCGTTCACCAGCGCGGTCGGCGCGGCAGCCTTCTTCTGGCCGTTCCTCGCGCCGCCCACCTCCCAGGTCGCGGCCCACGCCCAGGACGCCCCCTGGCTCTTCTCGGGACTGCTCGTCCTCCTCATAGCGGTCGTTGCGGCGACGATCTCCGAGTCGGGGCTCGGCCCGAAGGCCGTGGCCATGCTCGGGGTGCTGGCCGCGACGGGCGCGGCGCTGCGGCCGATCGGTGCCGGTACGGCGGGCATCGAGCCGATGTTCTTCCTGATGGTGTTGAGCGGACGCGTGCTCGGCCCGGGCTTCGGGTTCGTGCTCGGCGCGATCACGATGTTCGCGTCCGCGCTGCTCACGGGCGGGGTGGGTCCGTGGATGCCGTTCCAGATGCTGGCGATGGGCTGGTTCACGATGGCGGCCGGACTGCTCCCGGCGCCGGACCGCCTGCGCGGCCGCGCCGAGCTGCTCCTCCTGTCCGGCTACGGCTTCCTCGCGGCCTTCGCCTACGGCACGATCATGAACCTCGCGGGCTGGCCCTTCATGAGCGCGCTGGCCTCGAACATCGCCTTCGATCCGGAGGCACCGGTCCCCGCCAACCTGGCCCGTTTCGTGGCGTACTGCCTGGCCACCTCCCTCGGCTGGGACCTGGGCCGCGCGCTCGTCACGGTCGTCCTCACCCTCACGCTCGGCCCGGCAGTCCTCAAGGCCCTCCGCCGCGCCACCCGCCGCGCCGCCTTCGAGACCCCGGTCACATTCGACCCGCCCACTCGGTGACGGACAGATAAGCGCTCGCACGCGGACGGTTACCCGGACGGTGAAGCACCCCACATGACCTACGTCACCAACGACCCTCCCTAGTAGATCCGCACGCCTGTCATGCACGCGGCATAATGCCCCCTGACCTGCGCATTGAGAGCCACGTCACACAGAGGACGTTCACCCCGCATGCGACCACAACTAGTAAAAGGGGTCATTGCGGACACTTCGCCCGGCTGCTTCTCTGGATGACGTCGCACGGCGCCGACGAGCCCACAGGGTCGCGGCGCCAACGCATGCCACCGCCGCGCACCGCGTGGTTCCGGCTTGTCGCGACCGCCCCGTCCCCGACGAAAAGGTCCGCCTGTGTCCGTCTCCATCCTCCGCCGCATCGCCACCCCGAAGAAGGCCCTCACCGGCGTCGCCGTCGCCGCCGCCACCGCCGGTATGGCGCTCTCCGCCGCCCCGGCCCACGCCGCGCCGGCCGCCTCGCCCACCCAGGCCAAGGCGATCGCGAAGAAGATGATCCCGGACGCCGCCCAGTTCAACGCCTTCAGCAAGATCGTCGAGCACGAGAGCGGCTGGGACATCGACGCCACCAACCCGTCGTCCGGCGCCTACGGCCTGGTCCAGGCCCTGCCGGGCAACAAGATGGCCACCGCCGGTTCCGACTGGAAGACCAACGCCCAGACCCAGATCGAGTGGGGCCTGGACTACATGAAGTCCCGCTACGGCAGCCCGGTCGGCGCCTGGAACTTCTGGCAGGCCAACGGCTGGTACTAAGAGCCGACCCCCAGCACCACACCGGCTGGCCCTCAAAAACCAGCCCCCCATGACGGCGGCGGCCCCCGATCCCCGGGGCCGCCGCCTTCTGCGTCCTCACCCCGCGCTGACCCGCAGCTCCTTCACCCCGTTGATCCACGCCGATCGCAGCCGTCGTGGGTCTCCCGCCAGACGCAGGTTCGGCATCGCGTCGGCCAGTGCGTTGAAGATGAGGTCTATCTCCAGGACGGCCAGGGACTTGCCGAGGCAGTAGTGGGGGCCGCCGCCGCCGAAGCCGAGGTGGGGGTTCGGGTCGCGGGTGATGTCGAACAGGCCCGGGTTCTCGAACACCTCGGGGTCGTGGTTCGCCGAGGCGTAGAAGATGCCGACCCGGTCGCCCTTGCGTATCCGCTTGCCGCCCAGCTCGGTGTCCTGGGTCGCCGTGCGCTGGAAGGACACCACCGGCGTCGCCCAGCGCACGATCTCCTCGGCCGTCGTCGACGGACGCTCCCGCTTGTAGAGGTCCCACTGGTCGGGATGCGTGAGGAAGGCGTGCATGCCGTGCGTGATGGCGTTGCGGGTCGTCTCGTTGCCCGCCACCGCCAGCATCAGCACGAAGAACCCGAACTCGTCCGACCCGAGATTGCCCTCGTCCTCCGCCGCCACCAGCGTGGAGACGATGTCGTGCGCCGGGCACTGCTTGCGGTCGGCGGCCATGTTCATGGCGTACGCGATCAGCTCGGTGGCCGACTCCTTGCCGACCTCCTCCGTGATGGCGTACTCGGGATCGTCGTACGCGATCATCTTGTTGGACCAGTCGAAGATCTTGGCCCGGTCGTCCTGCGGTACGCCGATCAGCTCGGCGATCGCCTGGAGCGGCAGCTCGCACGCGACCTCCGTCACGAAGTCGAACGGACCGGAGTGCGCGCGGGCGCCCTCGACTATGGCGTGCGCCCGCGTCCGCAGCCGCTCCTCCAGCGCCCGGATCGCCCGGGGCGTGAACCCGCGTTGCACGATCTGCCGCACCCGCGTGTGCTCCGGCGGGTCCATGTTCAGCAGGATCAGCCGCTGCGCGTCGATCGCGTCCCGTTCGATGTGCTCGTTGAAGCGGATGATCGCGGTGTTGAGGGTGGAGGAGAACAACTCGGGGTGGGTGGAGACGTACTTGACGTCGGCGTGCCGCGTGACGGCCCAGTAGCCCTCGTCCTGGAAACCGGCCAGGTTCGCGGGTTGGGCGATCCAGGTGACCGGCTCGACGCGGCGCAGTTCGGCGAACTCCGGCAGGGGCACACGGCGGTGCAGCAGATCGGGGTCGGTGAAGTCGAACCCGTCGGGAAGCGCTGGACAGGGCATGGCGGCTCCAGCCATCTGACGACCCATCAGGAAGTGCCGTGAACGTAACGGCGGACTCCGAAGACTGCAAGACCCTTGCGGTGACGGACGTCACGTCAGCAGACTGCTCACAGAACTAGAACACGTACTAGTTCCCGCTGGTAACCGCTGGCTCCGCCAGCTCCGCTGGTTCCTGCTAGTCCTGGCTCTGGACGAGAGGACTGCCTCATGGCCGCCGAACCCGTCATCGTCGAAGCCGTCCGTACCCCCATCGGCAAGCGCGGCGGCGCGCTCGCCAACCTGCACCCCGCCTATCTGCTGGGCGAGACGTACCGCGAACTCCTCGGCCGCACCGGCATCCCCGCCGACTGCGTCGAACAGATCGTCGGTGGCACGGTCACGCACGCCGGCGAGCAGTCCATGAACCCCGCGCGCACGGCCTGGCTGACCATGGGCCTGCCCTACGAGACGGCGGCGTCGACGGTCGACTGCCAGTGCGGTTCCTCGCAGCAGGCGTCCCACATGACCGCCAACCTCATCGCGGCGGGCGTGATCGACGTCGGTATCTCCTGCGGCGTCGAGTCCATGTCCCGCGTCCCGCTCGGGTCGGGCTCGAAGCACGGGCCCGGGAAGCCGTTCCCCGACGAGTGGAACGTCGATCTCCCGAACCAGTTCGTGGCGGCGGAACGCATCGCCCTCCACCGCGGCCTGACCCGCGAGAACGTCGACGCCCTCGGCCTGCTCTCCCAGCAGCGCGCCGCGAACGCCTGGTCCGAGGAGCGCTTCAAGCGCGAGACCTTCGCCGTGCAGGTCCCGACGACGGAGGAGGAGCAGCACGCCGGGCAGGGTATGTGGCGGCTCGTCGACCGTGACGAGGGCCTGCGCGATACGTCGATGGAGGCACTGTCGGGCCTGAAGCCGATCATGCCGACGGCCGTGCACACGGCGGGCAACTCGTCGCAGATCTCGGACGGTGCGGCGGCGATCATGTGGGCGTCGAAGCGGATGGCGCGCGCCCTGAAGCTGAAGCCGAGGGCGCGGATCGTGGCCCAGGCGCTGGTCGGCGCGAACCCGCACTTCCACCTCGACGGGCCCATCGACGCCACGCGCGCGGTGCTGGGCAAGGCGGGGATGTCGCTGAAGGACATCGACGTCGTCGAGATCAACGAGGCGTTCGCGTCAGTGGTGTTGAGCTGGGCGCAGGTCTTCGAGCAGGACTTGGAGAAGGTCAACGTCAACGGCGGTGCGATCGCGCTCGGGCACCCGGTCGGAGCGACGGGTGCCCGGCTCATCACGACGGCGCTGCATGAACTGGAGCGTGCGGACAAGGAGTTCGCGCTGGTGACGATGTGCGCGGGAGGCGCACTCGCCACCGGCACGATCATTCAGCGCTTGTAGCGCCGGTCCAGGAGACGAAGGTGGTGAAGGTGGCCGGGGCGACGGTGAGTATGGGGCCGGTCGGGGTCTTCGAGTCGCGGATGGCGATGGTGGCGCAAGGGGCTTCGGCGACCTCGACGCACTCGCCGCCCTGGTCACTGCTGTACGTCGACTTGCGCCACGTCAGACCGATGGGCGCGCACTCGACACAGCTGCCGCCCTGGTCACCGCTGTAGCTGGACTTACGCCACTGGGTCACCGTCGGCATCGCGTTGCTCGCCATAGCGTTCCTCCATTACGCGCCGGATCAACTCCGCCGAGTCCTTGAGGGAGAGCGCGGCGGCTTGGAGATGATCGTAACGGAGCGAGCAGTCCCTGACGGTGTCCGGATTAGCGGTTGGATGCCCGCTGCCGTATCCCTCGGTGTAGACGATGGTCGGATCGCTCGGGAAGCGAAAGAGGTCGAACGAGCCTTGCAGTCCGGCGTGGGCACCTGCCGAGAACGGCAGCACCTGGACGTTGATCCGGGGATTGCTCTCGAAGGACAACAGGTGGGCCAGTTGCTGCCGCATGGTCTCGGGGCCGCCGGTCTGCTGGTAGAGCGCAGCCTCACTGACGATCGCCCAGAAGACCGGCGGCTGCTCCTTCTCGAAGATGCGCTGTCGTGCCAGTCGTACGGTGGTGCGGTCGTCGAGGTTGGCCTGGTCCAGCACGCCCAGGACGGCACGCGCGTAGGCCGCTGTCTGGAGAAGGCCGTGCACCAAGTGCGTATGGAAGGTGCACATCTCGACGGCCCGAGCCTCAAGTTCCGCTGTCTGCTGAAACCAGGCCGGAAGTTGGCTACGCAACACCAGCTCGGTCAGTCGCGACAGCAGACCGCCCGTCCCCAGGGCCGCGTCCACCCGTTCGCTGAAAGCGGGCGTCGGCAGCTTGCGCGCGGTCTCGATCTGGCCGACCAGCGAACCGGTGTAGTTGATGATCTCCCCGAGCTGCCGCTGTGTCAGTCCGGCCGCTTCCCGGAATCGCCGCAGCTCGTACCCGTAGTAGTCGAGCGGCGAGGCACCCGGGTCGAGGACGTTGATGTGGGTCACGCACGGTCCCCTCTCACGCAACTCCGCCCACATTGGGACGGGTTGTATCCGTTCCGTTGCCCAGAGTAGTCGCGGCTGGCCAGCCTCGTAGCGTGAACGAATACATTCCTCCGGCCTACTTGGCCGCGCGCCCCGTCCAGTACCGCATGAGCCTGGCCGTGGGCGAGCACTCGGCGCGGCACATCCGCCGCATCGTCCGCTCGCTGCTGACGGAGTGGGAGATGCCGGACCTGGCCGACGCGGTGGAGCTCGGCGTGACGGAGCTGGTCGCCAACGTCGTACGCCATGTCCCGGACCGCCGCTGCACGTTGCTGCTCCTGCGGCAGAAGTCGGGCGCGCGGGTGGAGGTGTCGGACGGTTCGCCGCGGCTCCCCGTCCCGGCCAACGTGCTGTCGTCCGACGCGGAGAACGGCCGCGGGCTGTTGTTGCTCGACTCGGTGGCCGACAAATGGGGAGTGGAACCGAGGGCGGACGGCGGCAAAACGGTCTGGTTCGAATGCGAGGCCGCTGCATTGTGATGCCCGTCACCGCCTGGTGAACTTCTGTTCGACTTGTTTCCGGTGATAGCAATATGCCTGTCGATCAGGGGTTCAGGGCGGCAACCAGGTTCAATGCGGGGGGAGTTGACCGAGGGAAGCGAACTGCCCACCTCGGGATGGTGAATGTGCGGTGTCGGAAGCCTGACATCCAAATGAATCGACTTTATCGAGTCGCAATTTCTGCGTGTTCTCTCTTCTGATTCACGGACACACGAAACGGAACATCCATGAGATTTGTTTCTCGGGTGCTGGCCGCAGGACTGGCCGCGGCCGGTGCCATGGTGCTCGCCTTCACGACCGACGGTTCCGGCGGTGCGGACGGGCCGGCGGTCCGCGCGGTCGCCGACGAAGCCCCCGGCTACACGGTGGAGGACTTCAACTACCCGGGCGCCGACAGGATCCTGGCCGAGCAGGGCATCACCCTCAAGCGGGGCGACGGCCACATCCTGCTCGCCGACTGTGTGAGCGGCACCGGCCAACTCGAGGTCTGGGCCCGCAGCTCGGACAAGGTCTGCTTCGACGTCACGGGCAACTCGGGCTGGCTGACGCTGGAGATCCCCGCCGTCTACGCCGTGCGGGGCAACGACTACCAGACCCAGGTCGAGATGACCGTCGACGCCGAGCAGAAGACCTTCGAGGTCGACCAGAACACCTGGACCCCAGTTGGGGAAAGCGCCGATCCGGACGGGCGCGAGCACATGCTCGTGGAGATCACCGCCACCAAGTGACACACCAGACAGGGAGAAACGTGAGTAGGACAGCGAGATACGGGGCGTTGGTCGCCGGTGTGCTGGTCGCGGCGGGAACGCTCGTTGCCAGCCCGGCCCAGGCGATCGTGGGCGATCCGGCCGGTGACGGGGCGAAGACTTACGTCGCGAAGATCGAGATAGGCAACACGGACCGCGCCTGCTCCGGCGCGCTCGTCGAGGCGCGGTGGGTGGTCACGGCGGCGAGCTGCTTCGCCGACGACCCCGCGCAGTACGCGTCGGTCCCGGCGGGCGCGCCATCGCTCCCCGCGAAGGTCACCGTGGGACGCACCGACCTCACGACGACGTCCGGTCAGGTGCGCGACATCGTGGAACTGGTCCCCCGGCCCGATCGGGACCTGGTGCTGGCGAGGCTGTCCGCGCCGGTCGCGAGTGTCGCTCCCGTGGCCCTCGGCGCCACGGCCCCCACCACCGGCGAGGCACTGACCGCCGGGGGCTACGGCCGTACCAAGACCGAGTGGGTGCCCAACCGGCTGCACACCGGCGCGTTCACCGTCACCGGCACCCGTGGCCTGGAGTTGGACATCGACGGCCAGGCCGGCGCCGCGATCTGCATGGGTGACTCGGGCGGTCCGGTGGTCCGTGCCGGCACCGCCGGCGACGAGCTGGTCGCCGTCAGCACCCGTTCCTGGCAAGGCGGATGCTTCGGCTCCGAGGAGACCCGCACCGGCGCGGTCGCCTCCCGCGCCGACGACCTGGCCGCCTGGGTCAACACCACCGTCACCGCGCCCCACACCCTCGTCAACAAGGCGACCGGAAAGTGCCTGGCCGTTCCCCAGGCCAGCGTGGACAACGGCACCAAGCTGATCCAGTGGACCTGCACCGGCAACAACGAACAGCAGTGGCACCTGGAGAAGGTCGCGGGCGGCAACGGCGACCGCTACCGCGTCCGGAACAAGAACAGCAACAGGTGTCTCGCCATCCCGCAGGCCAGCACGGCCAACGGTACCCAGGCCATTCAGTGGACCTGCTCCGGCAGCAACGACCAGATCTGGATCAACGACAGCATCGGCCGGCTGCGGAACGTGAACAGCGACAAGTGCCTCGCCATCCCGCAGGCCAACCCCGCCAGCGGTACCGAGGCCCTGCAGTGGACGTGCTCGACGAGCAACGACCAGCGGTGGACCTGGTAACACCCTGACCGGCACAACCGGAGCCCACGGCCATCAGATCCTGGCCGTGGGCTCCGGTTCGCGTTCCGCACTGGCCGCCACCGCCGTCACCGTCCGCGCCCGAGGCCCCTGGAACAGGTAGGCCAGCCCGAAGCCCGCGCCCACCACCAGCGCGCCGCCGACCGCGTCCAGGACCCAGTGGTTGCCGGTCACCACGATCGCGGTCGCCGTGAGGGTCGGATGCAGCAGGCCGAGCGCCTTCATCCACCCCTTGGGCGCGACGACCGCGATCACGACGCCGCACCACAGGGACCACCCGAAGTGCAGGGAGGGCATCGCCGCGTACTGGTTGGTGAGGGAGGTCAGGGTGCCGTAGTCCGGCTGGGAGAAGTCCTGGACGCCGTGGACCGTGTCGATGATGCCGAAGTCCGGCATCAGGCGCGGCGGGGCAAGCGGGTAGAGCCAGAAGCCGATCAGGGCCAGCAGGGTGGTCAGGCCCAGCGTCGAGCGGGCCCAGCGGTAGTCGACCGGGCGCCGCCAGTACAGGACGGCGAGGACGGTCAGCGGGACCGTGAAGTGGAACGACGTGTAGTAGAAGTCGAAGAACTGGCGGAGCCAGTCGACCTT
Source organism: Streptomyces spinoverrucosus (assembly GCF_015712165.1). NCBI lineage: Bacteria > Bacillati > Actinomycetota > Actinomycetes > Kitasatosporales > Streptomycetaceae > Streptomyces > Streptomyces spinoverrucosus. The sequence goes on along the minus strand of NZ_JADPZX010000001.1, from coordinate 6,210,686 downwards.
CACTATCGCGTGGTTGAGCGTGTGCTCGATGTCGATGTGGAGGATCCGCTCCAGGGACAGGATCTGCTCTCCGTGCGCCTCGGCCCGCTCCCGGCCGCCGGAGATCGTGCCACCGGTGGCCGCCAGCCGGACCTGGGAGTACGCCGCGTACGTGACGCGGATGAGGAGCAGCTCCAGGAGCAGGTTCGGGCGGCCGAGGACCCGGCGCAGGAAGGGCAGGAGCGGTATGCCTTTCCAGCGGGCCGCGACCGGTGCGGCGTACTCGGTGGGGATCGGTGAGCGGTAGTAGGGGGAGGTGCGCGACAGGAACGGTACGGCCGTGGCGGCGGCGATCGCGGCCAGGAGGACGACGTTGTCGCGCAGGGGGTGCAGCGCGGCCATGTTCGGCAGGAGCATCTTCGCCGGGAGGGTCATGACCAGCACCACGGCGACCGGCCACACCAGGCGGTCGGAGGCGCGTCTGCCGACCCGGCCGACCACCGCGAGCAGCACCCACAGGAGCTGGTGCTGCCAGGCCGTCGGCGCGACGACGATCGCGGCGCAGCCGGTGACGGCGACGGCGAGCAGGAGCTGGCCGTCACGGGCGTAGCGGACGGCCCGGCGCAGGCCCATGGCGGCGATCGCCGCGCCCAGGGTCAGGAAGAGGGCAATCTCCAGCGGACCGGACAGGCCCAGGCGGAGCAGCGCGCCGTGCAGCGACTGGTTGGCGAGGTCGTCGGCCCGGCCGCCGAGACCGACGCCGGCCATGTGGTGCACCCAGTAGGTGTACGAGTCGCGCGGCATCGCCAGCCAGGCCAGCGCCGTACATCCGGCGAAGGTCGCGCCCAGGGACGCGGCCGCCTGCTTGCGGCCGGTGAACCACAGCAGCGGGGCGAACAGCAGGACCGTCGGCTGGAAGGCGGCGGCGACACCGATCAGCGCGCCGCTGGCCCGCTCGCCGCGCACGGCGAAGCAGCCGAGGAGGACCAGCAGGACCGGGATGATGCTGGTCTGGCCGAGCCAGAACGCGTTGCGCACCGGCAGCGACAGCATCAGCAGACAGATCGCGACGGGCGCGGCCACCAGGGACGTACGGCGGCTTATGGGCTGCGGGAGGGCGCGGGCGGCGACCAGGCCGAGGACGACGACCAGCAGCAGCGTGCCGAAGGTCCAGCCCCAGCCGAGGGCCTGTTCGGCGGCACGGGTGAGGGGTTTGAGGACCAGGCCGCCGAAGGGGGTGCCGGTGAAGCGGGTGGAGTCGTAGAGGGAGCCCTCGACGTGCAGGACGCCGGCCGGGCCGACCCAGGTCTCCAGGTCGGTCAGCCGCTCACCGCGGGGGGTGCCGAGGACGACGGCGATCTGCCGTATGCCAAGGATCGCGGCGACCAGCCACAGGGCCAGGCGCGCGGCGCGCAGGCGTGCGCCCGGCGCCGCGCCGAGGACTCCCACCGGTCTTCCGCTGTGTTCCGCATTCGCCACGCCGCGTCGGCCTCCCGCCCCTGTGGTCCCACGTGCCGTGCACGTGGGGAAGACGCAGGCAACCCCCGATTCACCTGACGTCCCCCCTCCTTTTGTCCGGAAGACGATAGTCGCCGGGGGGTGGGGTTGCTTCGGCCGGGCGCGAGATAGATCACAGGGGGTTCCGGATGCGGTCTTCGGGCGGCCGTCGACGGGCCTGGACAGGGTGCATTTACGTGCCCATGCATCGAAATGGCGACCCTGCGAAATCGGGACAGAGCCCCCTATCGTCGGATTTCGGCCTGCCGCCGACGCTGCCGCGTGGGCCCGTCCCTGTCTCCGTCGAAAGGTAGGCCCTCGGAACGGCGCGGAATCGGTCACTTACCAACTTGCCCGGGTTGACGCGCCAACCGCTGCGGGCCGGCACCCCCGACACGGCCCCTTCCCGCCGTGGCCGAGTGCGGCGCCCCAGGGGTGCGGGTGGCCAGCCCCTACTCGCAGTCGGGCGGTTGGCGTGGCTGGGTAGTGTTGGGCCATGACCGCCTCGCGTGTGACCGATCAGCCCGGGGATGCCTCGCCCTTTGCTCTTGGGCTGCTGCTGCGTCGGGCGCACTGGCGTGCCGCTGCGGTGATGGAGGAGGCGCTTCGGCCGCTCGGGATCGAGTTGCGGCATTTTGCCGTGCTTATCGTGCTGGTCCAGCGCGGGCCCACTGCGCAGCGGGATCTGGTGACGGCGACCGGGTCGGACAAGGCGGGGATCATGCGGGTCGTGGACGATCTGGAGCGCAAGGGACTGGCCGTGCGCAAGAGCGTTCCGGGGGATCGGCGGGTGCGCGCAGTGGAGATCACGCCTGCGGGCGTCGAGCTTTTCGATGCCGCTCATGTGGCGGCGGAGCCGTTGGCCGAGCGTCTGGTTGCCGAGTTGGGCGATGGCGAGGCCGAGCGGTTGAGGGAGTTGCTGACCCGGTTTGCCTATCCAGCGGGCGGTGAGTGAGCGCGCCCGCGTGTGCGGGCGCGCTTTTTTCATGCGGCGAGGCGTTCCGCGAGTTCCTTGGCCTTGGTGGTCGCGTCCCTGAAGGCGCGTTCGCGGGAGGCCTCGTAGAGGGGGATCAGTTCGGACATGGCCGGGTTGCGGGGGGCCATGGTGAGTTCCGGGACGATGAAGTCGACGTCCAGGCCGAGGGTGCGCTTGAGGATGGCCTCCAGGTAGTTCTGTACGAACTCGAAGCCCTCGCGCGGGGTGCCCGGCGCGTAGGAGCCGCCTCGGCTGGCGACGACGGTGACCGGGGTGCCCTGGGCTGAGGGGTTCTCGCCTCCGGTGCGGCCGAGCAGGATCACGTTGTCCAGCCATGCCTTGAGGGTCGACGGGATCGAGTAGTTGTACATGGGGGCGCCGATCAGGACGGCGTCCGCCTGTTCCAGTTCTTCGATGAGCTTCAGGCGTGCGGTGAACGCGGCGGCCTGCTGCGGGGTGCGCTCGGACGGGGCGGTGAAGCCGGCGGACCAGGCGTCGGCGGTGATGTGCGGGACGGGGTCGGCGGCCAGGTCGCGGTAGGTCACCGTGCCCTCCGGGTGCTGTTCCTCCCAGGCCTTGCGGAAGGCGGCCGCGACCGAACGGGACGAGGACGCCTCGCCGGGGAGTAGGGACGAGTCGATGTGCAGCAGCGTGGCCATGGCATCTCTCCGGTTAGTTCAATGCGAGAAGGTATTGAGTGATACTATCGTAGGTGAAACGGAGGGGGTCGCGCTGGACAGGAGGTAGGCGACCGTGGACGTCTACGAGGCCGTCAGGAGTCGACGGGCGGTGCGGGCATTCACCGACCGGGATGTGCCGAGGGAGGTGCTGGAGCGTGTGCTGTCCGCCGCTGCCTGGGCGCCGTCGGCGTCGAACCTCCAGCCCTGGCACGTCTTCGTGGTCACCGGCGCGCCGCTGGCCGAGCTCAAGAAGCTCAGCGGTGAGCGCCTGGCCATGGGTGACGCCTGGGACGAGCCGGAGTACCAGCAGTACCCGGCCGAGCTGAAGTCCCCGTACCGCGACCGCCGGGCCGCCTTCGGCGAGCAGCGCTACGGCGCACTCGGCATTCCCCGCGAGGACCTGGAGGCGCGCCAGCGGGCCGCTGCCGCGAACTGGGACTGCTTCGGGGCGCCCGCCGCCCTGTTCTGCTACATCGACCGCGACATGGGCCCGGCCCAATGGTCCGACGTCGGCATGTATCTGCAGACCGTCATGCTGCTGCTTCGCGCCGAAGGGCTGCACAGCTGCCCGCAGATGGCATGGGCCAAGTTCCACAGGACCGTGGCGGAGGTTCTGTCACCGCCGGACGAGCTCATGCTGTTCTGCGGTATGTCGATCGGGTTCGAGGATGTTGGGGCTGACCGCTCGCGTACGGGGCGGGCGCCGCTCGATGAGACGGTCACGTTTGTTCCGGGCGGGGACGCCCTGTGAGTACCGTCGCGTTTCTCAATATCGCGATGCACGGGCGCGTCAATCCGACGCTGCCGGTAGTGGCCGAGCTCGTCCGGCGCGGCCACTCCGTCACGTACCACACCTCGCCCGCGTTCCGTGGGGAGGTGGAGGCGGCCGGCGCGAGGGTCCTGCTGTATCCCGGGGGCGACCAGGCGCTGCCGGATCCGCCGACGCCAATCGCGTTGATCGAGGGGCTGGCGGGCGCGGCTGTCCGCCTGCTGCCCTCGGTGCTCGCCGATCTGCGTCGTGTTCGGCCCGATCTGATCGTTCACGACAACGCCTGTCCGTGGGGCGCGGTCGCCGCCCGCGAACTGAAGGTGCCGGCGGCGTCGTCGTTCACCACGTTCGCCTTCAATCGGCAGGTGCCCAGCCCCACCCGTGGCTCGTGGGAGCTGCTGGCGGCGGCGGTGACGAGAGGATGTGGGGGCCTGGGCTATCTGCGGTCGCGGTGGGGGTTGCGGCGTCGGTTCGACGCGGGTGGGCTGCCGTGGGTTGATTTGGGCAACATCCGCCAACCGCTCAATCTGGTCTACACCTCGCGGGCGTTCCAGCCTGGCGTGGAGGAATTCGACCGGGCGTATCGGTTCGTCGGGCCAAGCATCGGCGCCCGGCCGGACGATCCGTCGTTCCCGGCCGATCGGCTCCGGGACCCCGTGCTGTACGCGTCGCTGGGCACGGTGTTCAACGCCGACCCGCGACTGCTGCGCAGCTTCGCCACCGGGCTCGCCTCACTCGGTGGCTCGGTGATCCTCTCCACCGGGCAGACCGATCCCGACGCGCTGGGCCCGTTGCCGGACCATGTGCTCGCCCGCCGTTTCGTCCCGCAGCCGGAGGTGCTGGCCCGGGCGGCGGTATTCGTCACCCATGGCGGGATGAACAGCGTCAACGAGGCCATGTACGCCGGCGTCCCGATGCTGGTGGTTCCGCAGGGCGCCGACCAGCCGATGGTGGCCCGCCGCGTCGTGGAGCTCGGCGCCGGCCTGTCCCTCCGTACCCAGGACGTGACCATGGGCTCCGTGCGTTCCCTCGCCGGGCGCCTGCTCCACGACCCCCGGTTCCGGGCGGCCGCGGGCGCCCTGCGGGTCGCCCAGCACGAGGCGGGTGGCTACCGGCGAGCCGCCGACGAACTCGAGCGGTACCTGCGGCTCGGGACTGCGTGATGTCACTCGCCGTCGTCTTCCTGCTGCTGCTCGCCGGGGTGTCGGAGGCCGCCGGGCGCATCGTGCCGCTGGCCGTGCGCCGACCCGGCATGCCGCGGCCTCTGGTGGCCGGGCTGCTGGTGGCCGGTGGCCTCGTCGAGGCCGCTGTGTTCGCGCTGTGGCCGCTGACCGCCTGGAATGTGGCCGAGCTGGTGCTGTCCTCCGCGCCGCCGGGCGAAGGGGTCGCGTGGACACCGGACCTCGTTGCTCCGCTCGTGCTCGCCGCCGTCCTCGCGTTCCCGTTGCTCGGGCCCCTTCTTCACCTGTTGCTCTTCGTGGGGGTCGGGGCCGGTCTGGCCGGCCCGCTCGCCGCGGCGACCGAGCTGGGCTGGTGGGGCGCCGCCGGTTGCGTGGCCGTCGCCGGCGTCGGGCTCGGGGTCGCCGTGGAGGCCGTTCGGCGTCTGGTCGTGGGGATCAGCGCGACCGAGGGGCGGAAGTCGACAGCGTGAACGATTTCCTGATCTGGGGCGGTGGGCTGGGGCCGGTTCTGATCGCCGAGGCCCTGCTGGCGCGCTACGAGGTGCTGGCCTACGGCGCGGGCTGGCGGGCGCCCCTCACCGAGCTCCCGGGGGGCCTGCCCTACGCCCGGGGCGCGGCTCCCGACCGCCCCCCGGCCGCCTACCTCGTCTACCTGGACGGCATCGGCAAACGCCGCGTCCGCGACAGCCGGGACGGCGGCCAGTTGGTCAAGGCCTTGCTCGCCGGGGCGCCGGAGCTGCGGGTGCTGGGTCAGGTGCAGCCCTACTCGCCGCTGGCCGAACCGCTGGCCGACCGGCCGGTGTGGGCGTGGCTGCGCCGGCGCGTCGGGCTGCTGCTGTTCCTGCACAACGTCATGCAGATCTTCGTCGCCGCCGACCACCGCTACCGCCCCCTGTACAACCGTGCCGTCGGCTCCCAGATCGCCACTCAGCTCCGGCTCGCCGGCTACCGGCCCGGCAGCGGTGTCCCCGTGGTGCTGCTCAGCTACAGCGGCGGCGCCCAGGTGGCCACCGGCGCGGTGGACGAACTGCACACCCGGCTGCACGCCCCACTCCTGCTGATCACGCTGGGTGGGTTCCACAACGGCGCCAACGACATCACCCGTGCCGCGCACCTGCATCGGCTGACCAGCGCGAGCGACCGGATCGAGCGGGTCGGCACCTGGATCTTCCCGCAGCGACGGCGGCTGTTCCACGCAAGCGGATGGAACCGGGCCCGCCGCGCCGGGAAGATCACCGAGCATCGGCTCGACCCGGCCACCCATGTCGGGCCGGGCAGCTACATCAGCGCGACGGCTCGGTTGCCCGACGGCCGCAGCCACCTCGACCGCACCGCCGAGACCGTGATCGGGATCGTCCGCGCCCACCACGGCGAGCCGGCGGCGACCGACGACCTGTTGCCATGAGGACCACGGCGTGCCGCCCTCACGGTGGCACCAGCGTGGGACGATGAGATTCGTCGTGTGATCGGGCAGAGGAGAGGCAGGGCGCATGAGCGAGTCGCAGATCTGGGACGCCGTCGACGAGTACTTCACGACCCACCTCTCCCACGACGACGAGGCCCTCAGGGCGGCCCTGCGCGACAGCGACGCGGCCGAGCTGCCGCGTGCCAACGTCACGGCACCCCAGGGCAAGTTCCTGCAACTCCTCGCCCAGATGCAGGGTGCCCGGCACATCCTGGAGATCGGCACGCTCGGCGGGTACAGCACCATCTGGCTGGGCCGCGCCCTGCCGGCCGACGGCCACCTGGTCTCGCTGGAGTACAGCCCGAAGCACGCCGAGGTCGCCACCCGCAACATCGCCCGGGCGGGCCTCGACAAGCTTGTCGAGGTGCGCGTCGGCGCCGCCCTGGACTCGCTGCCACAGCTCGCCGACGAGAACCCGCCGCCCTTCGACCTGGTCTTCATCGACGCCGACAAGGCCAACAACGCCCACTACGTGGAGTGGGCGCTGAGGCTCACGCGCGCGGGCAGCCTGATCGTCGTCGACAACGTCGTCCGTGGCGGCCGCGTCGCCGAGGCGGACAGCTCGGCGCCGGACGTCCAGGGCACCCGCGCCGCCATCGAGATGATCGGCTCCCACCCGAGGCTGGACGGCACGGCGATCCAGACGGTGGGTACCAAGGGCTACGACGGCTTCGCACTGGCGCGCGTCCTCGGGTGACGCCGTACGTCAGGCCTCGTGGTAGAAGCCGACGTTGACGCTGCGCGGCCCGGTGCGGTCCTGGATGACGATCTCGCCGTTGCCGCCCTTGGGCAGCGGCATCGTGCCGCCGTAGGCGAGCGGCTGCGCGTACTCGCCGGACATCAGCCGAACCTCGGAGGACGGGTCCGGCTGTGAGCCGCGCAGCCAGCTCACCTGCCAGCCGCCGTCCGGCCCGCACAGGAACTCCAGGTGCACCCGCGAGACGAACAGCCAGTCCTCGGGCGTGACGAGCCGGCACACGGTCCGGTCCCGGCCCACCCGCAGCACCGTTCCCGGCTCGCTGGGCGCATCGGCCATGAGCATGCCGGCCGTGGCGCCCGCTTCCGTCCCGGAGACCGAGGCCATGGTCAGTTCGAGCACGTGCGCTCCCTTGCAACGTCCAGATCCGGCAGCCCTGTTGACCTGCCGCCGCCGCATGATAAATCGCCCGGCGTGGCGGCGTCCGGCACAATGGCCTCATGACCGAGCGAAAGCCACCGGGCGTCAGCTTCGAGTCCTGGACCGACAAGCAGATCCGGGACGCGCAGACGCGCGGCGACTTCGCCCAGCTGCCGGGCGCGGGCAAGCCACTGCCGAAGGAGGTCGAGGAGACCTACGACGAACAGTGGTGGATCAAGCGCAAGTTGGCCCGCGAGGGCCTCTCGGTCCTGCCGCCCACCCTCGCCCTGCGCAAGGAGGCCGAGGACGCGCTGCTCGCCGCGCTGCGGGCGCCGTCGGAGCGGCTCGTGCGGAAGATCGTCGAGGACGTCAACGTCAAGATCCGCGACGTCATGTTCAAGCCGCCGCCCGGCCCCCCGCTGGGCCTGAAGCCGTACGACGTCGACGATGTCGTACGCCGGTGGCGCGAGGGCCGGGCGGCGGCCGAATAGCCGCTCAGTGGCGCAGCAGCCGGTCCGCCAGCTCGCGGTAGTCCCGCAGGGCGAGGCGGAGTTGTTCGGTGTCGCTGGTGGCGGGGGTGGCCTCGTCGGTCGCCTCCCAGGACCTGCGCAGCGTACGCCGCCGCTGGGTCACGGCGTCCGTGAACCGGGCCGCGATCTCCTCCAGCACATGGTCCGCCTCCTCGATGGCGGCCCGAGGACCGTCCACGAAGGAGGACACCGCCTGCTGCATCCGCAGCTCGAACTTGTCGGTCTCCTCGTGCGGCAGCAGCCGGGCCATCCGGGAGGTGGGCGCGGAGGGATCGGCCGGACCCCTGTCCGCCCCAGCAGCCGCACGAGCCCCTCCAGCCTCAGCCGCCCCTCCGGGCCCCACACCGGACTCCCGCAGCGGGCCGCCGGTCCCTGGAGCCTCGCGCGCCGTACCTCCGGTCTCCCGGGCCGTCCCCGGCACCGCCTCACCGGTGCGATCGGGCTCGGGCGGCTCACCGCCACCCATGGGCCGTGTCACGTCGGTCATGTGCCTCAACTCCCCTTCGCGTGGCGCCCGAAGGCCCACGGCAGATGCAGACGTCCGGGGCCCGCGTGAGCCGGTGTCCTGGTCCGTTCGGCGGGCGGACGCCCCTGGTGGTCGTCGCGCGTCGGACGCAGCAGGTCGTCGAACAGGGCGCGCGCCTCGACCATGGCCTCGCGCATCTCCTCGGTGGCGGTGTCCGATGCGCCGCTCACCCCGGCGATGCGGTGAACGCGCCGGTATCCGTGCACATGGTCCGCGTGGTGCACGGACAGCGCGGCGAGCTGCTCCTCGTACTGCCCGCCGTCCGGGAAGCCCCGGACCCCGGCCAGCTCGGCCAGCAACTGGTCCGCCTCGGTCACGGCGGCCTGCGGCGACTCGACGAAACGCTCCTGGGCGGCCGTCCAGCGGGCCTCGAACCGCTCGCGCTGCGCCGGTTCGAGCGGCCGCTCACGCAGCTTGCCGTGCCGCTCCACGCGCTCGGCGAGCTCACGCTCGGCAGCCGCCGCATCCCCGTCGTGCCGGGCCACGGTCCGGTCGTACTCGGGCCCGAAGCGCCGCCTCAGGTCCCGTCCGCCGCCCGCGCCACGGCCGCGCAGGGTCAGGGCGGCCACGATGAGGGCGACCGCCGCCACTATCACGATCAGAGCAATGATCCAGCCAGTGGACATGAATGCCTTCCGGGTTCTCGACCCACCGACCCATCCCCGGGCCGGTTCGCTGACCGGGTAGCCCACACACCCCCACCCAAACGACGCCCCCGACAATGCCCCCATGACCTGGACGATCACCCCGGAATCCCCCGACTCCCCCGACGCCGTCGCACTCTGGCGGGCGTACTACACAGAGGTGAGCGACCGCTGGTACCTACTCCACCAGGGCCACCCGACCGACCCCGCCGAACTGGAACGCGAGATCGCCGCCAACACAGGCGACGACATCACCCACCTGCTCCTCGCCCGCTACGAGAACAAACCGGCCGGCACAGCAGCCATACGCCTGACCCCCGACCCGACCACCGCCGAACTCACCCGCGTCTTCCTCCTCCCCCACCTACGCGGCAGGGGCGGAGCCACCCGCCTGGTCACCGCCGCCGAGGAGGCCGCCCGCACCCTGGGCACCACCCGCATGATCCTCGACACCAGAACCGACCTCGTAGAGGCACGAACCCTCTACACCCGCCTCGGCTACGAGGAAACGGAGCCGCACAACACGGCCCTCTACGCCGAACACTGGTTCAGCAAGCGACTCACCTGACCCCACGAGACAGCCGCACTCGCCCACGGCGGGAAGGGGCCGTGTCGGGGGGTGTCCGCCCGCAGCGGTTGGCGCGTCAACCCGGGCAAGTTGGTAAGTGACCGATTCCGCGCCGTTCCGAGGACGGACACCCCCCGGCGCGGCCCCGCACCACGACGAACCGTAAGCGCTACAGCAACCACGGGCCGCCGCAGGCGCGACAGCAACCCCCACCAAACCCGAGCAGGCGCTACAGCAACCCCACCGAACCCGCACAGGCCGCCGCAGGCACTACGCGCACCCCCACCAAACCCGAGCAGTCCGCCGCAAGCGCGACAGCAACCCCCACCAAACCCGAGCAGTCCGCCGCAAGCGCTACAGCAACCCCCACCAAACCCGAGCAGTCCGCCGCAGGCACCCCTCACCCAAACCGCACCCCCACCCGCCCCTCATGCGGCTGCTCCCGATCCGACCCACACAACTCCTCGTTCAACTCCCGCACAAGCTGCACCAGATCAGTAGGCCGCTCCGGCCCCCACCAGTCCCCGAGCAACTCCGCCAGCGACTCCTCCCGCGCCCGCGCCAACCGCTCGGCCACCACCCGCCCCTGCTCGGTCAGCACCAGATCAAGCCCGTCCCGCACAGCCAGCCGACGTTCCTCCACCTGACGGGCCCCGTCGAGGATGACCCCCAGCGGCACGGCACTGCGCTCCGCGAGCACCCCCGGCTCCACCCGCCCATACCTCTTGATCCGCAGCAGCAGCCAACTCGCCGCCGGCACAAGCTCGTACCCCGCACGCGCGGTGATCTTCCGGTACACCTCGTGCCGCCCCTCCCGCGTCCCGAGCACCGACAACGCCCGGCACACCTCGTCGTACGACGACCGCTCCACCGGATTGCTGGCCAGCGTCTGGCTGACATCGGGCGCGGTGACAGACACCCGCAACCGGTCCTCCTTCAGGAACCACGCCAGCACAAAGCCGAGGAACGCGACAGGAGCCGCGTACAGAAACACATCCGTGATCGCCGACGCGTACGCATCCAGCGCCCGCCCCCGCAGCTCCCCCGGCAGCTCGGCAATACTCCGCGGATCGGCCTCCAGCCCCTCGATCGACACACCCCCCGGCAGCGGCACACCACGGAAAGCGGACGCCAGCTGATCATCGAGCCGCCCCGCGAAGACCGCACCGAACACCGCGACCCCGAACGCCGCCCCGATCGACCGGAAGAAGGTCGCCCCGGAGGTGGCGACGCCCAGATCCCCGTACGGCACCGCGTTCTGCACGACGAGCACCAGCACCTGCATGACCAGCCCGAGCCCGAAACCGAACACGAACAACGAGCCGCCGATCACCACGTCGGAGCTGTGCTCGTCGAGCTCGTCGAGCAGCAGCAGCCCGATGGTGGTGACAAAGGTCCCCACGATGGGAAAGACCTTCCACCGCCCGGTCCTGCTGACGATCTGCCCGGACCCGGTCGAGGCCACCAGCATCCCCAGCACCATCGGCAGCATGTGCACACCCGACAAGGTGGGCGAGACACCCTGGACGACCTGAAGAAAGGTCGGCAGATACGTCATCGCACCGAACATCGCGAACCCGACGATCAGACTGATCGCGGCCGCGAGGGCGAACGTGCGGACACGGAACAGTTTCAACGGCAGCACAGGCTCCGCCGCCCGCCGCTCCACAGCGACGAACCCGACCACCAGCACGCCCGCCAACACGGCCAGCCCCACGATCTGCGGGGAACCCCACCCCCACGTGGTGCCGCCGAGCGAAGCGACCAGCACCAGACAGGTGGCGACACCGGCGATGAGAAAGGTGCCGAGATAGTCGATGACATGCCGGGTCGCCACACGCGGCGCACGCAGCACGCTCGCGATCACGGCAAACGCGACGACCCCCACCGGAAGGTTGATGTAGAAGACCCACCGCCAGCTCAGATGCTCGGTGAACACCCCACCCAGCAACGGCCCGAGCACACTCGCCGCCCCGAACACCGCACCGAACAGCCCCTGATACCGACCACGATCACGCGGCGGCACGAGATCCCCGACGATCGCCATCGACAGCACGATCAGCCCGCCCCCACCCAGCCCCTGCACCGCGCGGAACGCGATGAGCTGCGGCATGTTCTGCGCGATCCCGCACAGCGCGGAGCCGACCAGAAAGATCACGACAGCGGCCTGGATCAGCCGTTTCCGCCCGTACTGGTCACCGAGCTTGCCCCACAGCGGCGTCGCGGCGGTCGAGGCCAGCAGATACGCGGTGACCACCCAGGACAGATGCTGCAATCCGCCGAGCTCGCTGACGATCGTCGGCAGCGCGGTCGCCACGATCGTCTGGTCGAGCGCGGCGAGCAACATGCCGAGCAGCAGCGCACCGATCGACACGAGCACGTTCCCGGGCACCTGCTCCTTGTCCACGGCACCCGGCACCTGCGCGGCCCTGCCACGCGCTTCCCCGACCATGCACACCTCCGAGGCTGCCCGGCCCGCGAGCCGTCATCCCCTCCATCGTGGGCGGTATGGCCCGTTATGGCCTGTCGAGCCACAAGGCCCGCCGTCGGAGTCCCGCTACGAGGCGGCCGGAGGCGGCCATTCCGACACCATTCCGACGCGATTCCCGGGGCTCCCGGAACAGGATGCGCACGGGATCTGCATAATCTCTGGGACCACTGGGCCGCGAGGGGAGGGACGGACGGGTGGCGAAGCCGAAGGGACACCAGTGCCCGGAGTGCGGGGCGCCCAGGGGGGCGGACAACACCCCGTCCTGCGCCTGCGGCGAACGCGCCGCCGAAGCCCTGCGCGACGCGCGCACGGCGGAACAGGCGGCGGCGGAGGACTTCGACCCGCTGCGTATACGCCCCTACGTGGCGCTGGACGCCACCACACCGGACACGCCGACCGAGGCAGGACCCCCGGCGGAGCTGACCCTGCCGCTTCCCCCACTGCCCCAGCCACCCGCTCCGCCCACCACGGAGGCCACGGAACCCGAAGCACGCCCCCGCACCTCTCGCCGCCGCACGGCACTGCTGGCGGCGTCCGGCGCGGTGATCACGGTGGCCGCGGCGGCCGGCTTCGCGAGCGGCCTGTTCTCGTACGAGCCCCCGACCCGCGACGGCGCGGCTCCGGAGTCGGTACGGGAAGCAGTCCCGCAGGCCCGCACGACACAGCCGCAGCCGAACCCGAGCCCCACCGCAACAACCTCGTCGGGGACGACCCCGACGCCGCAGCCCCTGTCTCCGACACCCACCCCAACCCCAACCCCGCCCCAGACGCTCACCACACCCCCGGCGTCCCCGACTCCCTCCCTCACCCCGCCCCAGTCGCCCCCACCCACGGCTCGCACCACGGACTCCCTGACACCCTCCGACCGCGACGAGCCCGCCCCGACCCTCCGCGAAGGCGACTCCGGCCCCGAGGTCACAGAGCTCCAACTCCGCCTGCGCCAGCTGTACCTCTACAACGACGACCCTCACGGCCACTACACACGAGAGGTCGAGCACGCCGTGCGCAACTACCAGTGGGCACGCGGCGTACAGACCGACGAACTGGGCGTCTACGGCGAGGAGACCAGGCAGAAACTGGAGTCGGAGACGTCGGAGCCCTGACGCCGACGGATCGGCGAACCCGGCGCTAGTCCAGGGAAAGCACGACGTATCCGAGGGCGACCACGACGACCAACCCGACGACGACCAGGACCATCACAGCCGCGGCAAGGAGACCTGTCACACCGGCAATCGCCGCCCAACCCCACCGTGCCGCCCGCTGCCCTGCTGGACCGCATCCCGGCAGTCCCTGTCGTCACACCACTCGTGATCGCTCACGGCCCCCCGAGGCACGCATCCCTACCCCACCGGCCCCTACCGGAACGAAACCCGAAGCCGCCGCCCCCACCGGCCCCTACCCGAACAAAACCCCAAGCCGCCGCCCCGCCGACCGCTACCCGAAGCCCCCACCGACCCCCATCCGAGGTCGGCCCCTACCCGAACGAAACCCGAACCTCCCCATCCCCCACAGCCTCGACCCGCACCCCACTCAGATCCCCCACCAGCACATCCGGCCGATGAACCGAGGCCCGCGCCCCCACCCCCACAACGCGCATCCCCGCAGCACGCCCCGCCGCGATACCCGCCCCGGAGTCCTCGAAGACCAGACAGTCCGCGGGAGCCACCCCCAGCTCGGCGGCCCCCTTCAGGAACCCCTCGGGATCGGGCTTGCTCGCGCCGACGGACTCGGCGGTCACCCGTACGTCCGGCAGCGCCAGCCCCGCCGCGGCCATCCGCGCCGTCGACAGCGGCACATCCGCCGAGGTGACCAGCGCGTGCGGCAGCCCGCGCAGGGACGCCAGGAAGTCCGCCGCACCGGGGATGGCGACGACGCCGTCCATGTCGGCGGTCTCCTCCGCGAGCATCCGGGCGTTGTCCGCCAGGTTCTGCTCCATCGGGCGGTCGGGCAGCAGTACCGCCATCGACGCGTACCCCTGCCGCCCGTGCACGACCTTCATGACCTCGTCCCCGTCCAGCCCGTGCCGCTCGGCCCACCGTCGCCAGATGCGCTCCACGACGGCGTCGGAGTTGACGAGGGTGCCGTCCATGTCGAGCAGGAGGGCGCGGGCGGTGAGCACGGTGGTGGCCGTCATCGGCAGCTCCAGAACGCGGGTGAGGGGCGGCGAAGGCGCCGGCCCCGGGGAACAAGGCGGCCCCGCCCGCCGGTCAGGGAAAACGGGCGGGAGCCACTTTGTTCCTCTACGGTACAAAACAAGCCGCGCTCCCGCCACCGCCGTAGCCAAGCCTTCACCTACCGTTCAGCTCAGCCGGCCACGGCCTCCCACAGGCTCCACACACCGAGGGCCAGCATCAGCATCGCCGCGATCTTCGTGATCAGCCCCAGCGGCACCCGCTTCATCAGCGCCCTGCCGCCGACGATGCCCAGTCCGGCCACCGTCCACAGCGCCAGCACCGCACCCAGGCCGACGGAGAGCGGATCGTCGTACCGCGCCGCGAGATTCGCGGTCATGATCTGCGTGAGATCGCCGAACTCGGCGACCAGGATGAGCATGAACCCGGCCCCGGAGACCTTCCAGAAGGACTGGTCCTGAGGCCCCCGGATCTCCTCCTCGCCGTCGTCCCTCTTCATCAGCAGCATCGCCGCGCCGCCCAGGAAGAGCACACCGGTCAGCGCGTGCACCAGCTGCTGCGGCAACAGCGTCAGCACACTGCCCGCCGCGACGGCGAGCGCGACATGCAGCGCGAAGGCGGCGGCGACCCCGGCGAAGACGTACGAGGCGCGGTAACGGGTGCCGAGGACGAGCCCGGCGAGTGCGGTCTTGTCGGGCAGTTCGGCCAGGAAGACGACGCCGAAGACGAGCGCCGTGACGGTGAGGCTGATCAAGGTTCCTCAATCGGTCGGGGCCACCGGCCGAGAGTCGTGGAGCGAACATCAGACCTCGGCACGGCAGCACACGTGGCACCCGTGCCGTAGGGCACGGGCGTGTACTGCTTGCCGAAGGTCTCGCTGGCCGACCTCGTCATCGAGGCCCGCCTCCGGGCGCCGGCTCAGACTCCTGGACGGAGCGGGCTGAGCAGTATGTCGACGGTCCGGCGAAGAGCTACTCCCCTTCTGCGCCCCCATGGTACGCGACGGCCCGAAAGCCGAAAGTTCGGTCTTGAACCTTGTCGTGTCATGCACGCGTCACTAACTTCTCATCGAACGCACACCCGTTCGCAACACGGCACCGACAGCATTCCCTCGCTCGCACGCCAACACCCCCACACTCCAAAGGGAGTTCGCATGCCCAGGTTCTACGCGCGTCGACGGCTCAGCATAGTCGCGGCGATCAGCGCCTTCGCCGCCTCCGTCGCC
Organism: Streptomyces spinoverrucosus; assembly: GCF_015712165.1. Classification (NCBI taxonomy): domain Bacteria; kingdom Bacillati; phylum Actinomycetota; class Actinomycetes; order Kitasatosporales; family Streptomycetaceae; genus Streptomyces; species Streptomyces spinoverrucosus. The sequence continues at coordinate 6,194,906 of NZ_JADPZX010000001.1, read as the reverse complement.
CTGTTCAACGCCCCGACCGCCTCCGCCGCCCTCCCCACCCCGGTCAGCGGCGCCACCGCCCGCTCCTACCTCGCCCAGCTCACCGTGGCGAGCGAGGACCGCACCGGCTACAACCGCGACCTCTTCCCGCACTGGATCACCCAGTCCGGCGCCTGCAACACCCGTGAGACCGTCCTCAAGCGCGACGGCTCCGGCGTCGTCACCGACTCCTCCTGCGCCGCCACCAGCGGCAGCTGGTACTCCCCGTACGACGGCGCCACCTGGTCCGCCGCCTCCGACGTCGACATCGACCACCTCGTCCCGCTCGCCGAGGCCTGGGACTCCGGCGCCGACAGCTGGACCACCTCCCGCCGCCAGTCCTTCGCCAACGACCTGACCCGCCCGCAGCTCATCGCGGTCACCGACAACGTCAACCAGGCCAAGGGCGACCAGGACCCGGCCACCTGGATGCCGTCCCGCACCGCCTACCGCTGCACCTACGTGCGCGCCTGGGTCCAGGTGAAGTACTACTACGACCTCTCGGTCGACCCGGCCGAGAAGAGCGCGCTCACCAACTACCTGGCCTCCTGCTGAGCCACCGCGCGAATTTCCGGCGCGGAAACCTGCCCGCCGGCCTCCGTCGTTCCGTACCGTACGGGGCGACGGAGGAGGCGCGCCGCGTGGCGGGCCGACCAGAGAAAAGGCGGGCGAACACGTGGCGGCACTGCGCCTGGGACCACTGCTGAGATACGTCGACGGATCGACCGCGACCGTCTGGGTCGAGGCGACCCGCCCGTGCACCGCCGAGGTGCGCTGCGCCGACGGCGCCCACGGCACGGCCCGCACCTTCCAGGTCGCGGGCCATCACTACGCGCTCGTGCCGGTGACCGGCCTGACGGCCGGGACGACCACGGAGTACGAGGTACTGCTCGACGGCACGCGCGTGTGGCCGCTGCCCGACTCGCCGTTCCCGCCCTCCGTGATCCGCGCCGGGTGGGCCGAGGACACCGTCCGCGTCGCCTTCGGCTCCTGCCGCTGGGCCGCGCCCCCGGCCGACGGCAAGGACCCGGTCGGCCCCGACGCCCTGGACACCCTGGCCGCCCATGTCGCGGCCGACCCCACGGCCGAACGCCCGGACGTCCTGCTGCTCCTGGGCGACCAGGTCTACGCCGACGAGACCTCCAAGGCCACCCAGCGCCGGCTGGCCTCCCGCCGCGACCTGAAGGAGCCACCGGGCAGCGGGGTGGCCGACTACGAGGAGTACACCCAGCTCTACTACGAGTCCTGGCTCGACTCCGAGGTCCGCTGGCTGCTGTCCACCGTGCCCACCTGCATGATCTTCGACGACCACGACGTCATCGACGACTGGAACACCTCCGCCTCCTGGCTCGCCGACATGCGCGCCACCGACTGGTGGCAGGAGCGGGTGGTCAGCGGCCTGATGTCGTACTGGGTCCACCAGCACCTGGGGAACCTCTCCCCGGCCGAACTGGCCGCCGACCCGCTCTACGCGGCCGTACGGGACACCCCGGACGCCACCGAGCTGCTGCGCGCCTTCGCCACCGAGGCCGACGCCGACCCCACGTCCGTGCGGTGGAGCTACCGGCGGGACTTCGGGCGCGTCCGGCTGCTGATGGTCGACACCCGCGCGGGCCGTGTCCTGGCGGAGGGCAAGCGCGCGATGCTCGACGCCGGGGAGGAGGCGTGGCTGCGCAACGAGGCGCTGGACGAGCCCGGGTCGTACGACCATCTCCTCATCGGCAGCTCCCTGCCCTGGCTGCTGCCGCACCTGATACACGACGCCGAGGGATGGAACGCCGCGCTGTGCCGGGGCGAGAAGGGCGCGCGCTGGGCACGCTGGGGCGAGACGATGCGGCGAGCGGCGGACCTGGAGCACTGGTCGGCCTTCCCGGAGTCCTTCGAGGCGCTGGCGGCGCTGGTCGCCGAGGCGGGCTCGGGCGACGGGGCACCGGCGAGCGTGTGCGTGCTGTCGGGAGACGTACATCACGCGTACGTGGCCGAGCCGGAGTGGCCTTCCGGCGGGCCGGACGCGCGTGTGCTGCAGCTCACCTGCTCGCCGGTGCACAACTCCATCCCGCTGGTGCTGCGGATGGGCTTCCGGTTCGGCTGGAGCGGCGCGGCGCGTTTCCTGGGCCGCCGGATCGCGGGGCACGGCAAGGTGCCGCAGCCGCCGATCGACTGGCGCTGCACGGGCGGGCCCTGGTTCGGCAACCAGCTCATGACGCTGACGCTGAACGGGCGTTCGGCGCGGCTGCGGCTGGAGCACGCCGAGGAGGACGGGCGGGGCGGAGCGCGGCTCACGACCGTGGAGGAGTCGGTTCTCACCACCGCATGAGGGACATCTGAGGTGCATCCGGGACCTGTGGGACGCGCGTTGGCTTCTGGTGTCCCCGACGGCATGATGAGGCGAGCCGTCCGCTTCCCGCGGGCGGTTCGCCGCACTGCGCCCCACCTGCCCGGGAGTCACCGCTTTGTCTGCACCGACCGCGGAATCCATGTCGGAGGCCTCCATATCGGGGGCTTCGCCGGTCTCCATCGCGATGGTCGGTGCCGGGCCACGCGGCACCAGCGTGCTGGAGCGGCTGTGCGCCTCCGCCGCCGAACTCCTCCCGCCGGGCATGGCGCTGACGGTCCACGTGATCGACCCGGCACCGCCCGGCCCCGGACGCGTCTGGCGCACCGCGCAGTCGGCCGAGCTGCTGATGAACACGGTCGCCTCGCAGGTGACGTTGTTCACGGACGAGAGCGTGGACTGCTCGGGTCCGATCCGCCCGGGCCCGAGCCTGTACGAGTGGGCGGGCGGTGCGCTGGGGCCCGACGACTACCCGACCCGGGCGCAGTACGGCCGCTATCTGGAGTGGGTGTTCGCGCGGGTGGTGCACAACGCGCCGCCCGCGGTGCGCGTCGAGACCCACGCGGCCCGCGCGGTCCGGCTCGACGACGGCCCCGACGGCCGTCAGGTCCTCGCGCTGGACGACGGCCGGGTGCTGACCGGGCTCGCGGCCGTCGTCCTCGCGCAGGGCCATCTGCCGACGGCACCGGACGCGGAACAGCGGCAGCAGGCCTCGTACACCGCCCGGAACGGCCTGCGGTACATCCCGCCCGCCAATCCGGCGGACGTCGACCTGACCCCGCTCTCCCCCGGCGAACCGGTGCTGCTGCGCGGCCTGGGCCTGAACTTCTTCGACCACATGGCCCTGCTGACCACCGGCCGCGGCGGCCGTTTCGTCGGCGGTGAGGACGGACTGCGGTATGTCCCCTCCGGCCGCGAGCCGCGCCTGTACGCCGCCTCCCGGCGCGGCGTCCCGTACCAGGCGCGGGGCGACAACGCCAAGGGGCCGTACGGCCGTCACGAACCCCTCGTCCTCACCCCGGAGGTGATCGGGGGCTTCCGCAAGCGCGCGGACTCCGGGGACGCGCCCGACTTCCTGGCGGAGATATGGCCGCTGGTGGCGAAGGAGGTCGAGACGGTCTACTACGCCGCGCTGCTGGGCGGGTACGCCGCTCCACCGGGCGGGCCGCGCGCGTTCGTCGATCGCTACCTCGCCGTTGCGCACGGCGACCCCCAGGAGGCCCGTCTGCTGGACGAGTTCGGGGTTGCGGCCGCCGACCGCTGGTCCTGGGAGCGAATATCGCGGCCGTACGCGGGGCGTACCTTCGACGGGCCCGGGTCCTGGCGGGACTGGCTGCGGTCGTATCTGCGCGAGGACGCCGCCCAGGCCGCGCTGGGCAATGTGCGCGGCCCGCTGAAGGCGGCCCTCGACGTGCTGCGCGACCTGCGCAACGAGATCCGGCTGATCGTCGACCACGCCGGCCTGACGGGCGTGTCCCGCCGGGACCACCTGGACCGCTGGTACACCCCGCTCAACGCCTTCCTCTCCATCGGCCCGCCCCGGCGCCGCATCGAGGAACTGGCAGCGCTGATGGAGGCCGGGGTGGTGGAGGTGCTCGGGCCACGGCTTCAGGTGCGGTGCGCGGACGGGGCGTGGGTGGCGCACTCGCCGGAGGTGCCGGGCTCGGCGGTGCGGGTGACGACTCTCATAGAGGCGCGGCTGCCGGAACCCGACCTGCGGCGCACCGGCGACGAGTTGCTCGCCCGGCTTCTGGAGTCCGGGCAGTGCCGGCCGCACACGGTCGACGGGTACGAGACGGGTGGGCTGGACGTGACCCGGCGCCCGTATCGCCTGATGGACCGTCAAGGTAGGCCGCACGAAAGGCGGTTCGCGTTCGGGGTGCCCACGGAGGGGGTGCACTGGGTGACGGCGGCGGGGGCGCGGCCCGGGGTGGACTCGGTGACGCTGTCGGACGCGGACGCGGTGGCGCGGGCCGTGCTGCGCACGGTGACGGACGTCGTGACGGACGTACGGACGACAGCAAACCGACAGGTTGTTGAAGTTGCAAGTACTGCGTGAGGTTGCCTACGCTCGGCTCCTGTTCGATTACATCCACGACAGGTCAGCCGTGACCTGTCGTGTCCGACCGTAGGAGCCCCCCACATGACCGCACGCCTCAACAGCGCGCAGCCGTACGTCCTCGGCCTGTTCCGGATCGTGATCGGCCTGCTCTTCCTCTGCCACGGTGCCGCCAAGCTCTTCGGGGTCCTCGGTGGCGCCGACGGGCAGGGCGGGACGGTGTCCGTCGGCACCTGGCCCACCGGGTACTCCGGCGTCATCGAGCTCGTCGGCGGCGCCCTGGTCATGCTCGGCCTCGGCACCCGGGCCGCGGCGTTCATCGCGTCCGGCGCCATGGCGTACGCGTACTTCAAGGTCCACCAGCCGGGCGCCCTGTGGCCGATGGAGAACGGCGGCGAGTCCGCGGCCCTGTTCTGCTGGGCCATGTTCCTGCTGGTCTTCACCGGCTCCGGCGCCCTCGGCCTGGACGCCCTGTTCGCCCGGCGCGGTGGGGCCGAGCGAAGCCCGGAGACGTCGAAGGAAGCACAGCAGTCGCCGCTCGCGGCCTGACCGGACGCAACGGGGAGTCGTGTGGTCGGTACGGGAGTGAACATCCCGTACCGACCACACGAGCCCCCCGTGAACCTTCTGTCACACCCCAGGCGTACGCTGTGTGGCTCACGGGGGATGACGGGGAGTAGCGGTGCTGGAGAGTGTGGGGTCACTGACAGGCAGTCCATGGATCTACGCCATGGTGGGCGCGTCAATCCTGCTCGACGTGTTCGTTCCGGTACTGCCGAGCGGGGTGCTGGTCATCATGGCGGCGACGGCGGCCGCCGCGGGCTCGGGCGCGACGACCGGTCAGGTCCCCGCCGACGTCCCCGACATCCTGCTCCTCACGCTCTGCGCCACCACCGCGTCCGTGCTGGGCGACCTGGTGGCCTACCGCCTCGCCTGGCGCGGCGGCGCCCGCCTGGACCGCGCGCTGGCCCGCTCACCCCGCCTGAGCACCGCGCAGGAACGTCTCGGCATGGCCCTGGCCCGAGGCGGCGGCGCCCTGGTCGTCCTGGCCCGCTTCGCACCGGCCGGCCGCTCGGTCGTCTCCCTCTCCGCCGGCGCCGCCCACCGCCGCCCCCGGGACTTCGTCCCCTGGTCGGCCCTGGCCGGCCTCACCTGGGCCACGTACAGCGTCGCCCTCGGCTACTTCGGCGCCCACTGGCTGGGTACGACATGGCTGGCGACGGGCGTCTCGGTCCTGGCGCTCTTCGGCGCGGGCGCCGCGGCGACGTACCTGATGCGCCGGCCGAGGACGTCGGCGTAGCGCCCTACCCCGCCTTACGAGCCGCGCCCTGCCCCCGCACCTCCAACCCGTCCAGCAACTCCGCCGTGGCCTCGGCGATCACATCAACGGCCCGATCGAAAACCTCCTGGTTGTGCGCGGCAGGCACCCGAAACCCGGAAACCTTCCGCACATACTGCAGAGCGGCGGCCCGGATGTCGGCCTCAGTGGCCTCCTCGGGCAACACAGGCGGACGAAGCGTCTTGATGCTGCGGCACATGCCCCCAGTCTCCCGCCTGCCTCCGCCACCACACCACCCTCTGCGCGGTGTGGGGTGTGGTGGGGCTGAGCCGGTGTGGGACGTGGTCCGGCTACGCGGTGTGGGGCGTGGACCGGCTCTACGCGGTGTGGGGCGTGGTCCGGCTGCTTCCCGTCGCGTGATCCGCGCTCAGCAGATCTGCCCGGGCCCGGCGGCCGTGGCCTTCAGCAGGTCGCTTACCAGATCGAAGTCGATCAGCTCGGGCTTGCGGAACCGCAGGCAGCCCTTGCCCATGTCCTGCCCGGCCAGCCGCTCCTCGAAGGCCTCCCGGACGTCACTGCGCATCAAGTAGAAGGAGATGTACTGCTTCTGGCTGGCGAAGGCGATCTCGGCGGTGCCGTCCCGCTCATAGGCGGGCATGCCGTACGCCATCACCTCACGGAACCCGGCCAACTCCCCCCGGCACAGCGCCCGCAGCCGGCTCAGCGCCTCCCGGCGATCCTCCGGCACCTCGGCGAGATACGTGTCGACGTCTTCGGCCTTGCTCTGCACCATGGCCCGAGCCTACCGAGGGCGGGTCCGCTCCACATGGGGCCGCTCCACGTGGGCCCGCTCCACATGGATCCGCTCCACATGGGCCTGCTCCACATGGGCGCGGAAGCTGCGCGGTGGGCGGCCGGTGAGGCGCCGCACGGTGTCGGTGGTGCGGTCCTCGGCGCCTTGGGCAATCGCCCGGTCCAGGTCGGCGAGCACGGTGGCGAACTCGTACGGCATGGTCGCCGCGAGGCGGTCGCGCATCTGCTCGTAGCCCAGCGGGTGGTGGGCGACCGTACGCCCGGTGACCTCGGTGAGGACCGCGGCGACCTCCGCATGGCTGAGCGCCTCCGGGCCGGTGATGACCAGGTCGGCGTCGGGTGCCTGGGCGTCGGTCAGCGCGTGGGCGGCGACGGCCGCGATGTCGTCGGCGTCGACGAACGCCACGCGCCCCTCGCCCGTCGCGGTCCGGATGACGCCCTCTTCGCGGATCGTGCGGGCGTGTTGGTGGTCGCCGGTGAAGTTCTGCATGAACCACGAGGGCCGCAGCACCGCCCACTCGTCGAACAGCGCGGGCAACGCCTGGTGCACCTGCCCGACGGCCGGACCTCCGGCGGGAATCGCCGAGGAACTGAGCAGCACGGCCCGGCGTACGCCCGCCGCTCGCGCCTGCTCCAGGAAAGGGAGCATGACGTCGGCGGGTGCGGCGGTGGCCAGGGGAGGGACGAGGTAGACGCGGTCGGCGCCGCTGAGCGCCTCGCCGTGGGTGGCGGGGTCGTACCAGTCGAAGCGCACCGCTCCCGGCCCGGTGGTGGCCCGTCGGCCTGCCGCCCTGACCGCGACTCCGCGCGCGGCCAGCTGTGCGCACACGCGGCTGCCGGTGGTGCCGGTGGCTCCGAGAACCAGGGTCGTGGTCATCGGTCGCCCGCCTCCGTGAAGTCGGCCGTGCCGTCCTGGGGGAGGGCGAGGGGGTTCCAGTAGTCGCGGTAGTGCGTGATCCGGCCGTCGGTGACCGTCACGACGGCGATGTACGTCATGTCGTAGGGCGCTCCGCTCTTCACCAGCCGTCCCACCCCGCGCATCTCGACCACGATGGTCCCGGGGTCGTCGGTCCGGTGGATCTTCAGGTCGGGGAAGTCCTGGAGGTCGATGTGGTCGGGGTAGCCGCGCATGTAGTCGGCGACGGCGGCCTTGCCCTCCAGCCGCCTCGGCCACCCCGGGGGCGCGAACGGGAACTCGAACACTCCGTCGTCGTCCCACAGGTCGACCCAGGCGGGGATGTCCTTGTCGAGCAGCAACCGCAGGCCGTGGCGGTACAGCTCCGCGGGCTGGGTGGGTGTGGTCATGGGTGTCCCCTCGGATACGATACGAGACTATGCGGACCGGCGGTCCGCTTACCGGCCCCCAAGATACGGACCGGCGGTCCGCTTATGCAACCGGCAACTGACCTCTGGAGGATGTGGCGTGCCCGAGCGCAAGCCCCGTGCGGACGCCGCGCGCAACCGCGAGGCCGTACTCGCGGCGGCGGACCGGCTGTTCGCCGAGAGCGACAGCCCCGAGCAGGTGACCATGGCCCACATCGCGGCCGCCGCCGGCGTCGGCAAGGGCACGCTCTTCCGCGGCTTCGGCGACCGCCCGGGCCTGATCCGGGCCCTGTACGACGCCCGGCTCGAGCCGATCCGCGAGGCCGTCACGGCCGACCCCCGCCCCCTCGGCCCCGACACGCCGCCCCTGGAACGCGTCCCCGCCCTCCTCGACGCCCTCCTGTGCTTCAAGCTCGACCACCGGCACCTCTCCCTCGCCCTGGAGGAGGCGGGCGCGGGCAACAGCCCCTACCGCACCGAGCACTACGACTGGTGGCACGCCACCCTCCGGGACACCCTGGACCGGCTTCCCGACTTCCCCGGCAGCGACTTCACCGCTCACGCCCTGCTGGCGGCGGTCCGCGCCGACCTCGTCGACCACCTGGCCGGCCCGCGACACCTGCCCCGAGAGCACCTGCGGGCCGAACTGGCCGCGTTCACGGCGAGGGTCCTGAGCGGAGCGAGCTCGGTGGAGGTACAGACGTTCCAGTAGTGCGGTCAGACACCGGTAGTGCGGTCAGACGGCGGCGGGCACTTTCGGCGCGGGCGGTCTCCGCGCGGGCAGGTCCCCACACGGGCGGTCCCCACACGGGAGGTCCCCACACGGGAGGTCCCCACACGGGCAGGTCTCCGCGCGGGCAGGTCTCCACACGGGCAGGTCTCCACACGGGCAGGTCTCCACACGGGCAGGTCTCCGCGCGGGCAGGTCTCCGCGCGGGCGGCGGGGGCGCTGTGGGCGGCGAGGGCGCTGTGGGCGTTCGCGGGGTCGGTCGGCGATTCCGCACATCAGCGGGAACGCCCCGGCCGGAGGCGAGTGACGCTGCGCTGCGTGTCGCCGATGGCGCTGAAAGGCAGAAACTGAATCACCCGCCGGCTCGTCTTGGGGAGCGAGGGCTAGCGGATGGGCGGTGATGATGGAGCGGGCGGAGAGCGGTGTGACGTCGACGGTGAAGACAGCGATGCGGCGCCGGGCCGGGCGGCGGGTCCCGGGCCCGGACTCCACGGGGGACGCGTGGGGCCGGTCGGCCTGGTGGCGGCGGGGGCGGGTACTCGCCGCGCTGGCGGTGCTGACCGCCGGGCTGCTGGTGTCCCACCGGGCGGTGCCCAACTCCGTGGGCCGCCTGGGCAGCCTGCTGGAAGCCTTCCTGCCGTGGCTCGGCCTGGCGGTCGTGGCGCTGCTCGGCCTGGCCCTGCTGCGCCGTTCGGCTCTCGCGTTGGTGGCCCTGCTGCTGCCTGTGGCGGCCTGGACGTACCTCTTCGGCGGACTGCTCCTGCCCGCGGCGAAGCCCGGCGCGCACGATCTGGTCGTGGTGCAGCACAACGTCAGCGACGAGAACACCGACCCGGCGGGCACGGCCCGCGCCCTGGCCGGCGCCGGGCCCGATCTCATCGCGCTGGAGGAGCTGGTGCCCCCGGCGCTGGCGGTCTACGAGAAGACGCTGGCTCCGGACTACCCGTATCACGCGGTTCGAGGCACGGTCGGGCTCTGGTCGAAGTTTCCGCTCACCGGTGCCCGGCCGGTGGACATCAAGCCCGAGGAGATCACGGAGTCCTGGAGCCGCGGGCTGCGGGCCGTGGTCCGTACGCCGCACGGCGACATCGCGGCGTACGTCGCACATCTGCCCTCGGTCCGAGTCGGGGCGAGCGGCCTCGCCTCCTCCCGGCGCGACGAGAGCGCCGGCCTGCTGGGCAAGGCCATCGCCGCGGAGAAGCTGAGAACGGCGATCCTGTTGGGCGACCTCAACAGCACCGTCGACGACCGTGCGCTGGCCCCGCTGACCTCACGGATGAACGTCGCGGAGCGCGGCTTCGCCTTCAGCTTCCCCGCCGCCTTCCCGCTGGCCCGGATCGACCAGGTCATGGCCCGTTCTGCGACCGTGGACGACATCCACACCCTGCCCGCGACCGGCAGCGACCACCTACCGGTCGCTGCCCGCATCGCTCTGGACTGAAGGACGCTCAGCCACACCCGTTCGCATGAACCGCCACAAGAAACTCGCCACTCGAAATCGAACAGGCGTAGCATTACTGCCGTGGCTACGACCTACGACTTCCCTAGCGACCTCCGCGCCGGTCAGGAGGAGCTGCATCAGGTCCGGGCCGAACTGTCGGCCCTGCTGAAGCGGCTCCCCTGGTCGGTCGTGCCCCTGGACGGCTTCAGCGACGCGGGCGCCTGGCGCAAGATCGAACGCCCCGCCTCCCCCGGCTGGACGGCCGACGAGCAGGCCGAGGTCGAGAAGCTCCGCCGCCGCGAACGAGAACTCGCGATCTTCGTCAGCACCCACCGCTACTGGTCGGAACTCACCGGCCCCGACCGCGTGGACGCCCGAGCCAAGCTGAAGCACGCGCAGGAGACACCGCCGGACAGCGAGCGGGACGACTGAGGCGAGGACACACCGGAGAGCACCACTGCCTGGCGGAAAGAAGCACCCCGCCGAGTGGGACGCCCTTTCGCCACACAGGTGGCGGCGCCGACATGGCTTGGGCCACGGTGATGCGGACGCAACAGGCCAAATTTAGACTGGCGAAGGCATGGAAAGTCCTGCATCAGAAAGTCCTGCATCAGGGAGAGATGCCATGTCCAAGCGAGGCAATAAGCGACGCGGACGCAAGAAGAAGAAGGCCAACCACGGCAAGCGTCCCAACGCCTGAGCCGTCGGCCGTGGTCACACCAGGTCAGATTGAGTTGGCCATCAGCGCTGCGGTGGGTAGGAATACGCCCAGGACGCTGAGCAGCCAGTAGTGGTGCGCTGCGAGCTGGGTCCGGCGGGCAAGGGGTCGATTGGCCAACCACCACAGAAGCGCGCACGCTGCGATGACGGGCCCGAAGACCGCCAGACCTACAGCCAGACCGTCGTTCTCCGTCGGCTCCCGCGTGGTCACTCCAAGGTCGGCGAGCGGCCAGTTCGCCGCGAGGTACCACAGCATCCACATCGGAATCACACCTGGGATCCCAAGGAGCACATTCAGGCCCAGGGCTGCGTACCAACGTCCGACCATCCCCGCCCCTCACGCCGCATGGGCCCACTTGTCTCACGTAACCGGCGGCTGCGAACAGCCGAGAAAGATCAAGGCCCAGGTTTCCGGGAACCTACCCGCTGACCTGGGCCTTAGTCGTGTCCTGCGACTGGTGGGCGCGGACGGTTTCGAACCGCCGACATCCGCCTTGTAAGGGCGGCGCTCTACCGCTGAGCTACGCGCCCAGGACGAGTCGACAGCCTACCTTGCCAGGGGCACTGCCCTGCAAACCCGTATCGGCGGGGTGATGTGGGGAGGGGTCGGTTGGGCCGGGGGTTAACCCCACCCCGAATCCGGGCGTGGCCCGGATCCCCTGGTGGAGGTCGGGTCCGTACCGTCGAGGAGTCGCCATCCCGCTGCTCCGACCGTACGGGAGGCGTTCCGCAGCCTGCCTCAGGGAGATCCGTCATGGCCCGTACCGCGTCCGCGTCCGCGTCCGCTTCCGTGTCCGCCCGCGCCGCCGCCGTCGCCGGTGCCGTCGTGGTCGTCGTCGCGGGCGTCACCGGCTGCGGTGCGGCCGCCGGGGACGACCGGGAACCCGAGCGGCGGTCCTTCCCGTTGCAGGGCTCCACCCTCACCGTCGACTCCGACGACTCCGCCCTGGAACTCGTCGCGACGGACACCGCCCCCGAGGGCCGTATCCAGGTCACCCGCTGGTTCGAGGGCTCGGTCGTCATGGGCGAGGACCCGAAGGTGACCTGGACCATGGACGGCGACCGACTGGTGCTGCGGCTGAGGTGCTCCGGCTTCGTCGCCGACTGCTCGGCCAGGCACCGCATCGAGGTACCGCGCGGCGTCGCCGTCGAGGTCGAGGACGGCGACGGCAGCGTGCGCGCCGGCGGCTTCGAGGAGGCGCTGAACATCCGAACCGGCGACGGCTCCGTCCGCGTCGACGACACCACCGGCGCCGTGAAGGTCCACACCGGCGACGGCTCCGTCCGTGTCGACAACACCACCGGCGCCGTGAAGGTCCACACCGGCGACGGCTCCGTGCGCGTCGACGACGCGACCGGCCCGCTGGACCTGCGCACCCAGGACGGTTCCATCCGCGCCGACGTCACCTCTCGTCAGGTCCGCACCCACACCTCCGACGGCTCCACCCACCTCGAACTCGGCGCCGTACCCGACCTGGTGGACTCCCGCAGTGGCGACGGCTCCGTCACCGTCTCGGTGCCCCGGGCCACCTACCGCGTGTCCGCCGAAACCGGCGACGGCGCGGTCGAAGTGGCCGTGCCCCGCGACGATTCCAGCCGGCACGTCGTCTCCGCCCGCACCGGCGACGGCAAAGTCACGGTCCAAATGGCGAACTAACCGCCCCGTGTGTTCGTCCTTAACCGGTGGGAGAATGACACCGGGCAGGGCGGATGACAGCACGGGAGAGGGATGTGACGGCGACACCACCTCAGCCGGACTCGCCGTCGATGCAGCCTGCCCGCTCGCCCCGGGTGTCCACCGCCATACGTGACACCCTCACCCTCCTCTCTCTGCCCCTCGTCGCCGCTCTCGTGCTGCCCGCCGCGTTCACCGGCGGCGGCACCCGGCGCTGGTTCGGCGGGCGCGCCGAGAGCCAGCGTGCCGAGGCGCAGGCCGCGAAGGACGCCGCCGCGGCCGCGTTCTACGAACTCGACACCGCCCAGCGCGATCTGCGCATCTCCATCGAGACAATCGCGGCCGTCGACGACTCCCCCGCCGCCCGCCGCGCCGCCGCCGACTTCGAGGCGCTCGGCCGCCGCATCGACGAGGCCAGCCACCGGTACATCAACGCCGTCGACGCCCATGACCTCGACCGCGACGACCTGGAGGCCTCGGCCGCCGCCCGCGCCCGCACCGAGCTCACCCAGGCCAAGGACGAGCTCGGCCGGGTCAAGCAGGACCTGGACCGATTCGCCGACGGTCTCGGCCCCCTGCTCGGCAAGGCCGAGACCCAGCTCGCCCGCCTGGCCCCGGCCGTCGAACGCGCCCGCCAGTCCCTGCTCGCCGCCTCGAACGCCCTGGACACCGTACGAGGGTCAGGGCTGAAGGCGGACGATCTCGCCGCCCGTCTCGCCGCCCTCGCCCCCGAGCTCACCAGGCTGAACCAGGGCGCCGGCCAGCACGGCGTCCCCCAGACCCTGGAACGGGCCGAGCGCGTCGCCCGGGAGGCCGAGGCCATCCGCGCGGAGGCCGAACGGCTTCCCGAGCGGGCCGCCGAGATCGACCGCCGCCTGGTCTCCCTGCGTACCCGCGCCCAGGCCCTGACCACTCGCGCCGGCCAGGTTGAACCGGTCCTCAGCGAGCTGCGCCGACGGTTCACCGTGGCCTGCTGGCAGGACCTCCAACGCGTCCCCCAGCAGGCCGCTGAGAGCGTCCGCCAGGCCGAGCTGAAGCTCACCGAGGCGCAGACGGCCCGCCAGGCCCAGCGCTGGCCCGACGCGACCTCCCTGCTGTCCACGGCCCGGGCCCTGCTGAACTCCACCGACGAGGCCGTCTCGGCCGCCGGCGACCGCCTCACGCGGCTGAATGCCGTCCAGAAGGACCCCCAGCAGGAAATCGAACGGACCCGGTTCGCCATCCGGGACGCCCAGCGGCTCGCCATGACCGGCCGCAACACCCCCGATCCTCGTCACGCCCGCCCCTTGGACGACTCCGTCGCCCGGCTGGAGCGTGCGATCGCCACCCTGGACGGCCGTCACCCGGACTACTGGCACTTCCTGACCGAGACGGAAGCGGTCCGGCAGACGGTGGCCCGAGTCGTCACGCAGATCCGGGAAGAGCGCGGCGCCACGGCCCACTGACCCGCCCGGCTTGCCGCCCCTGAGCTGGGCCGAAGCCTGGATGTCACCTCCTTGTGTTGCCCACCCGGGCTGGGCGGGCAGATATTGAAGGGAAAGGGACGCACGGCCTCCGCTATCGCCCTGAGGGAGGCGACATGGCCACACACGCAGCGCACGGGGAAGAACGGCGGCGGATCCAGTTCGACAAGCACCTGCCTGTCGACCACCGCCTGAACCAGGTCTACCGCTTCGGCGCCGGACTGATGGGTCTGGTGCTGATCGCCTTCGGCATCCTCGGTCTGATCGGCGAGGTCGGCTTCTTCGACACCCGCGGTGACCAGGTCATGGGCCTGAACACCAACGGTGCCCTGAGCATCCTGTCGATCTGCATGGGACTGTTGCTCTTCGTGGGCATGGTGATCGGCGGCAACTTCGCCTCGACGCTCAACATGGTGGTCGGCATCGCCTTCATCCTCAGTGGTTTCGTGAACCTGGGGCTCTTGGAGACGGACTACAACTTCCTGGCCTTCCGCATCCAGAACGTGCTGTTCAGCTTCGTTTTCGGTGTGGTCCTGATGTTCTTCGGGATGTACGGGAGGGTCGGCTCGGCCCTGCCCCACGACAACCCCTACTGGCGGGCCCGCCACCCCGACCTGGTCGAACCGGAGTCTCGGGAGCAGGGCCGTGGGCCCGCCGTGGCGCGCGACCGTTCCCTGCCGCCGCCGGGGGACGCCCGTTAACCTGTGGGCATGCCTCGCTACGAGTACCGCTGCCGGACCTGCGGCGACACCTTCGAACTGAGCCGCCCCATGGCCGAGTCCTCCGCCCCGGCCACCTGCCCCACGGGCCACGACGACACGGTGAAGCTCCTGTCGACCGTCGCGGTGGGCGGCTCGGCCACGGCCCCGACACCGAGCGCGGGCGGTGGCGGTGGGTGCTGTGGCGGGGGTTGCTGCGGCTGACGCCCGACGGCCGAGTTGCCGCGGCTGGCTGCACCCGCCAGGGGCGCTGCGGATGACCGCCTGCCTCACGTCCCCAGGTAGCGCAGCACCGCCAGCACTCTGCGCGAGTATCCCTCCCCTCCCGTCAGCTCCAGCTTGTCGAAGATCGAGTTGATGTGTTTCTCGACGCCGCTGCGGGAGATGTGCAGGCGCTCGGCGATCGCCGCGTTGGTGTGCCCCTGCGCCATCTCGGCCAGCACGTCCCGCTCCCGGGCGGTGAGCCGGCCCAGGAGGTCGGTGTGCTTGCTGCGGCCCAGCAACTGCCGCACGACCTCGGGGTCGAACGCCGCGCGCCCCTGCGCCACCCGCTCCAAGGCGTCGAGGAACTCGTCGACTTGGACCACGCGGTCCTTCAGCAGATACCCCACCCCTTCCGACGCGCCCGTCAGCAACTCGGTCGCGTACCGCTTCTCCACGTACTGCGACAGCACCAGCACCCCGACCCCCGGCCAGCGCTCCCGGATCTCCAGCGCCGCGCGCAGCCCCTCGTCACTGTGCGTGGGCGGCATCCGGACATCGGCCACGACCACGTCGGGCTGCTCCTCCTCCACGGCCCTGAGCAGCAGCTCGGCGTTGCCGACCGCGGCCGGCACCTCGTGCCCCTCCTCGGTGAGCAGCCGTACCAGGCCTTCTCTCAGCAGGGTCGAGTCCTCCGCCAGGATCACCCGCATGGCAGCTCCGCGGTGACGTACGTCGGGCCGCCCGGCGGGCTGATCACATTCAGCAGGCCGTCGAGGGCGGCGACGCGCCGCGCCAGCCCGAACAAGCCGCTGCCCTTCGGGTCCGCCCCGCCGCAGCCGTCGTCCTCGACACACACGTACAAGAAACCGTCCTCCGTTCCCACTCTCACGGTTATCCGGCTCGGCGCCGCGTGCTTGACCGCGTTGGTGACGGCCTCGCAGACGACGAAGTAGGCCACGGTCGCGGCCGCCGTGTCCGGCTCCTCGTCCAGATCGCACTCCACTCGCACCGGCACGGACGACCGCTCGGCGACCGTCTCCAGCGCCGCGCGCAGCCCCGCCTCGTCCAGCGCGGTCGGATAGATACGCCAGGCGACGTCCCGTAGCTCGCCGAGCGCCTGCCGGCTCTCGTCGTGGGCCTGGCGCAGCAACCGGTCCATGTGCTCGGCGTCTGTGCTGCGCAGGGCCCGGCCGAGCAGCATGCCGAGGGCGACCAGGCGCTGTTGGACGCCGTCGTGCAGGTCGCGCTCGATGCGGCGCCGTTCGTCGTGCACGGCGTCGAGCACCGCCGCGCGGCTCTCGGCCAGCTCGACGATGCGCCGCTCCAGCTCGTCCTGATGGCGCGGCCCGAGGATGCGCTGCGCCAACTGCCGCTCCAGCTCGGCGACTCCGAATATCCCCTGCACCGCCAGAAAGAGCAGGAAGAGCCCGCCGAGCGTGCCGAGGGCCACCGACCCTGGATGGGTGACGTCGACCAGCAGCCAGCCGTACGCCCAGAAGGTGCCGTAGGCGACGCCGAGCACGACCGACAGCATCACGATCGCGCCCAGGGCGCCGAGGGCCCAGCGCACCGAGACGTATCTGAGAGCGCGGGCGTCCTCGTAGGCGGTTGCGACGGGATGGCCGAGCCAGATTCTGATCCTGGCCCGCTCCAGCTCCGCAAGTCTTCGCGCGCCTGCGAACACCGGCCTGAGCACGGCACGTCGGCCGCGCGGCCAGGCCAGGACGGGCAGCAGGGCCAGTCCGGACACCGCGGCGAAGGGCAGCTCGACGGCGGCCGTGGCGGCTCCCGTCATGAGTCCGACCCCGCACCGCGTTCCACGTCGTGCCACATTTCGCATGATCGCCACGCTAGCCCGGCGGCGAGGCGGCGCACACTGCGGAAAACCGCAATTCCGGGCTGCGGTTGACCGCGCGGGATCGTGTGGTCTTCCTCAGGGTTTCTTCAGCTTCGGTTTTCTAGCGTGATCGTCATGACATCCATCGCAGCGCAGACGGCACCACAGTGGATCAACGAACTCATGGACACCCTGGGCGCACCGGGCGCCGGGCTCGCGGTAGCACTGGAGAACCTGTTCCCGCCGCTGCCCAGCGAGGTGATCCTGCCGCTGGCCGGGTTCGCCTCCAGCACGGGACGTATGAATCTGTACGCCGCGCTGATCTGGACGACGGCCGGCTCGGTGGTCGGCGCGCTCGCGCTGTACGGCGCGGGGGCGATGCTCGGCCGTGACCGCACGCTGGCGATAGCGGCGCGGCTGCCGCTGGTGAAGGTCGCGGATATAGAGAGGACAGAGGCCTGGTTCGCCCGGCACGGGACGAAGGCCGTGTTCTTCGGACGGATGATCCCCATCTTCCGCAGCCTGATCTCGGTCCCGGCCGGGGTCGAGCGCATGCGCCTGCCGGTGTTCCTCGGCCTGACGGCACTGGGCAGCGCGATCTGGAACACCGCGTTCGTCCTCGCCGGCTACGCCCTGGGCGAGAAGTGGACCGAGGTGACGGACCTGGTCTCCACGTACTCGAAGGTCGTCCTCGCCGCGTCCGCGGTGGCGGTCGTGGCCTTCATCGGCATACGCCTACTGCGCCCGGGCGGCGGCGCGAGGCGGCGAGGTCGACGCGGCGGTGCGCCGGGGGCGGCTTCGGCGAGGGATGCGGACGTGGACAGAGGAACTGGCGGGATAACAGGGACGGAGAGAAGCGCAGGCGGAGATACGAGCGCAGGCACCGACACGGCCGACCCCGCCCCGCCCCTGGCGGCGCCACATCCGTAACGGCACCGCGTGGCCGACGGCCCGGTCCCAGCGGCGCCCTGACACCGGCGGCCCACCATCCATAGCGGGCGCCCGGGGAGTGCGAGCGCCAGCGCGGCCGACCCCGCCCCGCCCCTGGCGGCGCCACATCCGTAACGGGACCGCGTGGCCGGCGGCCCGGTCCCAGCGGCGCCCTGACACCGGCGGCCCACCATCCATAGCGGCCGCCCGGGGAGTGCGAGCGCCAGCGCGGCCGACACCGCCCCGCCCCTGGCGGCGCCACATCCGTAACGGCACCGCGTGGCCGGCGGCCCCGTTCCCGGCAGCGCCGTGACACCAGCGGCGCCCTGTGCCTAGCCGCCAGCTCCTCGCCGGCGGCGCCCCGTGCTAGCGGTCGGCTCCGTCGGCGGCGGCGCCCGTCCCTGGCGTCGCCCGGCGCCGGGTGCGCCGTATCCCTACGGGCGATCCCCCGACGCTCGCAGGAACTCGCGGAGGATGCGTTCGCCCGCCAGTACGCCGCGTTCGGGGAGGGAGGTGATGTCGGGGGCGGTCCAGTCGCTGTCGGCCAGTTCGCCGTGGCTCGGGCGCCAGCCCCTGTCCGCGGCGAGCAAGAGGTCGGCGTCGAGGAGGGAGTCGCCCGCGGCGAGGGTGAGGTCGGCTCCGGTACGGCGGGCGACCTCGTGCACGGCGGCGCTCTTGGTGAGCGGCTTCGGCACGGCGTAGATCTTGCGGCCCTGGAGGGAGACCGTCCAGCCGCGGTTCTCCGCCCACACCCCCAGCTCCTTCACCCACTCCTCGGGCAGCAGTTCGCGCTCGACGACAAGGTAGGCGAAGAGGTCGTCGGCGATCCGGTGCTTGCGCACCCAGACCGGGTCAGCGGCTCTCAGCAGGTGCTCCTGCACCTCGGCCAGCGACGCGCACTCGTCGGCCAGCCGTGCCGTGACGCTCGCGTGCCAGTCGGGGTCGGAGACCCCGTCCACCAGCAGGTGCCCGCCGTTGGCGCAGATCGCGTACTTCGGCATGGGGCCAGGGAGATTGATGCGGAGGTACTGCTTGCGGGTGCGGGTCGTGGTCGGCACGAAGACCGCGGCGTCGGCGAGGTCGGTGAGCAGCCCCGCCGCCGTCTCGGTCATGTACGACAGCGGCTTGCTCTCGTGCACCTCGACACACAGCAGCCGGGGCGCTCGCGCGTCCGGCATGGTCAGCGACAACGCGGCGGAGGAGTAGATGAGCGTACGGTCCAGGTCACTCGCCACCAGCACCGGCATCAGACGGCCACCGCCTTTCCGTCGGCGCCCGTCGCGCCGCGTGTGTACTTCGGATGGATCAACCCCACGCAGGTGTAGGGGAGTTCGGCGATCTCCTCGACCGGGACGCCGCGCTGCTCGGCAAGCAGCCGGACGTGGTCGAGGTCGGGGCCCGCCCCGGCCCTGGCGAGGATCTTCCAGGGCACGCGGCGCAGTAGCACGCGGGTGGTCTCACCGACGCCGGGCTTGACGAGGTTCACGTCGTGGATGCCGTACTCCTCGCTGATGCGCTCGACGGCGGCCCAGCCCTCCCAAGTGGGGCTGCGGTCGGCGGACAGCAGTTCCTTGGTGGTGGCGTCCACCGCGTCGGTGACCTCGTCGAAGCGGGCGGAGATGGCGTCGAGGAAGGCGGTGGAGACGTCGGCGCCGGCGAGTTCGCGGTAGAACTTCGCGCCGTGGTAGTCGTGCGGGCCGACCAGGTCGGCGCGCAGCACGGTGCGGGATATGAGGCCGGACACCGTGGAGTTGAGGCAGGCGGAGGGGATGAGGAAGTCTTCGCGGGTGCCGTAGGTGCGGACGCATGAGCCGGGGTCGGCGAGTACGGCGATCTCGGGGTCGAAGCCGGTGACGCCTTCGGCGTCCTCGAACTCGCGCAGAGCGGCGGCCAGTTCGCGGGTGATGGCGCCCTTGCCGGTCCAGCCGTCGACGAAGACGACGTCGCGCGGGTCGTGCCGGTCGGCCAGCCAGCGCAGCGCGTTGGCGTCGATGCCACGGCCGCGGACGATGGACACGGCGTAGTGCGGCAGGTCGGCGCCGTGCCGGTGCTGGGCCCAGCGGCGCATCAGGACACCGACGGGGGTGCCGGCGCGGGCGAGGGAGACGAGGACGGGGCGGGGCGATCGCTCGGCCAGGACGGTTTCGGTCACGACGCCGACGGCGTGGGCGATGCGGGCCGCCGAGGTCTCCAGGGCGGCGTGGAAGAGCGCCTGGTACTGCTCGCTGGGCTGGTACTCGACGGGCAGCGACTCGGCGTAGTGCGCGCCGCCGCTCTGGATCGCCTCCTCGCGCTCCTCGGTGGGCGCCTCCAGGGTCACGTCCGACAGGTCCTGGAGCAGCCAGCCGACCTCTTCGGGCGCGTAGCTGGAAAAGGCGGGGCCGCGAAGGGGCTCGGGCAGCATGGCGGGCCTTTCGGGGGCGGGCGAGGCCGCGGGGACGTATGACGGGACGACCACGAGCAGGACGTGCGGGGTGTGCTGCGCGAGCTGGGCGAGGAGGCCGTCGGGAGCGTGCAGGGCGCGGGTGTCGGCGGTGGAGTCGACGACGGCGACCACGGCGTCGAAGGCGCCGCCGGCGACGTTGTAGGCGTAGCGCTCGCCGGGGCCGTCGGCGGGGTTGTCGTGGGCCGGGAAGACGAGGCGGGTGCGGATGGCGTAGCCGGGGTCGTCGACGGCGAGGACGGGAGAACGGGTGGTTGTGGAGAAGCGGATGTCAGCGGGAGCGACGAGCTGCTCCAGTTCGCGGGCGAGGCGCAGTGGGGCGTACATCAGCTCCTCGAAGCCGAGGACCAGCACGCGCCGGGCCCCGGCCGGCAGGGATTCGGCGAGACGGGCGCCCATGGCGGGCAGGGCGGTCTCCAGGCGTCGGCGATGAGCGGGGGTGAAGCCATGCCGACCGCCGTCGGGAACACCGACCGGCCAGCGCAGATCGACCCGCGTGACACTCCCGCGCCCGGCCACGACCGGCCCGCCCTGATGGACGTCACGCCCGGCCACGACCAGCCCAACCTGATCGGCCTCGCGCCCGGCCACGACCGGACCAACCTGATGGACGTCACGCCCGGCCACGACCAGCCCAACCTGATCGGCCTCGCGCCCGGCCACGACCGGACCAACCTGATGGACGTCACGCCCGGCCACGACCAGCCCAACCTGATCGGCCTCGCGCCCGGCCACGACCGGACCAACCTGATGGACGTCACGCCCGGCCACGACCAGCCCAACCTGATCGGCCTCGCGCCCGGCCACGACCGGCCCAACCTGATGGAGCTGTCCGATCTCGCGCTCAGCCCCGGCCACACCCACACGACCTGGAGCACAACACCCGCGACGGGCCGCAGCCGCACTCCGTTCATGCTCGGCGACCAGGGCCTGCCCCTTCTCCAGGACTCCGTCCGGCAGCCGTACGGTCCCTCGCGCCGCCGTGACCAGGTCGATGTGGGTGCCGATCTCGGTGGCGAAGTCGGTCAGGCGGTTCTGGTCGGCGGTGGAGCGCATGTCGACCAGGGCGACCACGACGTACCGGTCGCGGGGGTAGCGCTCGTGGAGGGCGCGGATGGTGTTGAGGATCGTGTTGCCGGTGGAGAACTCGTCATCGACCAGTACGAGCGGGCCCTCCCCGGAGAGGAGGTTCGGGTCCTCGGGGAGGAGGAGGTGGGACGTGGCGTGGGAGTGGGACTCCTCGAAGCCGCCGGCCCTGGCGACGCCGGGTACGGGGCGGCGGGTGGAGTGGAGGTAGGGGGCGTGGCCGAGGCCGTCGGCGACGGCGTGGCCGAGGCCGGTGGCCGTCTCGGCGTAGCCGACGACGACGGCGGAACGCGCCCCGGCGGTGCCCAGCAGCTCCCGCACCCTGCGCCCGAGGGCGAAGCCGGAGCCGTACACGACGGACGGGGACTGCGGGACGTGCTTGCCGAGCACGTTCGACACGAGGAGGTGGGCCCGCTTGGGGTTGCGCCGCAGGGCGAGTCCGAGCAGGTCGGTGAGGGTGTCGTCGCCCACGAGTTCGACCCCGAGCCGGTCGGCGACCCAGCTCCCGGACCAGATCCCGTCGCCCCGATGCAACCCGTCGCCCCGATGCGACCCGTCGGCCCGATGCGACCCATCGCCCCGATGCGACCCGTCGACCCGGTTGGCTCCGTCGTTCACTGCCTTGTCCATGCGTTCCTTGTGTTCAGCCGTGGTGTTCAGCCGCGGTGTTCAGCCGTGCTCAGCGGTCTACAAAAGGGTCCTCGGCCCCGGCCCTCAGCCGGGAATCCCCGCGGCGAGCAGCTCCACGAACCCGATGTCCTCGTTGGCGACGCCGAAGACCTCGGCGCGCAGCAGGGTCCGCTCGGCCCAGGCGCGGTGTGGCTTCACCTCGTTCATCTTGTTCGTGTAGGCCGACCTCAGTACTCCGCCGCCCAGCCGTTCCGGCCGCAGGATGTCCTGGGCGTCGCTGAACTCCTCGTGACTGACGACCGACAGCGCGTGCACCGGCAGGACGTGCGAGGGATGGATGCAGGTCTTGCCGAGCAGACCGTTGGCCTGATCCAGCGTAATCTCCCGCAGCAGCCCGTCCATGGCGTGCTCGATCAGGGCCTCACGGAGCTCCTCGGCCTGACCCTCCAGGAAGGGGCTGCGCCGCAGCTGGGGCTTGAACATACGTTCCTGCACCCGGAAGTACTCCCACACCGGCCCGGTCACCGTGAACCCGGTGCCGTCGGCCCGCCCCAGCATGTTCACCACGTCGGCGATCACGGAGGCGACGATCTGCACGTCGTACGCGGTCATGTCGGGGGCTCTCCGCAGGCCGTACGAGGAGCAGAAGTCGGTCACGCCGAGGCGGAGCGCGAGGACACGGTCGCGGTACTTGTCGACGGCCCGGAAGATGCCCTCCAGGGTCTCGACCCTGGACTCCCGGTACAGCAGCTCGGGGGACTCCAGGACCGGCATGGCGAACAGTCGCCGTCCGCCGGCCGCCTCGGCGACGGTGAGGGCCTCCAGGAAGGGGATGCCCCGCTCCTCGGTGAACTTCGGCAGTACGAAACCGGACAGCAGCCGGACGGCGGGGCCGAGGCGGCGGACCAGGTCGGGGATCTGCTCGGGCGTGCGGACGCGGATGAACAGCAGGGGGAGGTCGGCACCGGAGGCGCGCTCGGCGAGGTCGGCGAACTGGCGTACGAGGTTCTCCTCGCCTGCCGGGACGTCCCCGTCGTCGATCGAGTCCTCCAGGCACAGCACCATCGAGACCACACCGCGGCCGGTCTGCTTGACGATGTCGTCGGCGAGCTGCGGCCTGATGGCCGGGCTGTACAGGGTGGCGCCCAGGGCCGCGGAGAGCAGCCGGGCCGGGGAGTCGGCGGTGAACTCGCACGGCTCCCGATGGAAGAGGCGCTGCCGCACCTCAGGGCCGATGTGCCCGAAATGACGCATATGGCTTCCCCGTGGTGCTTGAGCGGCCTGAATACCGGCTGAAGGTGGCCGGTAATAGTACGTAGAAGTCCATGTCATGGGTTCCCGCCGGGCATGAATTTCAAGTAACGCAGGGACGGGCAGCGCTCTCTCGGCGGCGCTGCGGGGGCGGCCCGGGACCTGCCGACCCCCGCGTTGTCGTGAGCAGGACCGAGAGGGCAGGATGACCGCATGACGCACGCGATGTTGAAGGGGTCGAACGTCCCGCTCGAAGCCACGACGGTGCGCGCCGTGCTGCGCTGGACGTCCGGGCAGGGGGTCCCGGATGTCGACGCCTCTGCGCTGCTCCTCGGCCCCGACGGTCGTGTGCGCTCCGACGAGGACTTCGTCTTCTACAACCAGCCCCGGCACCCCTCCGGGAAGGTGTGGCGGCTCGGCAAGAAACGGGTTGCCGAGGGCCTGACCGACACGATCCAGACAGATCTGTCCGGTGTCGAGTCCGACGTCAGCCAGATTCTTCTGGTCGCTTCGGCGGATGGGGTGGCGTTCGATCGCGTACGGTCACTGCGCATTCTGCTGTACGACGCGGCGGCGCCCGAGGGGGAGCCGCTGGCCTACTTCGACGTCAGGCCGGAGACCGGGCAGGAGACGGCGCTGATCTGCGGGGAGCTGTACCGGCGTGGGGAGGGCTGGAAGTTCCGGGCGCTCGGAGAGGGGTATTCGAACGGGCTGAAGGGGCTGGCGACCGACTTCGGGATCTCCGTGGACGAGTCGGAGGCCGCACTGGAGGAGTCGGCGACCGGCGCCGACGGTACGTCCGCCGCTGTTCAGACGGGGCCCGAGGTGTCGCGGCCACTGCCGCCCGAGCAGCCGACGGCGGTGGTGCCGCAGCAGACCGCGCAGCCGGCGTACGGCTATCCCCCGCAGCAGCAACAGCCGGCGGCGACGCAACCGGCGTACGGCTACCCGCATCCGACCAGCCAGCCCGCCTACGGCTACCCGCAGCCGGCTCCGGCGACCGCCGCCCAGTCCGGGTAC
Source organism: Streptomyces spinoverrucosus (assembly GCF_015712165.1). Taxonomy (NCBI): domain Bacteria; kingdom Bacillati; phylum Actinomycetota; class Actinomycetes; order Kitasatosporales; family Streptomycetaceae; genus Streptomyces; species Streptomyces spinoverrucosus. The sequence continues at coordinate 6,170,930 of NZ_JADPZX010000001.1, read as the reverse complement.
GGCTACCCGCCGCCGGTCCCGGTGCCCACGGCCCCGGATCCCGACTTCCGGCTACCGCCGCAGGGGCCGCAGTTCATCGGCCGCTGAACGCTCCGCTGGGGGTGCCGCGCTGGGTCGTCCGTCGACTGCGGCGCCGTCGTGACTGGTCGCGCCCACGCGGCGGAGCCGCACATCGATATAGCCCCGCGCCCCTTTTGGGCGTTGCCGCACCGCAGCGTGCTCGGCCCCCGTCAGCTGCAACTGCCGCGACGTGCCGTCTGCCGTCCGCGGCGCCGTCGTGGCTGGTCGCGCCCGCCCGGCGGAGCCGCACATCGATACAGCCCCGCGCCCCTCTTGGGCGTTGCCGCACCGCAGCGTGCTCGGCCCCCGTCAGCTGCAACTGCCGCGTCGTGCCGTCTGCCGTCCGCGGCGCCGTCGTGGCTGGTCGCGCCCGCCCGGCGGAGCCACACATCGATACAGCCCCGCGCCCCTCTTGGGCGTTGCACCGCAGCGTGCTCGGCCCCCGGTCAGCTGCAACTGCCGCGCCCCTTTGCGGCGCTGCCGCACCGCGTCTTCCGCCTCACCGCTGCGACTTGATCTTGTGCCCTCTCCCCCACTGCAACCCCCACCCGTACAACCGGTCCAGCTCCGCCTGGAAGCCGTAGACGAACTTCACCTCGCGTCGCACCCACACCTCGTTCTTGACGTTCTCGATCATCACGACCGCGCAGGAGCGGGCCTGGGGGTGGCGTTCGTCGAGACCGATCTCGATGCGGGGGCCGTTGCTGGGGTAGAGCGTGACGATCGCGTGGGTACGGTCGAAGGCGGGGGTCTGGTCGTAGATGTAGACGAAGACCAGTAGACGCTTTATCGCCTCACGATGGTCGAGGTTGACGTAGACCGTCTCACCGGACGCCGAGCCGAACCGGTCGTCGCCGCTGAGCTTGACGTACGGCGGTGCGTTGACGTCACCGAAGTAGCCGCCGAGCGGCTGTACGACGCCCTTGGTGCCGTCCTGGAGCTCGTACAGGCAGCCGAGGTCGAGGTCGACGTTGACCATGCTCTGGCTGTGGCCCATGACCTCCGGCGGTTTGAGGGCCTTGAAGGGGTGCCGCAGCAGACTCTCCCGCTGCGGCCCGCCGATGTCGGAGCTGCGCATCCGCCAGGTCAGGTTGATGCGCAGATGCCCGGTCGCCGCCCCCTGCTTGGTGAGCGACACCTGGCTGTGCCGCTTGGTCAGCTCGATCGCGTTGCTGGCCGCGCTGCCCGAGTCGAACTCGGCCGCGCGCCCACGCCAGAGCCCGTCAAACAAGCCCATTCCCGCCCCCCAGACTCCCCACTCACCGTGCCGTGCGGCCCGACGAGACCGACCAAGACCGACCAAGACCGACGGGGCGGCCCCGAGGACATCACGTCGTCCTCGACGGCCGCCCCGCACAGAGCGTTCCTCACCCGGACGGGTGTCACACCCCGGACGAGACCTCAGTCTTGTCGTCCGAGCCCGCTTTTCCCTCGGCGGCCGCCAGCGCGCGGTTGCGGCGGATGGAGGACCAGAAGGACGCGGCAATCAGGACGACGCCGATCAGACCCGTGATGATCTCGGAGATCTCGTACTGGATGGTGATCAGCAGGATCACCGCGAGCGCACCGATGGCGTAGTGCGCGCCGTGCTCCAGGTAGACGTACTCGTCGAGGGTGCCCTGGCGGACGAGGTAGACGGTGAGCGACCGGACGTACATGGCGCCGATACCGAGACCGAGGGCCATCATCACGATGTCGTTGGTGATGGCGAACGCACCGATCACACCGTCGAAGGAGAAGGAGGCGTCCAGGACCTCGAGGTAGAGGAACATGAAGAACGCGGCCTTGCCGGCCAGCAGCATGACCGGCTTGCCGGTGCGCTTGGCCTCTTCCTCCTGCTCGTGCTCGCGCTCCTCCTCTTCTTCCAGCTTGTCCTCGAAGAAGCCGGAGAGACCACCGACGATCATGTATGTGATGAGGCCGGCGACACCGGAGAGCAGAACCGTCTCTGCCTTGTTGGCGGGCCCGGCGTGCAGGTGCGCGTGGGTCGCGAAGGTCATCGCCGTGATCAGCAGGACGATCAGGGCGATGCAGACCGACAGCATGTCGATCTTGCCGAGCTTGGCCAGCGGGCGCTCCAGCCACCCCAGCCACTTGATCTCCCGGTCCTCGAAAATGAAGTCCAGGAAGATCATCAGCAGGAACATGCCGCCGAAGGCCGCGATCGCCGGGTGGGCGTCGGTGACGAGTTCCTGATAACGCTCCTTGTCGGTCAGGGCGAGGTCGACGGCCTCGATCGGACCGAGCTGCGCACTGACGGCAACGATGACGACGGGGAAGATCAACCGCATACCGAAGACGGCGATCAGAATGCCGATGGTGAGGAAGATGCGCTGCCAGAAGGCGTTCATCTTCTTCAGGATTCCGGCATTGACCACTGCGTTGTCGAAGGACAGCGAGATCTCGAGGATGGAGAGGATCGCCACGATGCCGAAGGCGGTCCACCCCCCGTAGAAGACCGCCGCGACTAGGCCGAGCGCGGTGACCGCGAACGACCAGCCGAAGGTTTTCAGAACCACTGGCTACCCAATCCTCTGTGTACGGGGCTCCCCCGCGACACGCTCGGCTTTACGAAACTTTTGAAGCCGAAGTCTAGTCGGCCGCCCCCGGCGCCCCACGCGGCCCCGGCTTTTGCTCATATCGCGCCACCGGACGTTGGCGCCATCGCGCTATGAGACGTTGACGCCGAAGTCCAGGGCGATGCCCCGCAGACCCGACGCATACCCCTGTCCCACCGCCCGGAACTTCCATTCTCCCTGGTAGCGGTAAACCTCGCCGAAGATCATGGCGGTCTCCGTGGAGGCGTCCTCGCTGAGGTCGTATCGGGCGAGTTCCTGGCCGTCGGCCTGGTTCACCACGCGGATGAAGGCGTTGCTGACCTGGCCGAAGGTCTGGCCGCGCTCGTCGGCCATGTGGATCGAGACCGGGAAGACGATCTTGTCGCACTGGGCGGGCACCTTGGAGAGGTCGATCAGGACCGACTCGTCGTCGCCGTCGCCCTCACCGGTGAGGTTGTCGCCGGTGTGCTCCACCGAGCCGTCCGGGCTCTTGAGCTGGTTGTAGAAGATGAACCACTCGTCGCCGAGCACCCGTCCGCTGCTGCACACCAGGGCGCTGGCGTCGAGGTCGAACGGGGCTCCGGTGGTGGAGCGCGCGTCCCAGCCGAGCCCGATCATCACCTGCGTGAGGTTCGGCGCGGCCTTGGACAGGGAGACGTTGCCCCCCTTGGCGAGCGTGACGCCCATGATGCTGATCCTCCCCTGGGTGCTGCCTGATGTGGTTGTCCTGCGCGTCCGGCGCCGCACGCAAACGTGCGGCGCCGGACGGGCGGAGCGAAAAGGACGGCTCAGACGTTGACGCCGAAGTCCTGCGCGATGCCGCGCAGGCCCGAGGCGTACCCCTGACCGATGGCGCGGAACTTCCACTCCGCGCCGTGCCGGTACAGCTCGCCGAAGACCATCGCGGTCTCGGTCGAGGCGTCCTCGGAGAGGTCGTACCGGGCGATCTCGGCACCGCCGGCCTGGTTGACGACGCGGATGAAGGCGTTGCGGACCTGGCCGAAGGACTGCTGGCGGTTCTCGGCGTCGTAGATCGAGACCGGGAAGGTGATCTTCTCGATCTCGGCCGGGACGGCGGCGAGGTTGACCTTGATCTGCTCGTCGTCGCCCTCGCCCTCACCGGTGAGGTTGTCGCCGGTGTGCTCCACCGAGCCGTCCGGGCTCTTGAGGTTGTTGAAGAAGATGAAGTGCTGGTCGTTGGAGACCTTGCCGGTGTTGTTCAGCAGCAGTGCGCTCGCGTCGAGGTCGAAGTCCGTGCCGGTCGTGGTGCGCACGTCCCACCCCAGACCGACGATGACCGCGGTCAGGCCCGGGGCCTCCTTGGTCAGCGATACGTTGCCGCCCTTGCTGAGGCTGACTCCCACGAGTCCTCCATTGGTGTCCAGGGGCGGGTGCCCCGTCGTGCGTTGGTATCGGATCAAACGAGTCGATCCTAGTGACGGGTTCCCGGCTGTTGCAGGCCTTGGGACCGAACAATCACAGGGTGTCGAGTGCCTCGACGTACTCGTTCAGATCACGGGCGTCCGGCAGGCCGTTGACGACGGTCCAGCGGACCACGCCCTCCTTGTCGATGACGAAGGTGCCACGCACCGCGCAGCCCTTGTCCTCGTCGAAGACGCCGTACGCGCGGCTGACCTCGCCGTGCGGCCAGAAGTCGCTGAGCAGCGGGTACTCCAGGCCCTCCTGCTCGGCGAAGACGCGCAGGGTGTGGATGGAGTCGTTGGAGACGGCGAGCACCTGGGTGTCGCGGCCCTCGAACTTCGGCAGGTTGTCCCGGACCTCGCACAGCTCGCCGGTGCACACGCCGGTGAAGGCGAAGGGGTAGAAGAGCAGCACGACGTTCTTCTCGCCGCGGAAGTCCGAGAGCTTCACGGCCCGGCCGTGGTTGTCCTTCAGCTCGAAGTCGGGTGCCTTGTCGCCGACCTGGATCGCCATCGTCGTCCCTTCGGTGGGGCTGTTCGGGTGGACACCACCCTACGCAGCGGGCACCGACGACCGGCGGACGGGCCGACCTCGGTGGTCGGCCCGTCCCACATTCAACGATCGGTTACCGCTTGGACTTGGCGGCCTTCGGCGTCGCCAGACGGCTGCCGCTCCAGTCCTTGCCGACGCTGACGCTCTTGGACGCGGTCAGCCCGGCCGTCGTCGCGGCTTCCGAGATGTCGCTCGGTTCCACGTATCCCGACCGGCCCGTCTTCGGCGTGAGGAGCAGGATCGCGCCGCCTTCCTCGATGTACGTGGTGGCATCCACCAGCGCATCCGTCAGGTCGCCGTCGTCATCACGGAACCACAGCACAACGGCGTCGGCCACGTCGTCGTAGTCCTCGTCCATGAGGTCGCCCTCGATGGCTTCCTCAATGGCCTCGCGGAGCTCCTGGTCGACGTCGTCGTCGTAGCCGATCTCCTGGACCACCTGCCCGGGCTGGAACCCCAGCCTGGCGGCAGGGTTCGTCCGCTCCTCCGCGTGGTCCGCGGTCGCGCTCACGGGTTGCCTCCTGATCATGTCTTTGGGTATGTCTCAGCCACGCGCGTGCGCGAAGCATTGGCCGTAGTCCACACGGGCGGGGCGGATCGCGCAAGTACCCGGCGATTCAGACCGCCGAAACGGTGACGATCCCGGCCGTGTCGCCGCAACTCCAGGCATGCCGTCGAGACCGATGGTGACGTACACCACACCTATCTGCCCCGTATGTACGTTTGGGAATCATCCGTGGGTACGAGTATCGAATGCCTCTGCGCCAAGCGCCCACGAAGCGCCTTCGTTACCTCTCGGTAGAGGTGACGTTTGGGGCCCCGAGGTACACGATGGGGAACGGTGCAGGCAGACGGTGCAGGCATACCGAAAACCCTCGATAATCGGCCCTCTGACAGGTAAGGAACAGCGTGGCTTCCGGATCCGATCGCAATCCGATCATCATTGGCGGCCTTCCGAGTCAGGTTCCTGACTTCGATCCCGAGGAGACCCAGGAGTGGCTCGACTCCCTGGACGCCGCCATCGACGCGCGTGGCCGTGAGCGGGCCCGCTATCTGATGCTGCGCCTGATCGAGCGGGCCCGCGAGAAGCGCGTGGCCGTGCCCGAGATGCGCAGCACGGACTACGTCAACACCATCCCCACCAAGAACGAGCCGTTCTTCCCGGGCAACGAGGAGATCGAGCGCAAGATCCTCAACGCCACCCGCTGGAACGCGGCCGTGATGGTCTCCCGGGCCCAGCGCCCCGGCATCGGCGTCGGCGGCCACATCGCCACGTTCGCCTCCTCGGCCTCCCTCTACGACGTCGGCTTCAACCACTTCTTCCGCGGCAAGGACGAGGGCGACGGCGGCGACCAGGTCTTCTTCCAGGGGCACGCCTCGCCGGGCATCTACGCGCGCGCGTACCTGCTCGACCGCCTCTCCGAGCAGCACCTGGACGGCTTCCGCCAGGAGAAGTCCAAGGCGCCGTACGGCCTGTCCAGCTACCCGCACCCGCGGCTGATGCCGCAGTTCTGGGAGTTCCCGACCGTGTCGATGGGCCTCGGCCCGATCGGCGCGATCTACCAGGCGCGGATGAACCGCTACATGCACGCGCGCGGGATCGCGGACACCTCGAAGTCACACGTGTGGGCGTTCCTCGGCGACGGCGAGATGGACGAGCCGGAGTCGCTCGGCCAGCTGACCATCGCCGCCCGTGAGGGCCTGGACAACCTCACCTTCGTGGTCAACTGCAACCTCCAGCGCCTGGACGGCCCGGTGCGCGGCAACGGCAAGGTGATCCAGGAGCTGGAGTCGGTCTTCCGGGGCGCCGGCTGGAACGTGATCAAGCTGATCTGGGACCGCACCTGGGACCCGCTGCTCGCGCAGGACCGGGACGGTGTGCTGGTCAACAAGATGAACACCACGCCGGACGGCCAGTTCCAGACGTACGCGACCGAGACCGGCGCCTACATCCGCGACCACTTCTTCGGCGACGACCACCGGCTGCGCGCGATGGTCGAGCACATGACCGACCACCAGATCCTGATGCTGGGCCGCGGCGGTCACGACCACCGGAAGATCTTCGCGGCGTACCAGGCGGCCGTCGAGCACAAGGGCCAGCCGACGGTGATCCTGGCCAAGACGATCAAGGGCTGGACGCTCGGCCCGAACTTCGAGGGCCGCAACGCCACGCACCAGATGAAGAAGCTGACGGTCGACGACCTCAAGCGCTTCCGGGACCGGCTGCACCTGCCGATCTCCGACCGGGACCTGGAGTCCGGCCCGCCGCCGTACTACCACCCGGGCCGGGACTCGGAGGAGCTCCAGTACATGCACGACCGCCGCAAGGGACTCGGCGGTTACGTCCCCACCCGCGTCGTCCGCTCCCAGCCGCTCGCGCTGCCGGACGACAAGGCGTACGCGACCGTGAAGAAGGGCACGGGCCAGCAGTCCATCGCAACGACCATGGCCTTTGTCCGGCTGCTCAAGGACCTCATGCGGGACAAGGAGATCGGCAAGCGGTTCGTGCTGATCGCGCCGGACGAGTACCGCACGTTCGGCATGGACTCGTTCTTCCCGAGCGCGAAGATCTACAACCCGCTGGGGCAGCAGTACGAGGCTGTCGACCGGGACCTGCTGCTCGCGTACAAGGAGTCGCCGACCGGGCAGATGCTGCACGACGGCATCTCCGAGGCCGGCTGCACGGCCTCGCTGATCGCGGCGGGCTCGGCCTACGCCACGCACGGCGAGCCGCTGATCCCGGTGTACGTCTTCTACTCGATGTTCGGTTTCCAGCGCACCGGCGACCAGTTCTGGCAGATGTCCGATCAGTTGGCGCGTGGATTCGTGCTGGGTGCGACGGCGGGGCGTACGACCCTGACCGGCGAGGGCCTGCAGCACGCGGACGGGCACTCGCAGTTGCTCGCCTCGACGAACCCGGGCTGTGTGGCGTACGACCCGGCGTACGCGTACGAGATCGCGCACATCGTGCAGGACGGGCTGCGGCGGATGTACGGCGGCAGCGAGGAGCACCCGCACGGCGAGGACGTCTTCTACTACCTCACCGTCTACAACGAGCCGATCCGGCACCCGGCCGAGCCGGAGAACGTGGACGTCGAGGGCATCCTCAAGGGCGTCTACCGGCTCAGCGAGGGCACGTCGGGGTCGATTCCGGCGCAGATCATGGCGTCGGGTGTGGCGGTGCCGTGGGCGGTGGAGGCGCAGCGGATCCTCGCCGAGGAGTGGAACGTACGGGCCGACGTGTGGTCGGCGACCTCCTGGAACGAGCTGCGGCGGGATGCCGTGGCCTGCGAGGAGCACAACCTGCTGCATCCGGAGGAGGAGCAGCGGGTGCCGTACGTCACGCGGAAGCTGAGCGGCGCGGAGGGGCCGTTCGTGGCCGTTTCCGACTGGATGCGGTCGGTTCCGGACCAGATCGCTCGGTGGGTGCCGGGGACGTACCAGTCGCTGGGGGCGGACGGGTTCGGCTTCGCGGACACCCGTGGGGCGGCTCGTCGCTTCTTCCACATCGACGCCGAGTCGATCGTGTTGGCGGTGCTGGCCGAGTTGGCGAAGGAGGGGAAGGTGGATCGGTCGGTGCTGAAGCAGGCGATCGACCGGTACCAGCTCCTCGATGTCGCGGCGGCGGATCCCGGGGTCGCGGGCGGCGACGCGTAAGGGCAGGCGTACGCCGGTTGATTCGACCCGTTTCGGTTGCTTCGGCCGGTTTCAAGGGCGGTGGGGCCCGGGCCTCGCCGCCCTTGGGCGTTCCTTACGATGCGGGCATGAAGGAGCAATCGGCGCAGGTGCGGTGGGAGCGGCGTACCCAACGGCCGCTGCTGGTGCTGGCCGTGGTGTTCGCCGTCGCGTATGCGGTGCCGATAGTGGACAGTTCGGCGGGGCGGACTCTGACGGCTGCTTGTCTGGTCGTGGAGTGGGTGGTGTGGGGGGCGTTCGCCGCCGACTACGGGGTGCGGCTGTGGCTGGCGCCGGACCGGCGGGGTTTCGTACGGCGGAACTGGCTGGACCTGTGCGCGGTGGTGCTGCCGTTGCTGCAGCCGTTGCGGTTGCTGCGGCTGGTGTCGACTCTGCTGCTGGCGGGGCGGCGGGCGCGGATGGCCTCGCAGATACGGCTGACGACGTATGTGGCCGGCGCGGTGGTGGGGCTGCTGATGTTCGGATCGCTGGCCGTGCTGTCGGTGGAGCGGGACGCGCCCGGCGGGAACATCCGGACGCTGGGTGACGCCGTGTGGTGGTCGTTCACGACGATGACGACCGTGGGGTACGGGGATCACGCGCCGACGACCGGGGTGGGGCGGTTGCTGGCGGTGGGGTTGATGCTGTCGGGGATCGCGTTGCTCGGTGTCGTGACCGCGAACATCGCCGCGTGGTTCATATCGCGGTTCGAGATGGATGACGCGGAGGAACGGCGGCAGACGGAGGCCATCGCGGCACTGACGGAGGAGGTACGGGCGTTGCGGGCGCAGGTGGCCGCACTGTCGGTGCCCGGGCCGTCGGCGGAGGAACAGCGGCATTAAAGGTGCGGCACCCGCCGGCGCGGTCGCCCACCCGTGCCGCCCCAGCGGCACGACTGCCCGCAGCTACGTGACTACGTGACCGACGTGAGTGGGGCCCCCGGCGTTGTACCGGAGGCCCCTTTCAGAGAAACCGGCGATCGCACAGATGGCGCCGATGATCCCGAGTTGCGCGCGATCCGGCCCGGTCCGTGACCACGTCCGGCCACGTGAGCGGGGGTACCTGCGCGTTCCTTGTCCGAAGCCCGCCATCAGCTCATCAACTCCCTGAACCTCGCGGCTCGTTCGGGTCGATGTGGCGAGTACCCCCGCTGCGCGTTCCATGCCTGACCGTCTGTCCGGTCTGTCGGCGCGCCGCCCCCCTCCGGCAGCGCGCCGCAGCCCGGGCCGCCCTCGTTGTCGTACGAACGTGCCACCGGAACATGTCGTACGGAGGGCTTGACCCACTGTGACCTGCGGCGCGTGCCGGGTGTGAGGGGTCTTCAGGACTGTCACCCTGATAGGTGAGTTCCCGTCAGGTGTGCGTCGTGGATGTGTGTCCTGGACGCGTCCTGAACGCGTCCAGGACGTGCCTGCTAGATGTGCGCCGCTCCCGCGCCCGCCTCCGCGTTCTCGCCGCGCTTCGTCAGGAAGGCGACCAGCACCGCCACCACCGCGACCCCGGCCGCGACCAGCGACGCCAGGCTCATGCCGGAGATGAAGGTGTCGTGGGCGACGTCCGTGATCTTCGCGGCGACGGCGTCCGGGGTGCCCGGCGCCAGCGGTGCCACGCCGACCTGGACCGCCTCGGAGGCCTGGGCCTCCTGGGCCGGGGTCAGCGCCGGAAGTCCGGCGTCCACCCAGTTGCCGGCGAGGTCGCTGTCGACCTTGGAGGCCATCACGGCGCCCAGGACGGCCGTACCGAGGCTGCCGCCGATCTGCATCGCGGCCTGCTGGAGACCGCCGGCCACGCCGGACAGCTCCATGGGCGCGTTGCCGACGATGACCTCGGTGGCGCCGACCATGACCGGCGCGAGGCCGAGGCCGAGCAGGGCGAACCAGAGCGACATGACGCCGCTGCCGGTGTCCGTCCCAAGCGTGGACATGCCGTACATGGCGATCGCGGTGAACGCCATGCCGCCCGCCAGCGGGACGCGCGGGCCGAACTTGGTGATCATCGCGCCCGCGAGCGGGGAGCCGACGATCATCATGCCGGTGAGTGGCAGCAGGTGCAGGCCGGCGTCGATCGGGCTCATGCCGTGGACGTTCTGCAGATAGAACGTCACGAAGAACAGGCCGCCCATGAACGCGATGGCCATCAGGACCATCAGCACGACACCCGCGGACAGCGGGATCGAGCGGAAGAGCGCGAGCGGGATGAGCGGCTCCTTGACCTTCGTCTCCCAGAAGGCGAAGAGCACGAAGCCGACCACCGAGGCGGCTATGAACGCCCATGTCTTGCCGTCGGCCCAGCCCCACTCGGGGGCCTTGATGAGCGCCCAGACCAGGCAGAACATCGCCGCCGACAGCAGGGCTATGCCCAGGATGTCGAAGGAGCGCGGGGCGTTCTCGGCGCGGTGGTCCAGCAGGATCCAGGCGCCGAGGACGACGGCGAGGATGCCGACCGGCACGTTGATGAAGAACACCGACTGCCAGTTGACGTGCTCGACGAGGACGCCGCCGAGGATCGGGCCGCCGGCGGTCGAGGCGCCGATGACCATGCCCCAGATGCCGATGGCCATGTTGAGCTTCTCGGCGGGGAAGGTCGCCCGCAGCAGGCCGAGCGCGGCCGGCATCAGCAGCGCGCCGAACAGACCCTGGAAGACGCGGAAGACGACGACCGCGGCAATGCTGCTGGACAGACCGATGGCACCGGAGGCGGCGGCGAAGCCGACCACGCCGATCAGGAAGGTCTGGCGGTGCCCGAACCGGTCGCCGAGCTTGCCGGCGGTGATGAGGGAGACCGCGAGAGCGAGGAAGTATCCGTTGGTGATCCACTGGACCTCGGCGAAGCTGGCGCTCAGGTCCTTCTGGATGGCCGGGTTGGCGATGGCCACGATGGTGCCGTCCAGGGCCACCATCATGACGCCCACGGCGACGGTGATGAGGGTGAGCCAGGGATGGCCGCGCAGGCCCTTGACCGGCGCCGGGCCAGACGGGGCGGCTGGTGCCTTGTCCCCCGGCCCCGTCTTGTCGATGGTGGTCTGACTAGTCATACGTTCGAGGCTAATGACAGCCGCTGACAGTTGACAAACCAATTCACAAGTCGGTAACTGTCACGACACTCACATATAGCCTGATCAGGCAGAACAGTTCGCAGGAGAGGCCCCATGGACACGGTCGGCAACACACGGGCAGGGCCGCGGCCGGGCCTGCGCGAACGCAAGAAGCAGCGCACCCGGGACGCGCTGCTGCGCGCGGCGGTGGAGCTGTTCACCACCCGCGGCTACGACCACACCACCGTCGACGAGATCGCCGCCGCCGTCGACGTCTCGCAGCGCACCTTCTTCCGCTACTTCTCCGGCAAGGAGGAAGCGGCCCTCGCCCTGGAGGCGATGACGGTGGCGTACTTCGTCGAGGCGGTGCGCGCCCGCCCCGCGCACGAGCCGCCGATGGAGGCGCTGCGCCGGGCGGTGCTGGACGGCTGGGACCGGATCAGCGAGGTCATCGAGGCGGTCGTCCCGATCGAGCAGTACCTGCGGATGTACCGGGTGATCGAGTCGACGCCCGTCCTGCTCGCCGCGCATCTGCGCCGGTCGGCGGAGACGGAGGAGGAGATGGCGCGGCTGATCGCCGAGCGGGAGGGCCTGGACGTGGACGCCGATCCGCGGCCGCGGGTGGCGGTGGCGGTCTTCGGCGGGGTCATCCGGGTCACCGAACGGCTGTGGAGCACGGGGCCGGACGTCAGCCTGGAGGCGATGCGCACCTTGGCGGCCACGTACCTCGATCAGGTGGGTCCGGTACTGGCGGGCGACTGGCGCGGGCGCTGAGCCGGGCGCAGGCGGGGAGCGGCGCAGGCCGCGACAAAGGGGTGCGGTGCGGTCATTTGGCGTTGCGATCAGGTGACTTTCCTCAAACGTGATCCGCGCCACACGGTTCACGCGAGACACTCTCGTTCTCCTAGTGTGTCCTCCCAGTGACTTCCTTCGACACCTCGCCCTCGCTCAGCGTCTGGCGCGCCCTGCTCGCGCTGGCCGTGGTGTTCGTGATGCTGGCGACCACCGGCTGGACCGCGCTGCGCCACCACCGGTCGGACACCCCGCTCCAGGCCTCCCTGTCCGCCTGGGAGCGTGGCCGTCTCGACGGACACCGGTTGCCGGACCCGGACACCGCACCCGCCCGGCTCGCCGCCTTCTTCGCCTCGCTCACCGACGGTGAGCGCGCCCACCTGGCCCGCCGCTATCCGCTCGCGGTCGGCAACATGAACGGCGCCCCCGTCCAGCTGCGCTACCGGGCCAACCGCATCGCCCTCGACCAGGCCCGCAAGGTCGAACTCGAACGCATGCACGACAACCGGCTCAGTCCCACCGGGCAGCACGAGGCGGGCCGGCGTATGCACCGCTTCCAGTCGCTCATGCATGCCGATCGGCACATCCTCGCCTTCGACCCCGAGGGCTCCGGCCGGATCGCCGAGGTCTTCGGCGACCTCGACCGGGCCGAGCGGGTCTCCGTCGTCGTCCCCGGCGTGGACACCGACCTGCTCACCTTCCAGCGCACCAACCGCAGGTACGCCGCCCCGGTCGGCATGGCGAAGTCCCTCTACGCCGCCGAGCGCGCCGCCGCCCCGTCGACGCGCACGGCCGTGATCGCCTGGGCCGACTACACCACGCCCAACGGCCTCGGCATGGAGTCGGCCACCGCGATGCGCGCCGAGGCCGGGGCGGTCCGGCTGAACGCGCTGGTACGCGCGCTGCCCGGCGACGCGCCGGTCTCGCTGTTCTGCCACAGCTACGGCTCCGTCGTCTGCGGCGTCGCCGCGCACACGCTGCCCGGCCGGGTGTCCGACATAGCGGTGGCCGGCAGTCCCGGGATGCGCGCCACCAACGCCTCCCAGCTGCGCACCTCCGCGCGGGTGTGGGCGATGCGGGACGCCGACGACTGGATCCAGGACGTGCCGTACATGGAGTTGGGCGGGCTCGGGCACGGCGCGGATCCGGTGTCCGCGGCGTTCGGGGCGCGCGTGCTGTCGGCGCGCGGCGCCCACGGGCACGCCGGGTACTTCGAACCGGGCACGGAGAGCCTCGCCAACTTCGCCGAGATCGGGGTTGGCGCGTACCGCGCGGTGGACTGCGCCGACGATGCGGGCATGTGCCGGGCGGGTTTGTCCGGCACGACGGCGGTCGGACGCGCGTAGAGGCGCAGAAACTGCGGTCTGCGCAGGGAGGGGACGAAAGAGCGCGTGCCGCATACGATGAGCCGCATGGGTGACGTACTGGCCGGATTTCATGCCGCCTGGGAGTTCGAGTCCGACTCCGTGCTCATCCGCTACGAACGGGGGATTCGAACACCTAAGCTCTTCCAGGCGCTCGGTGAGCGGCGGGTGCCGCTGGCGGCGCTGCAGGGGGTGACGCTCTCCCCCGGGCGGCGCGGGACCGTCGTCCTGCGTGCCGAGCCGCGGCCGGGGGCGGATCCGTTGATGGAGGCGGCGGCGGGGCAACTGAGGGAGGGCAGCGATCCTTATCGGCTGGTGCTGCCCGCCGAGCGGGACGCTCTCGCGGAGTACTACGCCGACGAACTGCGGGCGCGACTGACGGAGTCCGGCCCGGCGGAGCGGTTTCTGGTGAACGCGCCCGAGGCACCGTTGTCGTTCAAGGCGTACGACGGGAAGGCCTCGTTCGACGGGACGTCGGTGGCGTTTCGGTGGTCCTGGGCGGGGGCCTCGTCGGCGAAGTGGAAGGCCGGGGACCAGAAGTTCGCCGTGGCGGATCTGAACGGCGTGGAGTGGCGGTCGCCGGAGGTGTTCGAGGGGCATCTGCGGTTGCTGCGGCGGGATGCCGGGGAGCAGCGCGGGCAGGCCGATCAGGATCCGGCGGCCGTGGTGTTCGGGCTGGGGTACGGGCCGGTGCATGAGTCACTGCCGTTCGCGGCGGCTGTGCTGGCGGCGGTGCGCTCCGCGGGGGCGGCGGGGGTTGTGGTGGCCGCCGCTCCGCGAAGGGATCCTGCGGATATCGCGGAGCGGATTCGGCATCTTGGGGAGTTGCATCAGGCCGGGTTGGTCACTGATGAGGAGTTCTCTGTGAAGAAGGCCGAGTTGTTGGCTGAGCTGTGATTTCGGGTACGTGGGGGCTGGTCGCGCCCACGCGGCGGAGCCGCATATTGATACAGCCCCGCGCCCCTTGGGGACGTCTACTCCCGTCCCGCCGACGTGAACGTCATGTCTGCGTAGCGGTTGCCTGACACCCTGCTCGCTATGGGGTCCAGGAGTTTCAACTCCTCCTCACTGAGGACAATCTTCGTGGCCGCCGTGTTCTCCTCGACGCGGCTCGGCTTGCGTGTGCCCGGGATCGGGACGATCGCGAGGTCGTGTACGGCCGTCTGCTGCTGGACCCAGGCCAGGGCTATCTGGCCGAGGGTGGCGCTGTGGGCCTCGGCGACCGATCGGATCGGTTCCAGGAGCGCCGCGTTCGCCGTGGCGTTGTCGCCGGTGAAGCGGGGCTGCTGGCGGCGGAAGTCGTCGGCGGTGAGGTCCTGCTCGGCGTTCACGAAGGAACCGGTGAGGAAGCCGCGGCCGAGCGGGGAGTACGGGACCAGGGCGACGCCCAGTTCCCGCGCCGCCGGTACGACCTTCGCCTCGATGTCCCGGCTGAACAGCGACCACTCCGACTGCACGGCGGCGATGGGGTGCACGGCGTGCGCGGCGCGCAGTTCCCCGGCGGTGACCTCGCTGAGGCCCAGGTGCTTGACCTTGCCCTCGCGGACCAGCTCGGACATCACGCCGACCGTCTCCTCGATCGGCACGTTCACGTCCCGGCGGTGCATGTAGTAGAGGTCGATCACGTCGACGTCGAGGCGCCGCAGGCTGGCCTCGACGGCCTCGCGGATGTAGGGCGGGTCGTTGCGGATGACCCGCCGGGTCGGGTCGTCCGGCGGGATCGACAGGGCGAACTTGGTCGCGATCACGACCCCGTCGCGGTGCGCCTTGAAGAACGACGACAGGAACCGCTCGTTGTCGCCGGCGCCGTACGCGTCCGCCGTGTCGTACAGCGTGACGCCCAGCTCCAGCGCCCGCTCCAGGGTGGCCCGTGACTCGTTCGCGTCGGAGGGGCCGTAGGCGAAGCTCATGCCCATGCAGCCGAGGCCCTGCACACCGACCTCGGGGCCGCCCTCGCCGAGCCGTACCGTCGCCATCGTGCTGTCGTTCATCGGGTCCTCTCCCCTTCGTGCGACGGGTGCGCGCGGTCGGCGTCGGAGTAGAAACTGATCTTGCGGTCGAGTACGGCGAGGGTGTCCTGGAGCTCGGCGATCCGCTCCAGGACGTCCCGGCGGGTCGTCTCCAGCAGCTCGCGGCGCTCCGCGAACGTGCCGTCGCCCGCGCGCACCAGCTCCGCGTACCGCACCATGTCGGCGACCGGCATACCGGTCAGCCGCAGCTTGCCGACGAGGTCGAGCCAGTCCAGGTCGCGGTTGCTGTAGCGGCGCTGGCCGGTGTGCGACCGGTCGATGTGGGACATCAGGCCGATCCGCTCGTACCAGCGCAGGGTGTGCGCCGACAGGCCGGTGAAGGCGACGACCTCACTGATCGTGTAGCGGTCCTGACCGTCGGGGCGTGGATGCCGGCGGGGCGCGGCGGAGCAGATGTCAGTGCGGGTAAGGGCCTCTTCGTGGGCCCCTTGGTGGATCTCCTCGTGGGCCGCTTCGGTGGCTGCTGCCGTGGTCTGCATCACCGTCATGCGTTCCACGCTATGACCTTGGAGTGCACTCCAAGCAAGCGCGGCCGGAAAGAGACGGTAAGAAAATCGGCGGGACGGGCGGGGGCTCGGCGGTTAGCGTGCGGGTCATGAGTCTCGTACGCCGTGCCCTGCCGGACGATGTCGAAGAAGTGCTGCGCCTGCGCCAGGTGATGATCGACTCGGTGTTCTCCGGCGGGTCGTCGTCCACCGAGTGGCATGCCGAGTCCCTGCCGAGGCTCCGGGCGCGGCTGGCCGAACCGGACGGGGACTTCGCGGCGTTCGTGGTGGACCATCCGGACCGGCCGGGGGCGCTGGCGGCGCTGGCGGTCGGGACGCTGGAGTACCGGATCGGCAAGGCGGGCAACCCGCGCGGGCTGGTCGGGTACGTCTTCAGCGTGGCCACCGATCCGGACGCCCGCAGGCGGGGGTACGCGCGCGCGTGCACGGCGGAGCTGCTGGAGTGGTTCCGCGAGCGGGGCGTCGGGCAGGTCGACCTGACCGCGTCCGCCGAGGCGGAGCCGCTGTACGAGTCGCTGGGCTTCGCACGGACCGGGGACCCCTTCATGCGGTGGGTGCCCTGAGCACGATTAGGCTCGGGGCATGTCCTTGCAGAGCTTGGCGTTGATCGACAACTGGCCGGTTCCCACCGCTGCGGCGGGGGTCGCACGGGCCGATGGTGCCGTGCTGGGGGTGCGGGGGCCGGTCGGGCAGCGCTTCGCGCTGGCCTCGGTGACCAAGCCGCTGGCCGCGTACGCCGTGCTGGTCGCGTACGAGGAGGGCGCGGTCGAGTTCGACGAACCGGCCGGGCCGCCCGGGTCGACGGTGCGTCATCTGCTGGCGCACACCTCGGGGCTGGCCTTCGACGAGCACCGGGTGACGGCGCCGCCCGGGGAGCGGCGGCTGTACTCCAACGCCGGGTTCGAGCAGCTCGGGGACCATGTCGCCAAGGCCACGGACATCCCGTTCGCGGAGTATCTGCGGCAGGCGGTGCTGGAGCCGCTGGGCATGACGTCGACCTCTCTTGAGGGCTCCCCGGCGAAGGACGGGGTGTCGACGGTCGAGGACCTGCTGCGGTTCGCCGCCGAGGTGCAGGCGCCGCGGCTGCTCGACCCGCGTACGGTCGCCGAGGCGATGAGCGTGCAGTACCCCGGGACGAAGGGCGTGCTTCCCGGGTACGGGCACCAGAACCCCAACGACTGGGGGCTCGGCTTCGAGATCCGCGACGCCAAGTCGCCGCACTGGACGGGCGGTTCGTCGTCACCGCGCACGTTCGGGCACTTCGGGCAGTCCGGTACGTTCCTGTGGATCGACCCGGACGCGGGGCTGGCCTGCGTCGCCCTGTCGGACCGGGCGTTCGGGCCCTGGGCGATCGAGGCGTGGCCGACGTTCACGGACGCGGTGCTCGCGGAGGCGCGCGCGGCCTGACCGCCGTCAGGCCATCTCCCACATCAGCAGCTCCGCCGACGTCACCCCCACCGCCTCCACGTCCTTCGCGTCCACGATGCGGGCCGCGTCACCGGGGCCCAGGCGCTCGGCGTCCAGGGTGACTTCGCCGTGCACCACATGGACGTAGACGTGGGGGGCGTCGGGGACCGCCGTGCGTTCGCCCGGGGCCAGACGGCGTACGTGCAGCATCGCGCCGGCCTCCGGGACCGCGTACGGCGTCGCGTCCGCGATGCCGTGGACGATCTCGTACGCCGGGTCGCCGCCCGGCGCGAGCGGGGCCAGCCACATCTGCACGAACGTCAACGGGCGTTCGCCGTCGTTGCGTTCGACGTGCCGCACGCCGGACGCGGCGCTCAGGCGCTGCACGTCACCGGCGCGGACGAC